>JAJRTO010000324.1 GCA_024278235.1 Candidatus Poribacteria bacterium
TATTTGCTGGGAACTCCTTTCAATCGCATCGAGGCTTGAGCAGCGGAAACTCCGTCACCCGCAGGTTGGTGCATCAGCACCAGATCCGCCCAGCGCGACTTGCCCCAGACGAAGAGCGGTTTCTCGTCCAGCAGCAAATTCAGCCGGCGGAAAAATCGCTCCATTGCCGCAGGTACGCGCTCGTCCCCCGTCGCCTCATGGTATTGAGTGAGCGACTTGAGCGCGACGAACACCGGCCAGGGATCATACGCCTGGTAACGCTCGCCATAGCGGATATCTCTGATCGGTCCGAGCCATCCATCCTCGTGTTGATGGGCGAGGATGGAATTGACCCAACGGTGAACCTTGGTCAGCAGTATCTCATCCCGGAGCAGGAACGCGAGCGGGATCACGCCGTCGAGCCAGTAGGGGCCACGTTCCCATCCTTCGGCCTGTCCGCCGATCCAGCCGCTGTCCGCGACGTCGGGCCAGAACTCGTCCAGATGCCCGCTCAACCCATCTGCCTGGATCCTGAGTTGCCTGCGGAGCCAGCCGTCGGGTCGGATGCTGCCGAGGGGTAGTGGAGTGAACTCTCTCTGTATCAGTACGCTGTCAGTGCCCATGTGCGATGCCTCCTTCGATTTTCAGATTTCTCTGCCGGAGTCTAATGCCAATATGAAACACCGGGAAATGCTATATGAAGCGATACATGTATCGTCCCAGGATCGTGCCCAGTAACCCCCAGAAACTCGTCATGATAAACTGACCGAGAACAAGCCCCATGAAAAACGCCATCGCCTTTCGGTGGAGTTTCAGGCCACCAAACTTCAAGATGATCCACTTTATAAGCCAACTCACGAATATCGAAAACCAAAGCAAGTTCAGGGACCATGTTCCTCCAACCACGTACCCCGCTGCATGGAACGGCCACCAGATGAAAATGCGGCGCATGAGAATAAAGAATCCACCCATGCACGCTCCCACCCCCATCCACAGCAGTGACCGAACATCGGTCGAACGCGAATATGTAAGCCAGTTCTGCAACTTGTTGAACATCGGCCAACCATCCCAGGTACTTCCCCAGAACTTGTATGCCGTGTGTAAGTAAGCCCAACATGCCGCCAACGAACCTACGACTATCGCCAATACCATCGCAACGATCAACTGCTTGTCTATCCTGAATTCTAATTTGTCCGCTATCTTGAATGCCTCCAGTTGATGAGGCTGAGGGTTGCTTCTATGAGCGTAAGTCAGGAAGTGAAGATAGGCGAACAGTGTTAAATCCCTGGGACCGATCCGCTTCGTACCCAGAGCTGTCACCAGAATGTCCTCTGGACGAAACGCCAGGTCATGCATCGGATAGCCAAGCTCCGCACGGATGCGCGTGACAACCGTGGAGACGGAAAGGAGGATCAGAAAAAACAACACCGCAACCCACACTTGCATACCAATCCAATAACAGAATCCTATAAGATAACCGAAACTGAGCAGAAGCCCCACGATTGCCCGGCGATTTGTGCGTAGTTCCGAGGAATCCCTTTTCCCCAGAATACTCTGGACGATTTGGAACGCTTGGTGCCGGTACATCCAGAGTGCGGAAACGAGGATGACAAAGCAAACCCCAATGGATTGTTGCCACACGAATGGAAAGCCGCGCAAGGCATGAACTCCAATGACACTTCCCGCGATCCTCTCAAACCGCCAGAACCAATAGAAAAACCAGGTGGAAAAAGACATCTCTAAGGGCATGAAATACGCCAAACCTATCACAAAGGGGTGAAACTCGATGGGAACCCAGCCAAGCGCATTCCAGGGCCGACTGGTGAAGTATTGGCTCAGCATGAAACGCCCGTGCAGGAGTGTTGGCACAGCGGGATAAAGGTAGTGAAGCCCATTGATCAGATCCCTCCCCGCAGCGATGGCGAATCCTATCCACAGGAGCCGCGTTCGGAATAGATTTGTGCCCTTTTCGATCACCTCCAGAGGGATCTGTGCCAATGGATAGGAGAGTCGTTCATGTTCTATCCACTGACGACGGAGCAGGATGCTGATGCACAGCAGAGACAACACAAACGCGATGACGACGGTGGCCCATACGAGCGAAGGGATCAGCCATGCTCTGAGATGCTCCTGGATGTATAAACTGTTCGCAAGATAAGCACTGTCCTTGTAGTAACCGGCCAGCACGCTCTTGTCTGTCACGACAAGCCACTTTGGGACGTATGCGTGGAAAAGCTCAGCCCACTCGTTTTCTGGTGTCGCAAAGTAGAAGGCATGTCCGAGCAAAGGATAGAGTCTCTGGATGATGTCATGTCCCGCGATGCCGGATGATACGCTCAGCATGGCATACAGGAGCAGTAGATCTTCCTTCTGAAGAACAAATTTGGGGAGCCAACGCCTGAAGAAGATGTTGAGCCAGGTCAGAACAAACAGTACAAAGATAGTGTTCATGAAGAGGGAGACACGCGTAAAGTTGGTGCCGTGCCCCACGATGCCGGTATCGATGACCCATAGGCAATTCAATGGCACGGCAACGAACGCAAACAGCAGGAGTTTTATGGTAGGAAATGGAGTCTTCTTTGGCATCGAGAGATATTCCGGGCTTGACATCCGTTGCATTGTATCATCTCCTGCCAGTGTGATCAAGGATAAGAGGATCTGGGCAAGAATGGCGGACGCCCCATCTGCCCTTCCCTTGAGCGATAGGGGTTTTCAGTTGACATTGCCCCCCAGATGTCTATAATGGACTTGACATAGGAAGTGTTGAGGAAACGACGCCATCACGGAGGAAAGGACATCCATGAACTGTCTCGACTATTCTCGGTCGTTTATCTGCACCAGGGGCAATGGTAACGCACCACGTTTCTGGATCGAGTCGCGATGCCGGCTGATCGATATGAACGGCGGACACCAGGCGGATTACTATCAGACGGCCTCCTGTAAGAGTGAGCATACGTTCGCCGAGAAGGATCTCTTTCAGAACCCAAACTATGATTTTCTGCCGGTTTTCGGTACGGATCACGTGGCGATCTTTCGCAGATATGCCCACTGCAACCAGAACTATATCCAATATATCGACGGCCCGGATATCTGGGGTGGAACCATATTCGAAATCCGGGAAGCTGAGAGCTTACAGGAACTGGATAGCAAAGAGAAGATCCTGGAGGCGACCCGGCAATGCCTTCCCATTGTTGCTCAAACTGAGATCCGAAACACAGACACGCGGATGCGCGCTATCATTGAGTGTCCAGTCAAGACCATGAATATAGACGAGAAGCAGGGGATGTATCAGGTGGATACCGGTATCGTTTTATTCCCTGATCTGTCTCGACGATACCCGAGGCAAATTGAATCGTTACGACTGGCGTATGTGGCTTTCAACACCCCTCACTTTGCGGATTTCGTCATCGAGCAACCGACACCAATCGTTGTAGATGGAAAAGAAGTGGCTCAAGTGTATCATTATTCTGATATTCGGAGCCTGGAAGCGAAGAACAGATTGTTCTGTGTGGGTGAACTCCAAACGGTTGGACGCTGTTGTAAACTGATCGATAGACGATAAGGAGGCTAACATGTTGATTCGTTCACGTGCGCCGGTACGCATCGATTTCGCCGGAGGCTGGACAGACGTTGCACTGTTTACAGAAGAATCAAAAGGGCTGGTGGTAAATGCGACGATTAATGTCTACTCATATGCGACGGTTGCTCCGAAGCGTGGCCCCGGCCGAGGTCAGTTGGAGCGTGAGTTGGATCGCAGTGTGAGCATCTACTCAGCCGATTTTGATAGTTTTGTGGAGGCAGAGGACATCCGCCGACTGGAGTACGATGGGAACATCGATCTGGTCAAAGCGGCGATCCGGCATATGCAAATTGAACAGGGCGGCTTCGACCTGATCACTCAATCCGTCGCACCACCAGGAAGTGGGCTTGGCACGTCCGCTGCGATGGGGGTCGCGCTGGTGGGTGTCCTCGGCCGGTTCAACAAGAGAACACTGTTGCCCTATGAGTATGCGGAACTGGCAAGTTCTATTGAGCGTAAGGAACTGGATATCTTAGGTGGCAAGCAGGATCACTATGCAAGCGCCATCGGTGGCATCAATTTCATGGAGTTCGAAGGGGAGAAAGTCCGCACCTCGAAGCTCTGGGTCGATCCGGATACGCTCTGTGAGCTGGAGAAGAACCTGGTACTCTGTTACACGGGAAAGTCGCGTCTCTCAGGAGATATCCATCAAAATGTCGTCAACGCCTACAAATCACGAGATGCACAGACATTGGATGCGTTGCGCAGCCTCAAACAGATTGCCGATGAAATGAAGGTTGCACTACTTCAGGCGGATCTAAAGACATTTGGACAACTTCTGAGTGAGAACTGGGAGAACCAGAAAAAACTGCACCCATCCGTCACAAATCCCCAGATAGATGCGCTCTTCGACACGGCTCTCGCCAACGGGGCTTTGGGAGGAAAAGCATGCGGGGCCGGAGGGGGCGGCTGCGTTCTGTTCTACTGTGCACCCGATCAGGAACATCGAGTCCGGCGGGTTCTTCAAGAATCGGGAGTCCACATCCTCGACTTCAACTTCGATTTCGATGGTTTACGAATGTGGCAGGTGACAGGGGATGCATCTGAAATCGAACGCTGAAACCGCAAAGAATCGTGTCAGGTTAAGTCAAAGTTCTCTGCAGCCATCCCGGCGATGGTTTTACCGATGCTGATCGAGGCAGTCGCAGCGGGAGACGGCGCGTTTAGCACGTGAATCATCCGTTCATCTTCCAGGATCCGGAAATCGTCGACGAGCAGCTTATCTGGATCAACGGCCTGGGCCCGAACCCCGGCTCCGGCTCGGTGCACATCTCTCGAACTGAGTTCAGGGATGAGTTTCTGTAATGCCCGCACAAAGCTCCGTTTGCAGAATGACCGATAAAATTCGCCAAACCCCATCCGCCAATATCGACGCGCCATTTTCCAGAACCCACTATAGAGCAGCATCTGTCGTGTGTCCGCAAACGAGAAGCTTGATCTCCGATAACCTTCGCGCTTGAAGGCGAGTACGGCATTCGGCCCTGCTTCCACACCTCCGTCGATCATCCGGGTGAAATGCACGCCGAGGAAGGGAAATCTGGGATCCGGCACCGGATAGATAAGGTTCTTCACCAGATGCCAGCGCTCGCGCTTCAGTTCGTAATATTCGCCCCGAAAAGGGATGATCTGCAAACCGGGTTCCGCTCCACAGAGCCGAGCAATGCGGTCGGATTGCAGTCCTGCACAGTTGATGAGATGACGGCAATGGACTTCGCCTTGTGTTGTTTCAAGGACCCATTCGTCAGAATGAGATGCGATGCCACGAACCTGGGTCTTGGTCCGAATGTCGCCTCCGTTTTCGCGCACCTGGTCTGCGAACACCTGAACGACGTTCGTATAGTTGATGATCCCTGTTTCCGGAACCAGGAGACCCGCAATGCCTGCAACGTGAGGCTCATATTCCTCGATTTCTTCAGCCGTCAATCTTTTCAAGCCTTGAAGACCATTGGCATGCCCCCGTTGCTCCAGTTTGTCGAGAGCGGGCAACTCATCCTCATGAGTGGCAACGACCACCTTGCCACATCGTTCATGAGGAATGCCATGATCCTGGCAGAAGCGGTACATCGCTTCCCGTCCCTCAACGCAGTTACGAGCTTTCAGGGACCCTGGTTTGTAATAGAGACCTGAATGGATAACACCGCTGTTGTTTCCTGTCTGATGGGCAGCAAGTTGATCCTCAGCTTCCAGAACAACGAGGGAGGGATGCACGTCCTGTGTGAGTGCCATCGCTGTTGCCATCCCCACGATGCCACCACCAATGACTGCAACATCATATAATTGGTTGTTCATTGGAGTCTGACTCCTCGATACCGCAAAAAGTAATGCACAACGCGTGGATTTAACGTTGATCCACGCTCCTTACTCGTGCTTTTCGATCAGCGCCTTTAAGAATTCAAGCGTGCGTTGCAGTCGGTTTTGTTTCTGATGCAAGAAAATAGTGTAGCCCATGAGTAGCAACCAGATAAAGATATAGGCTCCGATAAAATAGTTCATAAGAGACTCCTGCTTAAACCTGCTGCTGTTGTAGAGTTTGTTGCTGGATTTTCTCAACCTGTTGGGAAACACGTTCGACTCGGTAACGAAGTAGTAGCAGGTAGATATAGAAGAGTGTGAATGTGAAAAGCGAGACAAAGAAAGCGATTCGCATCCTCGGATCCATCTCAACCCGAGTCGGTTTGATGACATCAACGGGATGCAAGATGCTGCCCCACCAGCGCACGGAGAAATAAACGACCGGCACGTTTACAAAAGCCAGAATGCCGAGAACGGCTGCATAGTTGCGCTTCCGATCATCGGTGAAGGCAGTACGTAGCACGAGATAGCCTGCGTATAGAAGCCAGAGAATCAAAGTCGTGGTGAGTCGCGGTTCCCAGTTCCACCATGTGTTCCATGTGGCTTTAGCCCAGATGGGCCCGGAGACCAGGACAATCGTGCAGAAGACAAAGCCAATCTCGGCAGATGCCACCGCCAGGCTGTCCTGTTTTTCACTCCGTTTCCATAGATAAGCGATACTTGTGGCAAAAGTCACCGCAAAAGCGAGGAATGCGTTCCAGGCCGCAGGCACGTGAAAGTAAAAGATCCTCTGGGGAATTCCCATCTGTTTCTCTTCCGGTGCGTAAGAGAAAACAAGTAGGATCGAGAGGACCATCAGTAGAGTGATGACAATGCCAAGTAGCTTCTCGATCTGCAATATCATCTCCTTCCATACATAATATATAGCAACTCGCCAGGATTACCGACAAACAACTCTTTTGATAGAGTTACTGTTCGATCACATACTCAAACAGTAGATACGAGACAGCAAGGAAGACCAGACTATAGACGATCAGTAATAGGAGCCAATTGCTGTCCATGATCCCCTGATTGGAGATGCCGCGTCGTTCCAATTCGCGGTAGGTAAGCAGGGCAATGGTTGACCTCGAAGCGCCGATCACAACAGGAAATATCATAGGAAACAGGAGCACTGACAGGAAACTTTCTCTTCCCATCCCGGCATTCGCCATGCCCGCCAGGATCGTTCCAACTGCTGAGAATCCGAGCGTGCCAAGCGCGATGACCCCGAGCAGTTGAAACATGTCCATGATACCCAGCATATCCATGACACCCATCAGTACCAGCGTGATCGGAGCTAACATCGCCTCCAGTACAATGAGAAACAGGGTGTTGCTGATCACCTTGGCCAGATAAAGGTTCGCAGGATCTATCCCTGTGAGCAAAATCCCTTGCAGAGCCCCATGCTCCTGCTCCTGGGCGAAGGAGCGTGACATGGCGATCACTCCCGCAAAGGCAAAAGAGGCCCACAGGACACTCCCCGCCAGCTTGCCACGTTCCACCAGATCCTGAGGAAATATCGGCCCGAATGCAAAAGAGAAGACGAGCACCACAAGTAGGCTGAACAGGAAGATCAAGATGGCAGTTTCCTTGTTCTGAAGATGCATGGTCATATCTTTCCGAACAAGGTGGGCGATCTTGTAGAGTTGATTCATGATTCGAGAAGCTCCTGATAGCCTTTCTGAAGTGCCTCAAGAGAGAGTTCTCCGGAGCAGCCGAGGGATTCCAAACGACCATCCGTCAGCACCAGATATCGATCCCCAACAGCATACCCCAGTGCGGTGACGTGCGTTGTGAGTAGAATTCCCTTCTGCATCTGTTTTTCGTCCTTGATCAACTGTGTGACAAATTCCTGGGCCCGTATGTCCAGACCACTGAAAGGTTCATCGAACAGCAGTAGCGGTGGATTGTGAATCAAGGCACGCGCGATCATGAAACGTTGCGTCATACCGCGCGAGAAGTGTTGCAGAGGTTCATGTGCATAGATGAGGAGGCCCACGTAGTCCAGAAGATGCAGGATGCGCGATTCCGGATCACTCACTCGATACATGTGGGCCAGAAAACGCAGGTTCTGGTAGGGAGTCCAGGAGAGATAAGCAAGCGGTTCATGGGAAATCAAACCGATATGGTCTCGCGGAAGGGCTCTTGGCCTCTGATCCTTGTGATCACGAACGTATATTTCTCCTTGATCCGGGCGAAGGAGTGTCGAAAGAATCCGTATCAGGGTGGTTTTTCCCGCGCCGTTTGCGCCGAAGATCACGACAGTTTCACCGGCATCCACGAAGAGATCCAGTCCCTGTAAGACACGATGATGTCCAAGTTGTTTGGTAATCGAGAGTGCCTGGAGCATGTTTTCAGGGACACATCAGGAATCTTCCATCTGCCGGAGGATCAGAGCGAGATGCTCTTTCTGTTCATCACGTAATTGAGCATGCAATTTCTCGGATATTTTGTTTGCTTCCAGCAACTCATCCAGATGGACGATCAATTCCAGCCGTGCATCGCGTAGCTGTTCGAGTTCCTTCTGACTGAGATGTTGCACCTGGATAGCATCACTATCGGTGGCGGGAGAGGAAACCTTTGATGGTTGTCGTTTTCCCAACCACAATACCAATCCAATGATGATAAAGGCCAAAGCGATGATCGTGGCGAACCAGAGGACAGAGCTGTCGCCTGACGTTGTGCCACCCTCTTCTACGGGGAGCTCAGCCGACGTGGGAGAGAGGTGTAGGGAGAGCATTTGCCCTTGCTTCACACCATCCGCCCGGTACGTCAGATAGGTCTGTCCCTGGACATCTCTGGGTGCATTTTCCTGGAATTCCTGGTCTACCGGGCGTAAAGAGGGATCAGAAACAAACAGCCAGAACATATCCGTATCGAAGAGAATGGGACGGCTCAGTTCTGCATGCTCCTGAGCGAGGATCACATAGCTAATGGCGAGGATTGTCTCCCCGGGTGGGAGCGGCTGCTGATAAAGCATCTCGTTGCCCTGGACCACAAGTATATTTTTCAGGCCCGGATCCAGACTCTGCGCATGCTGGTGCTGCTCGGGAAGCCCGATACGGAAACCGATCCCGTTACTATCCATATAGGCCGTGTTTCCCGTATTATTGATTCGGATGAACTCCTGTATTTGTCCGGCGGCAGGGAACTGCGGCATACGTGCAAACCACACCTGATGCTCGAGAACCTTTACCTTCGATATGTCATCGCTGGTGTCGTAGACATTCAGTTCGATCGTCTGCTCAGGTTCCTGAGCGGTCAGATGGATGGATTCGCGCGTATAGGGCGCTTCCTTATAGACAACCCGAAGCATGTAGTGGACGCCGTTTTGTATAGAAAGTGCGTCAAACCTGAATTGACCATCAGCGTCTGTCGTTGTGACGCTTTGCTCTGGCTCTTGCTCTGGCTCTGGCTCTTCTACGTGCTTTTCCAGGATGACTTCATGATTGGCCAATATCTGATTTGTCGTGGCATTCTTCAGAATCCCATGAATCGAACCCGTATCCTCAGTTGCTGCTACCGTGGGAAGTGCGAGTGCCAGGGAGAGGAGTATCAGTAGTGGTAGGTATTTCATAGTTGTTCCCCATCAGGGTTGCCACACCCTTGAATCATGAAATCGTGGGTGTGTAATGGATTTTACGCCTTACGCTTCTGTTTGTAACGAGAAATCGCGGCCTCCACCAGATCGTCAGACCGAGAGCCAACGGCTGTCGGCTGCTTCCTCTGGGAGATCCTGTAGATATTTGCCAAAACCTGGGCAGCTTCACTCAGCAGTTGCTGGCGTAAATCCTCGTAATCAGCTTCTGAGAGTTTCCCTGCTTCATAATCGAAATCAAGATCGATGAGCGCCGTATAGGTTCTTTCGCGTTCCAAGAGCAATTCGTCCACCGCATCGAGTTCTTGATAGAGCGGCTGTGATTCGCGTAACCAGGGGTAAACAATATATCCAACTAAAAGGACACTAAGTATCAAGAACCACAAGACCAACATGACGCCTCACCTTATGCCTTTCCTGAGTTTCCTGAGCCAAAATCCTTACGCTGATAGCTGCCTTGCGCAAGGCACACAACTCCTCCGAACAGCATGATGAATGAACCGATCCAGACGAAGCTGACCAGTGGGTTGTAGTAGATCTGGAGTCGTGTCTGTCCGTCCTCTTCCATCCCACCATAGGCAACGTAAAGGTCACCGCGCAATCGGCGGCGCATCGCGGCTTCTGTGGTTGGCTGCTGGTCAGGTAGATTATAATGGCCACGTGCAGGACGCATCGTACCGATCTGTTTTCCTTCTTTGGATACGGCGAGTTCAACCCCCTCAAGCAACACATGCGATTTCTGCTGAGTGAACTGTTTATCGAAACGTATATCGAAACCTGCAATCGAGGTGGATTCACCAGGGGCGAGTTTCCGTACTATCGATCTCTGATACCCCTTCGACCCCAGGATGCCGATGAAGATGAACACGATACCGATGTGAACGATGTATCCTCCATAGCGGCGTTTATTCCGACTGATCAGCGTGATCGTCGCTGTGATAGGATTACTACCGTCGCGTTTCATACGCAACCATGCCCCCCGATGGAACTCGATCAGAGTGATCGCTAACACGAAGATCGCAGCAAAGATACAGAGGAAAGTGTAGAACATGCTTAGGGTAGCAATCGGATAACCTGTGTATGAAAACAATCCCACGGAGATAACAGCTCCAACGAGACCCAGTATCGTCGGCCACAGGAACGCACGGCGGAAGTTCGAAGCGGTAGCTTTCTTCCAGGAGATCACGGAGCCGATACCTGTCATGATCAGCATTGCCAGGCCGAGAGGGACATTGACCTTGTTGAAGAAAGGCTCAGAAACCGATATCTTGTCCCCTGTAACGGCTTCAGAAAGGATCGGATACATGGTTCCCCAGAGCGTCGTAGCGGTCATCCCGACCAGCAACCAGTTATTGAGTAGGAAAGCACTCTCGCGTGAAAGGAACGAGTCGAGCCGGTTCGGGCTTTGCAACTGGTCCCAACGAAGGATCATCAGAGCTGCAACCCCCGCCCCGGAGAGCACGATAAATCCGAGGAAGTAGTGACCTATATCGGATTGACCAAAGGCATGCACCGAAGAGATAATCCCACTACGAGTGATGAAAGTCCCAAAGAGTGTGAACTCGAACGCCAACACGATCAGGAGGAGATTCCAGATCTTGAGCATGTTGCGCCGTTCCTGGACCATCACCGAATGCAAGAAAGCTGTGGAGAGGAGCCACGGCATGAGAGAGGCGTTCTCCACGGGATCCCAGGCCCAGTAGCCACCCCAACCTAACTCGCCATAAGCCCAGCCACCGCCCAGTATAATACCAACCGCCAGCGACAGCCATGCAAAGATCGTCCAACGCCTGGAGAGACTGATCCAACGGCTTCCTCCACCGCCTGAGGCCAGCGAGCCTACCGCAAATGCAAATGGAACCGTCATGCTCACGAACCCTATGTAGAGTGTCGGTGGATGCAGCACCATGCTCGGGGTTTGCAACAGAGGATTCATTCCACGCCCGTCTGTAACAGTTCGCATCAGTTCCTCAAACGGGCCTGACATACCACGTACAATCCCAGTCGTCAGAATGGCAAAGAATAGTTGCGTGATGGCAAGTGGAACGAGGGCAAAGTCAATCAGACGTTCACGTTGCCGATACGCCTGCCATACGAGGATCAGACCGCAAATACACAGCAGCCAGAACCAAAAGAGCAGGGAACCTGCCATGCCACCCCAAAGGGCTGTCACGCGATAGACAAGAGGTTGCTGTTGCGAGGAATGCTCCCATACATAGCGTAGCGAGTAATCATGCACTAAGAACGCGTATTCCAGGGCGATAACGGCGAGGCTCGAAAGCACGAAGGCGGCTATGATACCATGCCGCCCGCTTCGTATGAAACGATCATGCCGCTGTTTGAGGCCGATCGAGAGGGCCAGGACGGCCCAAAGGCAACTCACCACAGACAGCACAATGCTAATACGTCCTAATTCTGTCATCTTTTACTTTCCTTGCTCATCAGACGGTTCAGCCTCATATTTAGATGGGCATTTGGTCATCAGTTTTGTCGCTTGGATCTCCCGTTTTGCACGATCGTAGGTGCCTTCAACGACGACACCTTCACCTTCCTTGAAAGAATCAGGTTTGATGCCTGTGTAGATCACACTCACTTTGGCATTTTGTTCCTGATCGGTAACCTGGAACCGAAGTTTGAGGTTACCCATCTCTATCGTGCTGCCGACAACGACGAAACCATCCACCTGAATACCACCGTGGATAGGTTCATCATAGGCGACCAACTGATCGGGTGTAAAGTGACGCATCCCTGTGCTTCGTATACCGACTGCGACCAATACACCAATCGCTACTAACATGAAAAGACCTGCAACCAGGAAACGAAACTGGCGTTGCATGATGTATCTCCAATCTAACGGATCAAACAATCCTCGATTGCCGACTCCCGGTGATTGATTTAGAGAGGTTCTCGGATGCTTGCTCAATGATCTCGTAGAATGACATAATCAGCAAGCTGTTCCAGTGCTCTACATGCAGGTGATGGTTCAAGCCCGCCAAGAGCTTTCTTGGCACGCTCTGTGTATTCCCCCGCAATCCGTATGACATACTCTTTTGCACCATGTTTCTCAAGCAACTGTCCAAGCCAAGAGATCTGATCCTCAGTTCTTGTCTCTGTGAGAAACACTTCCTTGAAGTTCTTCAGTTCAGCAGGAGAACATCGATCGCGAGTATAAATCAAGGGGAGGGTGAGCTTGCCTTCACGCAGATCGTTGAACGGTTGCTTACCGAAGGCTTCGGCATCAGCAGTGAAATCAAGAAGGTCATCGATAACCTGGAAGGCGACTCCCAGGCATGTGCCATAGTCAGTCATTACTTCCAGATATTTGGGTTTGTTTGCCAATGCAGCTCCGATAGCGACCGCAGCCACGATGAGTTTACCCGTCTTGAGACTAACAATCTTGAGGTAATCATCCTGGGATATATCGAAATCCCGTTTTTTGTATGCGTGTATGACCTCTCCTTCACACATCGCTTGTGTGGCTTCTGCAATGAGATGAAGAACCCGTTCATTCGTGGGATAAGCTACCAGCATCGAAAGAATATGAGCGTGCAGATAGTCACCTACCAGAACCGCAACTTTATTCCCCCATTTTGCATGAAGTGTCTCCCGTCCTCGACGCAGGGGGGCCTCATCAATCACGTCATCATGCACCAGCGAAGCCACATGAATAAGCTCAACCAGCGCGGCAAAATGATGCCTTGCTTCCCCCTGATAACCACACGCTTTCGAGGATAAAAGCAACAAAATGGGACGTAGACGCTTGCCTCCACCTTCAATAACATGCTGGACGGCGACATCCACGAAATCGTAAGTGCTTGCCGTTCGTTCAAGTAGTTTAGATTCTACCCGTTTCAGATCTTCTGAAATCGGTTCACAGATGCGATCCAAACTTACTGCATCAATTATTGGCATGAATTCTAAACCCCATACAGGTGCAGAGCGTTTTCTCGATCAAGCGTCCATCTCTCCGAGCCAACGCACCACATCCCTGGCAAAGTATGTCAGGATCATATCGGCCCCGGCTCGTTTGATGCTATAGAGAACCTCTAATGCCACACGCCGTTCATCAATCCAGCCATTTCCGGCAGCAGCTTTGATCATCGCGTATTCCCCGCTGACATTATAAGCGGCAACGGGAACATTGAACGTTGTCTTTACTCGGTGGATAATGTCCATATAAGCAAGAGCGGGTTTGACCATCACGATGTCTGCCCCCTCTTGCAAATCTAAGGCCACCTCATGAAGAGCTTCGTCAGCATTTGCCGGATCCATCTGGTAGGATCGACGATCCCCAAACTGAGGAGCAGAATCTGCAGCATCACGAAAGGGACCATAAAAAGCTGAGGCATATTTTGCTGAATAGGCCAAGATCGGAATAGATTCGTAGCCGTTCTGATCGAGCGTTTGTCGAATAGCCCCGACACGACCATCCATCATATCCGAAGGCGCCACCATGTCTGCCCCGGCCTGGATGTGTGACAATGCCTCCTCTGCAAGCAGTTCCAGCGTCGGATCATTGAGCACATCCCCATCCCGGATCACACCACAGTGGCCATGATCGGTGTATTCACAAAGACAAACATCTGTAATGACCAGGAGATGATCGACGGTGTTCTTGATCGCCAGTACGGCCTGTTGAATGATTCCGTCAGGAGCGTAAGCTTCGGACCCTCGGCCATCTTTATGCCGGGGGATCCCGAAGAGAATGATTCCGGGGATGCCGAGATCCGCGACTTCCTGCACAGCAGGTATCAGACGATCCACAGAATACTGGAAGCAACCTGGCATCGATGGGATCTCATGTTCGACATCAACACCGGGCACTACAAACATCGGGTAAATCAGATCGGTCCGATCCAGATGAGTTTCTCGTACGAGATCACGAAACTCAGGTCGGCTGCGTAGCCGCCGGGCCCGAAATATAGGGAATTGACGTAACATGACGACTGGCCCCCAACACAGGTGTAAACTCAGTAATGAGCCCAAAATAGTTTAGCTAATTATAACCTAGCATAACCCGAAGCGCAAGCGCAAAAGGGGCTCAGCACCTTTTGTATTGACACGCCGGTTGCGAATATGCTAAATTCTAAAAGAATTTGAGACAAACAGCGTCTACGATCCTTTGAAAGGTTGCTCATGGATTATGTCTTTGGCCCTGTCGCTTCCCGCCGGATGGGCCTCTCTCTCGGACTCGACATTATTCCAAAATTCACCTGCTCTTACAATTGCGTCTACTGTGAAGTGGGATACATGGTCAATCAGACGCTTAAACGAGCAGACTATGTGCCCGTTGCAGATGTGCTGACGGAAGTGCAGGCATCCATCGAGCGATTTCCCCATCTCGATTACATCACCTTTTCGGGATCCGGGGAACCGACACTCCATTCTTCGATAGGTCAGATCATCAGCGGGATCAAGCGGATGACGGACATCCCTATTGCCATCATTACCAATGGCTCGCTCCTTTATCAGCCGCGAGTACGTCGGGATCTCATGCGAGTGGATCTGATGATGCCTTCGCTGGATGCTGTAACACAGGAAGTGTTTGAACGGATCAACGGATCACGTATGAAAGTTTCCCGGGTGATCGAAGGCATTCGCCAGTTTCGTGCAGAGTTCCCTGGAGAAATCTGGCTTGAGATCCTTTTCGTCCGAGGGATCAACGATACGGAAAGCGAAGTGCGAAATCTTGCGAACGTGGTTCGCACGCTTTCGATGGACCGCATTCAATTGAACACAGTCGTGCGGCCACCTGCGGCCCCTCATACGAAGCCGCTCACCTATGAAGAGTTGGACAGAATCCGGCAGATCATCGGCCATCCTGCTGAGATCATCGCACACTTCGATAAGGATGTAGAAAAAACGGAGGAACCATCAGATCCCCAGGTAGAATTGCTGGAACTGCTGGACCGGCGCGGCTGTACATTCGATGAAATATCGGATGGACTTCGAGTGGCTCCGGATGTATTAGAGCCGCTATTGCAACGTTTCCTGCACCAAGAAATCATCGAGCAAACACAACACCATGGTATGATATACTACCGCCGTACTGCAAAGTAGGGGTGTATGACAGAACGTGTCCCTTTGATCGCTACCGATGACAAGATTCGAGCCTTGATCTTTGACCACGCAAGCGATATGATTGTGCTTCATCACCTTGATGGTCGCATCTTCGACGCCAATAAGAGTTTGTGCGAAACACTTGGCTATTCCTATGACGAACTGCGAGACATGAATGCTGTTGATATCGTCTCACCGGAACATTCGCTCCGTATCTCCGAAGTGTTCGACGAAATTGTGCGTATCGGGGAGTTGATATTTGAGAGCGTCTATGTCTGTAAAGATGGCACCCGGCTTCCCGTAGAGATCAGCGCACGGATGGTAGAACTTTCAGGGAACGACTTCATTCTATCGGTTGGACGTAACATCGCACAGAGAAAACAGGAACAGCAGGCACTCCAACAGCACGCAAGCCGGCTTGCCGCAGAAGTCGAGCAATCCAGAGAACGACTCTCACACAATGAAAAGCTCGTGACGATCGGTCAACTGGCAACCAGCGTGAGCCATGAACTACGGAATCCCCTTGGCGTGCTGAACAACTCGATTCATTACCTGTCGATGATCCTGAATCAGGAGGACAATCGATCCGGGAAGCACCTGCGGATCATGAAACGCGAGATCGAGGAATGCCGGCGAATTGTGGATGATCTGCTCGATTTCTCACGGGAGCCGGTTCTTCAATTAGAGGAAGTCAATCTGCCCTCTTTGATAGATGCGGCTCTTGAAAAAGTGGAATGGCCAGAGCACATTCGGGTAAGAAAGGTCTTCGGTGCGGAACAAATTTCC
Source organism: Candidatus Poribacteria bacterium (assembly GCA_024278235.1). GTDB lineage: Bacteria > Poribacteria > WGA-4E > JAJRTO01 > JAJRTO01 > JAJRTO01. The sequence continues at coordinate 16,335 of JAJRTO010000324.1, forward strand.
GTCAAGGTCGATTCTCAGCGCGTCGTGCAGATCCTGGTCAATCTCATCTCCAATGCGATTCAGGCAATGCCCCATGGTGGCACCCTTAGCATCTCAATGGAATGCAATCGGAAAGGAGCAACGATCCGAATCCAGGACAGCGGAGTTGGCATCGAGCCTAAGGTGATGTCACGGATTTTTGAACCGCTATTTACGACAAAATCCAAAGGGATTGGCCTGGGACTTGCACTATCCAAGCGGCTGATCGATGCTCATCATGGCAAGATTTCCGTGGACAGTATCCCTCAACAAGGCAGTACCTTTACGGTGTGGTTTCCACTTTCATGATGGATAAGAAACGTATCCTGGTAGCAGATGATAATCGTCATATGACCGAAACCCTCGTGGATATTCTGACTTACCTGGAATATGAAGTCGTCCAGGTAGCGAATGGCGCGGATGCGATTCGGGAAACCCAACAGAGGTCGTTCGATCTTGTCCTGTTGGATGTGCAGATGCCTCAGGTGAATGGCATTGCAGCGTTCTATGCAATTCAGAAGATACGGCCCCAGATCCCCATCTTATTGATGACTGGCTGGGTACAGAACAGAGAATTGGAGCAAGTGAGGCAAACCGGGGCTGCAAGGGTTTTTACCAAGCCCTTCGACCCGGAGCAACTGATCAAAGAAATTCGGCAACTCGTTCAAGCGGGGAGTCAGCCAACCACCATTCTGATCGTCGATGACGACCCACTGGTGTGCAATGCTCTGAAACGGCAACTCATAAAACACGAATATGTCGTGGATATGGTTCTCCGGGGCAGAGATGCAATCGAGATCATGCATCGCCGGCAATATGATATTGTCTTTCTCGACATCTGTCTGCCCGATATCAACGGCCTGGAAGTATATGCCCGTATCAAGAAACAGCATCCTCAAACAATCGGTATTATGATGACAGGTTTTGGGAATGAGCCTCAGGTGAAACAACTCATCCGTGAGGCACGCGAGGAAGGACATGTCTGCCTTGAGAAACCGTTTCCCGTAGAAGATGTTTTATCGCTGATCGATCAGATCTGTCGTGACTAAGGGATGAACTTAAATGGAACAGGTGATCCGGATCCTTATTGTAGACGATGATGAACCGACTCTGGAGACTCTTCAGGATATCCTTGAGCACGAAGGATACAAAGTGACTACCGCCTCGACGGCAAAGGAAGCCATTGAACAGGTAGACCAACACTTCTGTCACATCCTGTTGATTGACATCAATCTGCCTGACCAGTCTGGAATTGAGGTCCTGCATCAACTGAAGCAACTGCAACCTGAGGCGGAAGCCGTGATGGTTACCGGGCATGCAAGTCTGGAAAATGCGCTTCAATCGTTTGAGAATGCTTCGGCCTATGTGGAGAAACCTGTGGATATACCAGGCTTGCTGGCAAAGATTCAACAGTTGTCCGAAAAGCAGATACAGCGACTACAACAAAAGCAGCAACAGGAGAAGCTTGAACAGGAACTTGCCTTCTATCGTGAACTCTCGCACACGGACCCGCTGACGCATCTGTACAATGCCCGTTACTTCCGTTCCGTTTTGGCGAAAGAAATCCGGAGAGCCCGGCGCTACAGTCGCTCAATCGTTGTCCTCATGATGGATATCGACCAGTTCAAAGCATACAATGATCGATATGGGCATATCGATGCAGATGACGCCCTGGTAGAACTTGGCCGTATTTTTCAGAAGAGCAAACGTGCGTCGGATCTTGTTGCGCGGCTGGGCGGTGAGGAATTCGCATTTCTCCTTCCTGAAACCGATAGCCAGAAGGGCTACAAATTTGCAGAACGAATACGGAACAGCGTGGCCGAGGCACAATTTCCTCTTCGGGATACAGGTTATGGCCACCTGACACTGAGCATTGGCGTCGCAGAGTTTCCCAGGAATGCTTCTGAAGACACAGAACTGATGCATTGTGCGGATCAGGCGCTCTATGTAGCGAAGCGAGCTGGTCGCAATCAAACTCAAGTCTACCATAAGCCCAACTCTGAGAATTGATGGCGTCTACTGGGAAGATGGTGGTCAGACCTTGAGCACTCATCTGTGGTTGGTCCAGCGGCCCGGATGTTTCCAGTGGGAGCAGA
>JAJRTO010000022.1 GCA_024278235.1 Candidatus Poribacteria bacterium
GCCCCGTCGGCAGTGGCGCACCATTCGCTGGCGGGAAGGTACCAAGGGCTGGCTGCGGAAGAAGTTCGTTGCCATCCGTGCCTGTCGTGTCCTGGATGGCGAGTGTCTGACCGAGGGCTGGCTCATCGGGGAACGTCCCGGCAACGGACAGACAGGCGACTGGAAGTACTACTTCGCCAGCTTCCCGGAGGAGACGCCACTCCACCAGATGGTCGGATATGTCCACCAGAGATGGCACATCGACCGATTCTACCAGGATGCCAAGCAGGAGCTTGGGCTGGGAGACTACCAGGGGCGCAAGTGGATTGGGTTTCATCGGCATATGCTCCTGGTGATGTTGACCTACAGCTTCCTGGTGACTCAGGAGTGGCGTCAGCGGCATCAGCGGCATCGGAGACCTGGCCGACACCCCGCGTGAGCCCCGGTCTCTCCGCGCAGAGACAAGAGACGCCTATCGATTCAGCAGGTGCACAAGCAGGTCATCGACAAACTCTGGGAGATGGCCATTGAATACTATCTACGTAACTGACAAAGTAGTACTAGGCGGGCAAACTTGGAAGAGCCCCGCGACTGAAATGGAGTGGTCCGCTTGAATCTGGAAGAGTTCGTTGAAATCTGGAAGCGGGAAGAACTACAACCTTTCATAGGTTGGGATTTCTCATACTTGGAAGGCAGGATGCTTGAGGATCAACCGCCGTGGTCCTATCTGGCACGGGCTGCTGAGTTGATGCGGCAATCATCAGCGGTACTAGATATGGGAACAGGTGGTGGGGAGCGGCTACTAGAATTGTGGGAGTATTGGCCAGATAAGGTTGTAGTAACAGAGGATTATCCACCCAACTTCAAGCTAGCAAAGGAGCGTCTTGAGCCTCTAGGAGTAGAAGTAGAAAGTGTTGCGCTGACAAGAGACGGTCTGCTACCTTTTGCTGATGACGAGTTTGACCTTGTGTTGAATCGCCACTCAAGTCTGAAGTGCACCGAGGTGGCGCGGATTCTTGCTCCGCAGGGCATGTTCCTTACACAGCAGATTCACGGTTTGTGGGCACAAGATTTGCTGGCAGAGTTTGATGCCAAGCCGCAGTGGCCTGATGCAACACCTTCGTATTATGTACCCAGGTTGGAAAGAGCAGGTTTAGCCATTGAAAAACTGGAAGAATGGAAGGGAAATCTGGTCTTCAACGATGTAGGAGCGGTTGTTTACTATTTGAGATCAGTACCCTGGCTTGTGCCGGGTTTTTCGGTGGATACGCATTTGGACATCCTGCTCAGGCTTCAGGGACAGGTCGAGAGAAGAAACGAGCTGGTTTTCGAGGCAAGAAAATACCTGATTGAAGCTCGAAAAGCCCTTTGTGAGATCGATAGGGATTAGCGGAGCTTACTCGAACGTGCGGTAGTTGAGGATCGTTTTTCGATTGGAGCGGATGTTCACACCTGACAGTCGATGACTCCCCACTCGTCGTCCTCTCTCATCAAGAAACGACAAGCTGATATCGTATACTCCTTCCGGGAGTGCCATCCGCACCAGGTACAATTGATTGGGAAGTGTCTCCCATGAGCGCGTATCTGCACGTTCGGTCGCCACATTGAGCGCGTTCACAAGCAACCCGGCCAAACGCCCCTCTTTGTTTGCACGACGATAGGCAAGGTACTTCAGGAGACCACGTGCTACCGTACGCAAGAGGATGGTTCCCTGCTCCGCCGCAAAAGTAGCTTTCGCGGCTCCCTCGATATCCTCCACCAGAACCCCTCGAACACGTTCACCGCTAGCTTCCGCCTCAACTCCGACAAACCGTGGTGGATCCGATGTGTAGTTGGGGATGGCAACACGTAAGAGATACTCCAGTTTGCTCTCCTCATATTTTATGTTTCGACGTTTGACAAGCTGACGGGAAAACTCCCAGACATCCTCGTCTTTCTCAATACGATCCGTCTTAAATATGGGAAGGACGATGTTCTCTTCCTTTTTTTGCGGTACGAATCCACTTTCATAAAAAAGAACGAACTCTCCAGAATTGGGTGTAGATATTGGGGGTTCTCCATATCTGCTGGTATACTGCTCGGCCTCTTCCTGAAAGCCCAGTAACCGAGCAAGGCGAACCAGCGAGAATCCGATATCTTGAGGCATGGAGATACCCAACTGCTCCTTGTAGTGCCGGTAACCGGATTCAGCCCAGCGATAGGCGATATAGGCATCGTTCCAATCGCCCGTCGATTCATAGAGAATTCCTGAGAGATAGGCTAGAAATGCTGCACCCGCAAAGTTATAGGTGGGATCTTCATCCGCATAATACTGGAGGAGGCGTCCTGCACGCCGACATTCGACCAATGCCTCATCGAGCTGATTCAGATAGACATAATTGAGTGCCCGGTAATAATGTACAAGCAATCGTTCATAACGAGTTCCTGCATAAGGGCGCGTATTGTCCGAAGTAACCAGGGATGCGAGTTCTTTCGAGATGCTTCTGGTATAGAGATCTTCGGAGATAGCTTCTGCGACCTCGAACGTGCGGTTGCTTTCATCAAACTGATTGGCATAGTGAGCCACAAGTCCGCGCTCAAACAGATAGGGAAGTTTATCCATCTGAGAATCTGACTTGCTGAGATACGCCATCGCCTCATCAAAATTGCCTTTGGAGAGAGTCAGGCGTACCTCTTGCATGTTGTAGCGACTGCATCCAACCAGGAACATTACTATGCAGAAGGCCCACCTGAGAGGAATTCGGGCGAGCGACCTCCGGGATGAAAATGTTATGGACCGTTGAGGATTCACTTAAAATCCAGCACCTTTGCGTTCAATATATTTCTTGATCTTTTTCTGTCCCAACCAGACTTTTTCATTCGTCTCGATATTTATCAGGGTCATGTCAACCTGATAATAGACAACCTGCTTGCCGCCTTCTCGATCTTCAATGGTATTGATTTCACCGGTCATCATATAATCGGCACCCGATTCTTGCCCCATCCGTTTGATGGTCTCCACGCTTGCAAACTGATTTTGATCTTCCTTCTCTGTGCGAAGTTCACCGCGTTCCGCGGCGCTCGCCACAACAGAAACTCGGCCGGAATTGATGAAAGCACGTTCAATATCGCTGACAAAGGTTCCAACAGCGATATGTTCCATACTACGATTCCGGATGCCACCGACAATGATAGTTGGCTTCTTGCCGGCAGATTGGGTCATGTGATTGATGATCCAGGGTTGATTGAGACAATCGGCAATGATCTCCTCAGAAACCAGGCGAGAGTCCGTGTCGTTCCAACGACCCGAAAGGTCAATTATCGTGTCGGTTTCGATACGTTCCACTGTCTTACTCGCACCACATCCAATGAGGAAAGCCATCACTGCAAGCATCGCCGTTGTTCGCAGATAGTACTTCGTTACTCTGTGCATAGATTTCTCCTAAACGTCGCCAGATTATGTCCTCTTGTGAATATCGCTTAGATCCTAATGACGGTCATGCAGAAAACGTACCACCAAGATTAACACATCGCTCAGGTGAAATCCAGGGGATTCGCAGCAAAACCAGGGTTGACGATGGAAGACGGTATTGAGTATAATTCCCCTGAGTTGGAGGAACAAACGTGCAATTTTCCTATTTCTTTCCCTGGTGGATCATATTCTTTATCTTTGTGATTATCACAGCATGGGCTTTGGTGAGCTATTTTCGTCTGAGCCAGACAATACGAGGCAAAACACGGAACCTGCTGATTGCTCTCCGCATATTATCCGGTATTCTGTTGCTCTTTTGCCTGCTTGCACCAGCACTCACGTCGCAGGAGCAGCTCTATCCAACCTCTCACCTCCTGGTACTGCTGGATCAATCAAAAAGCATGGAGATCCGGGACACTCCTGTAGATAACGAAGGAGCAGACGGAGCCGGGAACA
>JAJRTO010000325.1 GCA_024278235.1 Candidatus Poribacteria bacterium
ATGGATCTGTCCGCCTGCCGATATTCAGCATCCAGAAGCCAGAGCTGATCACGGACGTGTTGGCGCATGCAGATCGCAGGGCGGAGACAGAACTGGTTGAACTCTTCGGGAGTGAACTCGTTATGAGGGAAAAGAATCTTGAGCACACCGCTCTGTCCCGCGTTTCCGGCCCCTTCGATGACGACCTTCACTTCCTGGTATTCAACGTGACGACCGAGGATAGCCAGACCGACAACGACCTCTTCCGGGTAGAGACCGCCATGCACACCATAAGCCTCACCGTCGGGATCGGTCAGTATGCCGGGCTCGAAATGCCGACTATCGGCTGCCAGCGTCATCGGGCCAGGGATACGGAAGCTGGTGGGATTGAGTTCCACAATCGGCTTGTCAGTCGGATAGCGGTAGCTTGAGCGGATCGGCTCTTCCTCGATCTGGCCGAAGATTGCCCTACCTTGAGTTGGAAGTTCGGGATTCCGCAAACCCGAATGCTTGTGCGATCCTCCTATCAGTTGTCCATGATCCGAAGAGAGCACAACGGCTAGCTGATCTCTATCCGGAGCTCCGAGGATGGTATCGCTCAGTGTGTTTGCCAGGGCCACCAGTTCAGCGTTTATGCGGTGTTGCCGTGCATTTCGCTCATTGAAGCTATGGTAACACTTGTCGATGCTCGTGACATTCCAAACGGTCAGACGGACTTGAACATCGGTCAGAGACTGCTTCAACTGACGGTGGCCTCTATCGCCCACATAGGTAGATCCCGGAAACACCCTGAGCAGCTCCGATTTGGGGTTAAACTTCCCCCCTTCTCGGCCATTGGGATATTGACCGGTGATCAGAGACCACTTAGCATACTCGGTAACGGTCGGCAGAGTTGCGAATAGGGCTGTCTCCATTTCGACATGTAGTGAGGCTCCCGTCTCTGCCAGCAACTGAATCAGCCGCCGATGATTCTGGTAAGAAAGCCCATCGACGACGGTCCAGAGCACACGGCGCTGCTGGATTAGCATCTGCACCAGGTAGGGAACCGCTACGTTGACGGGAGAACGTTCGCGCTCGATACTCGCCAGGCGTGGGTAGTTGTGAAGCAGCCACTGGACGAAGCTACGCGCCAGTTCTTCGGCTCTGGTATGCTGCTGTGGGGCATGTTCTATCTGCCAGTACCTGTAGGGAAGGTAAGATTGGCAGGCCCATGAAAGAACATCGCCTGCGTCCATCTCCAATGGTAGGGGATCCGGTTCAGGAATGGGGAGGCTTTGCTCCAATTGCACACGTTGATGTTCATCCAGGCAGGGCGACAAGATCGCAACGTGCTTTAGCTGAAGGTGTTCCGGATGATCCTGAAAATAGTCGAAGGCTACCCGAGCAACGTCGCTGGCATTGGGGAGACGTGAGTCGAAGTCCTGTACACATCGTCCTTCGCTCTGGCGTAGGTGTCTGCTCCAGCAATTCAGGTACTCTTCGTGGACTTCTGGACGAAGGTCCACCGGGAACATCCCCAGTTTGCCCACCGGTAGAGTTTCCGAGGCCCCCTCAATGCCGAGCCACTGTCTCAGCAGATTCCTGCGCGAATCGAGTCCGCTCCCATAGAGCACGTTGAGTGGCGGTTCCGCTTGCTCTGCCCATTGGGAAGCGGCCAACTCTGCGAGAGGTATCATTTCGTTGGGTATGTCACACTGTAACCAACGTGCTGCATGTTCCAGTGAGGGTGATTCGACAAACAGGCTTTCTCCTGTAAGTTCAAGCAGGATTTCCCCAACTGTCGGTACACGTTGACGATCTGAAAGAACCTTCAGGATTTCCTGCGCTAGGGCGGCTGACAACTGTTCCACCTTGGATCCGAGGATGCTGCGGAGCTTTTCGTGGGGCGAGGGAAGGATCACATAGTCATGTCCTTGCCGGTATCCCCTCATACGGTAAACGGAGGCCACCCACTGGCACAGATGTTTTCCTATTATCCAGAGCCTGACGTCTGGACCATCCGACCGCAAGAATTCAACGTCGTTGCAGATCCTGCTGTAGCCCGGCGGCACCGTGTTACCGGCAGAGGGATCGAGCACAATCGGAGGCTGGAGATCGTCGATGTTCATCTCAGGAGGCTTTCCAACTGCTGCAGTTGATCCGGAGTCAATTCATGTTGGCAGAGCATCAGAAGCTGGTGCAAGCACTCCACCTTCTGCGAATTCGTAGTGAGTCGCTCAAATTCGGCGACGATTTTCTGCACCAGATCCTGATCAAGAACCTCGTTCAGTCGTTGTTCAACGCTGCGGAGAAATGCCTCATCTTGCTCACTCAGCCCATCGGGGCGTTGGGTCTCCATCACACGGAGAAGCCTTCTAGCAGTGTCCGGGGTTGGAGAAGCATCAAGTGACTGGAATTGCCGAAGCCAGGCATCAAGAGCCTCACGCTGTTTGTACAACATCTCTTCAAGCCGAAGCTCAAGCTGTCGAGTCGCTTGCTGCAGGGTGGGTTCCAGTCCCCGGGGAGGTGTTGGCATCTCCTGAATTTGCTGAAGCATATTCTGAACGGCCTCAACGGTCCCCGTGTTTGATGCAAAAGAAGCGAGTTGACGTAGGAATTCACTACGAGCAGCTAGGTCTTCACGAGCTTTTTGCAGAACTCTGGGTGCATCGGGGTGCCCTGCGTATTGCGGTTCCCGTTGTAGGAGTTCGGCCCGTAGGCCATCTAGACTCTCAGTGTCATTCAGGGTCTGAAGGTGATCTGACAGTCGCAGAAGCCAATCTTGCATCTGCTTCCTCCGCTCGATCAGTTGAGTTTGCAACTTATCGATGCGAGCCTGACAGTCCAAGCCGACACTCTCCGCCCGCTGCTGTATCCGCTCCGTTTCTGAGAGAACTCTCTCAATGTTCTGCCAATTCTGAGCGTACTCCGCGTCCCGAACGAATCGTTCAAACTCTTGTGCAACTTCGTTTTTCTGCTGCTTCCGTACGTGTGCCGCTTGCCATTGCTGGTACGACTGCTGAACATCTTCGAGATGCTGTTGCAGGTGTGTTGGCCAGTCATCAACGGAATCAGACGGATCTTGGTGCAGAAGATCTTGGTGCAGAGGATCTTGCGCTGCCTGATTAGCCTCGGCTAGCTCATTCAGATAGTTACGGAATCCGTTTTCATCCTTTGGCAGGGGTGAATCTAACAGGTTTCGATATCGTTCTGATAGGGTCGAACGAGCCCGTTCGTGGATCTCATTGAGGCGTGTTTCTTCCGCTGGATTCAAGGTAAGTGCTTCAGGTCGTCGAGTTCCAATCAGAGCAAGGTAGAGAGGTACGGTCTGTGAAAAGCTCCTTGTGCTCTGGATGGCTTTGAGTTGAGCTTCCGCCTGCACCATCAGATCTCGAACGGCTTCCTGTCTCTTCCTTTCAGCTTGGGCCTGGCGCTGCGATTCCTCGTATATGCTTTCAAGTTTCTGGGCTAGTTCCTCATAGGTCTTATGCTCAGGGGTGCCCTCGAAGATCAAGCGCATCTGCCTCACTTCATCACGTAAGGTCCGCAGGGCAGATAAGCTGGGCGTTTGCTGCGTGATGTGTTGCGAAAGTTGATCAAGCCATTGAAGGTGTCCATCAATCAACCCTTGAATTTGGGAGATCTTTTCTTGAGCGCTATTCCGGACAGCAGTTAGCTCCTCTGACAGATCCTCTATCGTCGTTTCGACATCTCTGGCATGCTGCCTTAGAGCCGATAATGACGTCATCTGATCAATACGAATGTGGCTTAGCTCCCGCCGAATCTGTTCTTCCTGCTCTCGCCGTCGTAAGTCGTGGTATTTTCTATCGAGCGCTTCGAGAGCTTCAGCAATTTGGCTCGCGTATTGATGGAGACCATGTTCCACCACCAGTTGCTGATGCCGCTCAAGGTCGTTCCGCAATCTCTCATATTGCTCGATTCTCTCGAGTCGTTGCTCGATCGTGCGACGGATGATCTGCTCAGCGCGTCGATGGGATACGTCTTTTGCTTCTGTAAGGACATCAAAGCCACGACATAGCTCGTTAGGTGGGATCGATGCAGAGAGTTCCTGCTCAATTTGAAGCACATCAGCAAGATCGGAAGACGATTTCGCACGTCGCTTCTTCGCTTCCAGATCCTGCCGGTAGTTTTCTGCTTCCGTTATCTTTTCATCTAGCTTTTCGACCCCTTCAGCCAGCGCCTGAGCAGGATCCATGTCAGGTGGTAGCTCGTTCAGTAAGGTTCTGGCGCGGTCGAGGAGATGAACCGCTCTGTCATAGTCCGAGACCTGTAACATTTCTTGGGCACATCTCAGCGCTTCTTGTCGCTTACGCCCGATATTGGTACGTTCTACGCGGATCTCGGCCACCCGCAGCCAGTTGATGAAATCACACGCATTCGTAAGATTATTGGCGACCTCTTCGAGCTGGAGTCGCTGGACAAGGAGTGAACGCTTCTTCGGTTTGAGGTTCGGATCGCCAATGAACGAAAGTTCGTGCTGGTGCCTCCCAAACCAGGCGCATAGCAGGAGTGTAAGTGTCAGATCGTCATACCCATAAGGCGGTGCGTACAGATCATCAACCAACCGGCTAAGTAACAGAGGTTCAGCATCCGGGCGAATCGTCTCGGAAATGAGTTTCCAGGCCTCCTGGACACGTGGATGCGCCGGCGTTGCTTTGATCCGGTAATGGGTATCGAGAATCCCCCACTTGTCCTCACTTTCGATAAGTACCGCAGAGATGAGATTCTGGACCGGCTTTTCCAGACTCGGGACTGTCTCTTCAGATAGCCCGGTGGTGAGAAGATATCTCCCGATAGTCGCCGTGTATCGCCGGCCATTGTTCTTCGAAGGTTCCATGAGGTCAGAATCAGCAGGCGGGCGACACGGGTAGGTAGTATGGAACATGATCGACGCACGCCGTGTTAGGGAGGTGTCATTCCCTGAAAATGCGCGGCGAAATTCATCGGCGTACAGAAGGTCTGCGGTCTGGATCAGTTCCTTCAACGTGTCATTAAGTTCATCCGTGTAAAGCTTCTGTGCATCTTCATAGCCCTGTCCGAAGATTTCACACCTGCTAGACGACCAACCGGAAAGCTCATCCAAAGCGAGCAAGTGGTGATGTAGATCTTCAGCATTCCTCGTCAACGCGAGCGCGACAGGCACCGGGTAACGCTTGCATTTGCAGTTGTTGAGCATCTCTGCGCTAGCGTCTAGTTCTCGTTGCCTTTCCTCATAGCTTCCTGGAAGAACCACGAGTATTAAGCCTCTGCAGTCAGTCTGCCTGTTCCGAGCAGAGGCCCTCGTCATGTCACTGAACACGAACCGTTTTTGATAGGCTTCCAGTCCATCTTTCAGCAACGACGCGGCATCGACGAATTGCCATCCAAGTCTCCATTCCGCGCTCCGGAGGGCATAGCTTTCGATATACTGATCCGCTGATGTGTCAGGCAGAACACCTTCGTCGTTGAGTGTCTTGAGTGCTTCGTGACCATCAAGAGTCGCAGCAAGCGAAGGCAACTGTCTGCCAGCGATCGCACGCTCCACCTGTTCCCGAACGGTACCCGCATTTGTACCGACGCCGCTGAATTCATACTCTTCCCGGGCGGTGATGTAGCGGATGACATAAAAATCCCGCTCCAATTTCTGTAGCGCATCCTCGACCCGTTGAGTGGACAGACCGGCAAGCAATCCAAGTACTGCTGCTTGCGGTTGGGATGGGAAACGCCTTACCTCGCCAATGTTGTACAAGAGCAGCGCTTTGAGCACCTCATACAGATCGGGATCGGCATTTGCTCCCAATCTATTTGCCGCATATTCATAGTTCGAATATGTGGATCGGCCAGCCGCTAGGCCTTCATGGCGATGCAAATTATCGCCGTAGAAGTCAACAACCCGCGTAGGAAGAATCCAGTTCGGATCTCCGGTCTCCTTGACGGCGGGCTGATCTTGGATGCGTCGAATCTCTTCATCCACAAACTGCATCACCGATCGACCCTGGGAGAAGCTCAGATGACATAGCAGGGCCGTCGTGAGCGGATGGAGAGGGAAGGTTCCTTTGCAAATCACTTCCAGGATTTCTGACTCGGACCAACTCCCCTCGTAGTGTTTGGGAAAGCACTCCAGCACACGATTTTTGACCATATCGAGTGCATGTGCGTGGCTTTCCATGAGTGCGGTCCAATGTTGCGGATCCCGCACCTGTATGAGCCCGTTAAGAACATGTTCCAGATTGGACACCAATTGCACCTTGTGGGTTAATCGCGTCGTGAACCGAGTGACTCCTTGCTTGTCAGGTTGTGCATAATCTGCATACTGGTCTGGATCACGCTGGATGAAGGTGACGAAGCAAGCCTTTCCTGGACGATTACGACACGCTTCGAGAATACTTTGGAGGGCAATATTTCCCGCACGCACATGATCCTTCAGCCATTCCTCGAGGTAGACTCCCAGTTCATCAAAGAGGATTACTAGCTTGTTGAACGGTGCATCCGATCCAACGCAGAGGTCGTCGATCGCCTCGGTGATCACTTGTTGGAGATCAGAAGTTGCTCCAAAATCTGCCCGTATACCAAAGAGGTGTTCGCTAAGTTCATAGGCCAACGCCTCATAGCGTGTTTCAAAGCCTTCCAATCGCTCGGTCAGTTCACTAAGTTCTACCTCATTCCGATCGGCCAGAAACTGCTCAGCCTGCGCCCGTCGTTCGTCCGATAGAGTCCCCAACCATTGAGCCGCATTGCGACAGACACTCTTGATAGGGTATCCCTTCGTTGCCTCGTTTTCATCGAGGGATTGGCGAAGGGCGCTGAGGAAATTCTGCCGGAGGTCCGGGTTGGTGTGACCGGAGAGTCGGACCACCAATTGAGGCTTCTGCGAGTTCTGTTTGAAATAGCGGAACTGTTCAGCCGTTTGGTCATCAGAGCATCTGCGGATCTGTTCGATGATACCGTTCACAATCGGACTATCTATGGGCCTGCTGAAGAAATTGGCCAACACAAGTCCGAAGTGAGTCTTGCCATGACCGTAATCCGCTATCACGGTCAGGATGTTCGGTTGGGCAGAATCGAGTAAGCTTTCGCGAACCATTTCGAGGATCTGAATAGCCGAATGTTGATCTCCCCTGAAATGGCCATGACTAAAGATGTAACGAGTGGCATAATACTCGTTGCGTTCCGGATCATTGTACCAGGCCAACTGCACGCCACGGTCAAGCACCGCTTTTTGATTGACGATTACCAAGTCACGAATCGTGAGATCCATGTCTGCTCCCTCTAGGCCATATCGCCGGGTGTGAACATGCGGTTTTCAGCTTCCCACGCATCGAGGTTGCCAGGGAGAAGCTCGCGATCATTGATGACCAAGTACACCACCACACATGACAGGTGAGGCATACCATGGTATAACCTGTGCCAGAAGCTATCTCGTTCCGGTTCTTCCATCTTCGCTAGAAAGTATTCTGTCCCGACGATGGCAAGGAGATTCCCACGGCGGGTTTCCGTCCAGCCCATCAGCCGCTCAATTTCGGTCTGCGCATCCACTTTCAGTCGCTGTTGCCCGGGACGTAGATTGCGCAGGGCCTCTTCGCGCCAATTCAGTATCTGACAGTTCGGCAACCGATGGGCATACTGCTCTGCCCTTGACCAGTCGTGAGTCGGAATTCGGAAGATTAACGTCTTATTCCGGGCATACCATAAGTCACGCAGTTGCATCAGAAAAGCGACTCCGCATCGTAAGCAGCTTGCAACAACTCGAGCTTGTCATCCCAGCCCCGCACGACCTGAAACGGGGATACCGAACGCATCTGGTCGATTAGCTTCTCAGCAGTCATCCTATCCAACAGTTGCTGGAGTATCGTATTGTCTACCCCAAGTGTCGTGGCAAGGTGACCCGGTTGCAATAGTGTTGATACGCTGACAGTCGAACTCGTAGGATGCCTTCGTTCCCACATATCCGCCAGAATGTAGGCGGCGACGAATGCGTTGGGAATATTGGGTTGTGAGTGAACAAACTCATTCTTGTCTTTTTCTCGGACCAGCCGCAATTTACCAAGCGCGTTGGACTCATCTGTGTAGCAGGAGGTGAGCAATCCTGGATTGACAGTCTTTACACTCGCTCGCCCGCCAAACTCGTGCTTGATCGCGGATGACAACTGAAAACGTCTGAAGCTGCCGTTCGGCGGCTCGAACTGCGGCAAGAAGTGATGCACGAAGAAGGTCCAGGCCTCAGCCTCGCTACCTGGACGAGACAGATGGTAGTGGATAACCCAATGGCTGACTCTCTTCCGCAACCGGCGGTCATTCTCTATCACCAATTCCCCGATATCTGTCAATGAAATCTGTTGCCCCTCCTCAGTGGGGTGCGCTTCGATCAACCCACCGTAGGTTGCATAGTCGATGGTCGGTTGTACCTTACCGTGGTTGGGATCCTTGCCGATGCCAATGCCTGTGGCTTCACTGATGCCGACGTTATCGAGTGTGGGCTGTTCTCTGATACTGGCGATCAGCCGTTCTACGTTCGAGAGTTCAAGCCGAAAGGTCTGATGGAAACTCAGGCTCACGATGCTTCTCCCCTGCGGTTGGCCCTTCTCAGCAGACGGTGACCGGCGAGCCTCACGCCTCTCTTTAGCAAGACCTGATTCCAGCCATTCCGGGTACCGATCCGCTGGGGCTCCTCATACAGTCCCCAGCGTTCTTCCTGCTGTGTCAGCCGCTCAAATTTCTCACGTAGCGGATGATCTTTCGCTAGAAAAGTCTCCTTACGGTGAAGGATGGGTGGATTGACCGACTGACTATAGTCACGATAGCGGACATCCAAAGTGTCGAGCGAAACCGTCAACGCACCGTACAACGCGGGATGCGGATCCTTCTCGAATTCTGGATAGAGCAGATAAGAGATACGCGCTGTTTGCAGATTGAGCTTGACGACGTTGGCTCCCTCGATATGTCCGATGTATGCGGATGCACATCCCTCATAGACACGCAGTAGCGGCGGGAGTTCGGGCAGAGCACCGACATGGATGTAGAGCGCTTCACGTGTCCGCTTCCCGCAGGAGGCGTTTTTCGCTTCCTTACGGAGCGCGGCCATGTCTCCCGCCGAGAACAGGAGTTCATCAGCAACCTCACAGGCATGACGATAGCTGCGGTAGAATGCCTTGATGTCCAATTGCAGTTCATTCGGAAGCTCCGAGAACCGGGGACGCTTTCCAAACCGAGCCAATGCGAGATACACGAGCAGATCTTGGGCGCGTGCCGTCCGCACTCTCTGCCAGTCTGCGTCTGAAATCAGCCGATGCGCCGTCTTGAACGCGCGGGATAGACTGCCAAAAGCCGCCACCAGTTCTGTGATCCGCCCCTCGTCCATCTCTGTGGCATCCGGCAAGCGCCCTCGGGCCGTGGCAAACTCGATGACCGATTGCAGCAGTTCCCTCTGCTCTTCCAGCAGATGTTCAGGGCGGACAGCCGGGCGTGTGATCGTGCGCCGGTATCGTGAAGCTGCAAACAATTGGCGGGCGGCTTCATCTCGAAACACGAAAAACACCCCAGGGGCAGCAGGCACACTCGATACGTCCAGAGTTTCGTCGATCCAGTCCCGGAGTTCCTGTTGGGTGTAGTACTTCTGGAAGGTATTCTTCTGCGTGAGGTAGCCATCCTGGTAGGCTTTCTGGACCTCCGGATCCGACTCTGCTGTCAGCCGTGCTGATACGATCAGCAGCTTCTCGGCATAGTTCCAAGCGTTCCGCAGCGTCTCGATCCGCTCCTGGGGATCCTCGATCACGTTGGTGGTAGCAGAGATCGATATGTCAGATTGCGGTGGAAAGGCAAAAGAGGGGCTAGGCGGGAGAGCCAGTAGTGCAGCACGGTTCAGATACGCGCCGTGTTCGAATAACGCCAGCCATCTGGAAACCCTTGATTTCTGGCAACTACGAAAAGGGGGACGAACACACTCTGCATCTTCTCAAGCAGGGCATGCTGATCCATTTGGCGTAGGGAGTGCAGATCCACCCGATAGCAGTTCACAAACTCCTCTGCAAACTTGGGGAAACGCTCGACAGACTGCAATGCACGCCAATGGAGAGAGGCCATCCGGGGCAGGTAACAGTCCAGATCGGGGAGATGATCGGACTTGCTGGAGTTGATGTTCGGTACAGCAGGAACCAGATTCCAGATCTGATCGTGAGCAACAAAGCTCCAGGGACAGAAATGGTCCAGGGCATAATCTTCCTGTAATACCACCCCCACATAGATATCGCGGAAAGCTTCTGCCTCACCTTGCTCGGTTAGTTTCGCTCGAACGTACTCCCAGAATCGCTTGGCTGGCGTGAGACTACGGCGCTGAGGAGCATATATCTTATCAAGTACCCCCGGGACATTGGGATTGCGCACCTGAAGATAGTGGCCGAGGTGGTAATCGACGAACGCGCGGATGATGCCAGTATTGACCTGAAGGAAATGCCGCCATGCGTGGTTGAATTCGATGATTTGCTCATCCTTTTCTGGGAAGTAATATGGTGTTGGATCCTGAGTCAACTGGGATTCCCGACTGATCGCCCTGATCACGTCGTTCTTCTGCTGATCGAGCAGTCCACGGAGCTGTGAACTGAACCAGGGAG
>JAJRTO010000326.1 GCA_024278235.1 Candidatus Poribacteria bacterium
ATTTTGATATCCGGGATCGTTGAGGTGGCTTCATCCAGGGTATTATTGATCTCCAATTCATCCTGGATCGTCAGCGAGATCGCAAAGATCTGCGTTGCAGGCTGGGGATCCTCCACCAGAGAATCGTCAATCGTCCAGACTCGGAATGTATGTTCCCCCGGGGATAAATCATAAAACGGAGCAGATGTTCGCGTGGTGAAAACAGGCGGCTGATCATCGAGAGAGTAATAGTATCCCAGGATGCGATGGCCAGGATCGACGTCACCGATCCACCAAAACTCCGCATGGTCGGTGCTGATCCCACCATCGGGGCCACTCAAGATGGACGTGTCAGGAGGGATGGCAACGGCTGTGCCAAGAACGATAAACAGCAGAAAAGGAATTAGCAAAACGCGCATAGTTCAAACCGCGGTTCGTGAACATTGGGATTGGAAGCGATTTTTCCTATTTTAACGTGGTGCAACGGAAATGTCAATTAGATACTCTTACGAGAAAGTAAAAAAGGGCAAACCCTTTGGGATTTGCCCTCTTATTTGGGATTTGCCCTCTTATTATTATCTAAATATACTCACCTACGTCAGTCGCCGCGAAATTCACCCTCGCGGATAGCGATCGCAAGCGTGTCTATACCCTGCTGTTTCGCACGCTCCATGACGTCTATAACGACTCCATGTTTTGCGTTCTTGTCAGCCTTGATGATGAGAGTCTGGATCTTCGTCTGATTCTTGTTCAAGAAAACAGATAATTCATCCAGGTTTGGTATCACTTGATCATCTATGGCCATCTGCCCATCTGCACTAATGTTCAGGTTAAATTTCTTTCTGGGGAACTCTTGTCTTTCTTTAGAGTCCGGCAACTCGACCTGAAACGGCGGTGGTATACGCATCACTGTTGCCACCATGAAGAAGATGAGGAGCAGGAACACACAATCGATCATTGGGGCCATTTGAAGCGCGGTGTCTTTTCGTTTTTCACGACGTGAAACGTTCATAGTATCCTCCAAGCCTCTAGCTATGGCCCTCGTGCCACCATGGCGAAGCCTATCTTGTCAATCCCGGAACGCTTGGCAATATCCATCACTTTGACTATCTGCTCATGAAGCACCTGGCGTTCGGCCTGAATGATGAGCATATTTTTCAGATGAACAGGCGTATTGAGAAACTTGCCGAGCACTTCATGCATAGCCACGATCTCGTCGTTAAGCACCATGACACCCTCTTTTTCACCGGGTTCAGGATTGACGATACGCATCAGAAGCCCTTTTGGTTTCTCAGCGCTTGGCTTCCCGGGAGGTGGCAACTTGACGCGCAGGCCTGGCAAGGGAGCAAACGTGGTTGCTACCATGAAGAATATCAGTAACAGGAATACGCAGTCAATCAGCGGGGCCATATCCATATCGGGAGGCTTGCGCAAACGCCCTCCACGCATTCCACTCGTTTCACCGCCGGCTGCTTTCTTAAGCAAGGGTTACCTCCAGGTTCAGTGTTTGTTACTCCTGGGACCGCGTTCCCAGCAACAGTGAGTTGACCATTTCAGTGGATACCTGCTCGATCTCAAGGACGTAATTGTTGACCTTGTTATCGAAATAGTTGTAGGCGATCAGGGCTGGAATAGCGATCGTCAGCCCGGCTGCTGTCGTAAGCAACGCCTCAGAAATACCCCCTGCCAACTGCTGTGGATCTCCTGTACCTTCCAGTGCGATTGTTGTAAAAGCCCGGATCATACCTGTTACAGTTCCTAGCAGTCCGAACAGAGGAGAAATAACAGCAATCGTCGATATGACAGTCAGATGGCGTTCCAGTTCCGGAATCTCCAGCAGGCCGGCTTCCTGGATGGATTCCTGAATTTCCTCTTTGGTGATCTGACGTTCTTCGATCATACCTTGACTGTACTTGAGTAACCCTGCCTTCAACACATTTGCAAGGGGGCCACCAGCTTCTTCACAGGCTGAAACAGCCTCCATAATATTTTCATTACGGAGGGATTCTGTGATCTGAGCCATAAACTCTTCGGTGCCAACTCTGGCACGTGACTTGAACAGCGCATAGGCACGTTCAATGATGTAAGTTAAGAGCACGATGGAGCAGATCAGGAGAGGATAGCCAACGATCCCCATCTTCTTGAAGTAGGTGATCGGCGTATCCTTGGGCCGCATTTTGATATCAAAGAGACTTTCGTTTCCCGCAACGACAGACACGGAAAGGTTCGTTCGAGTTGAATGTTTACTATGTCTGGCTGTTAGGGCGTACTGACCTGGTTTCAGATCCAGGATCTCATAGTTTCCATTGGCATCGGCTGTAACGGTGCCTTTGTCTCCACCAACACCAAACCACTCGATAGTTGCATTCCCAATGGGATTTCGTTTAGCACTCGTGTCCACTATAGCACCACGAATACTGCCAGTAGTAGCAGCAAGCCCCGCACTCGCTGTATCATCCTGGGCCATCACAACAAATGGCATGATCAACAGGAATGCCATAGCTAATAGAAGAATTAAACTCCTCATTCATGTCCTCCTCAATGTTTACCCTTAGAAACACCGAAACTTGCGGAAAGTTTCGGTCGATAAGAAATGAGCACAGCATCTGTTCAGATGCTGTGCTCAGATATTGCCTCTAGAATCCCATCATAGCACGCACAAAGGTCGTATCACTGCTGGTATGCTTCAAGACATCTGTACGATGCTCAAAACCAGCCAAGATAACGATGTTGAAGCCGAGCCATTCACCACGGTTGATGGCTTGAACGTGGAAGATACGTGTACGCTGATCAGGACGATACTGGACAGGAGTCTTGATTTCCTGCTCAATGGGCCTCAGGACATCCACTTCCTCACCACGATCTGCGAGTAGGATATCACTTGGCCTCTGATCCTCAACAGGCACCGTTACTTCCTCCACCTGCCAGCGGAATTGGTCAAGGTAACCTTCGTAAGCATGATCGCGGTTGGTAAACTTGCGGTACTGGAAGCCAGCTAACACGCTCATACGCTGGGTGAACTGGTAATCAATACGAATACCCATGGCGTCCTCACGGCTCCTGCGGTTGAAGCGCAAGTAATCAACACTCTCAGAGTCCGTTGGGAGAATGCGTACAGGGTTCAGCGCCACTGGTCGCTCTTCTTCCGGGAATCCTGCAAAACCTTCGGCCGGATGGTGCGCCTTGACAAAATCCACAGAGGTTCTGTCAAACGCTCGTTCCCAGACGTACTTGAACATCGGAGTTACGGTGAGGCCCTCACCTAGTTTATCAAAGTAGGGGAGGTTGTCTAAGACGATCTCGTAACGTCCTTTGAGCAGAGTAAGTTGTCGGCGCACGTTCTTTTCAGGATAGTAACGAAAATCCCAGTTGTCAGGATTGTAGATCAGTTCGTGATCCGGATAGAAGGCATATGAGCGACGGTCCCCACTGGTTTGTACCTGGTCAATAGGAACGGCAAAGTCAATTTGCTCAATGAGATCCTCTGTTGCGAGATCGTCCAGCAGTATCTTCTCCTCTGGATCGAGTTCATACTGCTTCCGTATCGCAACAAGCAGCTTGGCTTCCAATGTCAGGTTCGGAACCGCTGTGTAGAGGAATTGAAGAGATGACGTGTTCACCCGTGCGTTATAGAAATCGAGGAGGTCATTGGTCTCTGCTTCCCGGAGATCACCAACGCGTAGGGTAATCGCATAATCTGGTATATCGTCACGGACCCGCACAAATCGATTCTGAAACACAATGGAACCGAAATCGGGGATATCGCGATTGTAGGTCAAATGGAAATACTTGGAATTGTTCTGGCGAGCGCTGGAAACTTCGTTTTCCTTCAGCCATCCAAAAGCCAGGGTGAGGTTATCCAGTACTTCGTAGTCAGCCGTGATGTGGAACCCGGCACGGTCAATACCGTATTCATATTCGGGCTCGTAGTCATCCTCCAGGGCATCAACGATATCGTTGTTGTTCAGATCGAGGAGGTCTTCAAAGATCGGTGGATCTGCATCGAAGATGAGGAAGTCTTCCTGATAATCGAGGATACCGTTCTGATCACGGTCATCGGCCTCTGGCAGGACTCCATCGAAGTCATCGTCATCGGGCCAATCATCATTGTCATCGTCATCTTCAATGAGGATATAGTCTCCATCATCATAAGGAGACTGCTCGTTGAACTCTGTGGTACGCGGCAGAGAATAGGGTTCGTCGCGTGAGTCATTGGCGCCGAAGTTCCGATAGGTTGTCGTATACCCTGGATCGATGTGATAGAACGATTCTTCGAGATGAAGGCGTCCAAAGCGCTGTCTCAAGTTAATAAACCAGGCAACCTCGCGCCCCATTTCACCATTACCGTCCGGTTCTCCATTCAGGAACGCCTCAAATGGTTCACCCGTTGTATCGGCGTACGATGCGGGTCGGCCCAGCGGATCGTTCTCATCAGGTTCTTCTTTGGCAATCTCGCTGAATCCGATTTCATCCTTGTTGATGGTTGGATATTGTTTGTATTTCCCATTGATGGAATACTGAGCGCGGATATAGGTGTTCCAGAGAGTCCCTTCAAGATCCACACCATAGAGCAACGCAGCTCGCGCAGCACCATAGCGGTAACGGACCTTACGGGGAGCGCCGTCGCCTTCCCATGAATCGGGATCATCGGCGATCTCATCTCGGTGATCCGTATAATGAGTCGATTGCCCATAGTTTCCGGGTGCAGTGATCACATCTCGGAAGGGCATCTCAATGCGGCCATCTTCTGCCTTGATCCATTCGCTGGTATCATCACCGACATTCTGAGGACTAAACCCGGTCACCGTAATGTTGTAGTCTCCTGCGACCTCCATCACAAATTCCAGGGAATAGACGGTACGCGGTGAGATCCCTAAGTCGAGCAGGTTCAACTCGTATCCGATTGCATCAAACCCTTCCGCAATGGCCCATTCCCCAGCGGAACGACCGCCGAACAGATAGGGAGGAGGCCCTTCGTCACCTGCGAGCGTCGCAGGGATATTACCAACGAGTTCAGAACCAGATATAACGATAGGGTATTCTTCATATTCTTCGATTTGGCCACGTTCACCTTCTTCACTAACAGTCTGAGTCTTGATGTAGACTTCAATCTGCTTTACAGCGACCCCAACGCCACCCTGAGAAAGTCCGAGTTCATCAAAGACCGGCAGCAGTGCCGCGTAATGATTGTCCTCCGGTGAATCGTCACGGAATGCAATGACAACACGAGTCGGTGGGGTATTCGCCACCGTTCCCATCATGGGATTGGAAATCCGTTCAGGATGTTCCTTATGCAAGTTGAGATAGGTGAAACCAACCCGGAAAACATCCCCCAGCATACCTTGCCCACGGAATCCTACCAGCCGTGTATTCTCAATGTTGCGGACACCATCCTCATTTTCACCGTTGCGACGTCCAATGGTTTGCCCAAGAGTATTACCGATGGAACCACTTGCAAAGACGGGGTTGGAGATACGAGAGTTCAGCAACGTGAATAGATGGCGTTCTTGCGCAAAGGAGATATCCCAACGCAAACCATCGAACTCGGTTTTGTAGATGATATAACGGTTAGGGAACAGTGTTTCCGGTTTGATACGCATTTCGTCACCGATAGCAAACTCGGTGAATCGGCCGCGGAAGTTATCCTGAGTCAGGATCGTGCGGTCCAACTGGGCTGTAAAGCGGTCTGCATCCAATTGGCCTGTACGCCCGATAAACAGATTACCACGCGCATCAAATTCTTTCTCTTCGACATACTGGTGAACCTCATTACCTTCCAACAGTTCTTTACCGAAGAGATCGTAGAAGAACTGGGGTTCTTCATCAAGTTCAAATCGGTCAGAAAACTTCGATGAGCCCTCGATGGTGGGTAAGAGTGGCTGTTGTGGCCCTAGACTGCTCGGAGCACAGCCGAAAATCATCAGACCACTGTACACGCCTGCTATGAGTAACAGCAGATGTGATGCCCTCAACGATACCTTCATCCTTTTGCCTCCTTGAGGAAAGTCACATGATAATTATCAAACAATCGGCACGCTAACTCTGATGGCCTCCTGGCATCCTCCATCTCCTCCGTTGGCCACTTTTGGACAAGCGACCATTGAACAAATAGCGTTCAAGGACTTCTACTCCACCAGGTTTTCGATCAGCGTTACGTCCCAGAAATGCCCCATACACCTCAATAGCAACAGTAGTAACTTGCCCACAGCATCACTCGTGTCATTGCTAAAGCAAGCATATTTTGTTGCGTAACTCAATAAGCCTCCCTTCGCAAAGTAATCTTTCGCTGGATCCGTTGCTTACCCAGCATCTTACCGATCATAGACAAGCCTACCTCGGAACTTATAGCAAGCTTCCTCATTAGGGCGTGGGGCCTATGACGCACCTTCCGTGAAGATTGCTTTCTAAGATACCACTTTCCCCCTGTTCTGTCAAGAGTTTTTTGGCATCTTGTTTTCAGACCGTTTTTTGTCCTGAAAACCTGATCTCATCAGTAGTTCGCTCAGGAGAGCCCAGGTAAATCCCAGGCCAAGCCCAACCAGAATCGCCAAGACCACAATAAAGCGCTGATCGGGACTGACAGCGATTTTCCTGGGGTAGGCCCTGTCTATCACTACAATATCACCTTTTGCCTGATAAGGAACCATCTGTTCAGGCGGATCTGTTTCAGCAAGCAGCATCTCGGCCTCGATACTCTGTTTTTGCAGTTCGAGTAGGACCGAGTAGAGTGCCTCGATTTTTCGATTGGTGAGATCAAAATCGTACTGTTGACCCGGAAGGGCATCCAGGAGATCGTTCAATTCCTGATTGAGCGATGCGATCTCCTGAAGTGTAGCTTCAAGTTCTTTGTCCGCTCGCATCATCCGATTCTCGACGGTCCACTTCCGCTGGAAGAGATCGATATAGAGCGGTGACACCGAATTGGTCGTGGAACTCACTGTACGCTGTACATACTCCTCTGCCTGTCGCTTCAGGACTTCCCGCCTCCGCTGTAAACCGCGCCACTCCGGGGACTGTTCGCCATAGCGGGCCGCTGCGTCTGCAATCGAAGCCTCCATGTTCCACAGCCCATTCTGAATTCTGATCCAGGTTGGATCCTGAGTAAGCGTCTCAGCCGATTTGACAAACTGAGGTTGCTGCTCCAGCCGCTCTTGAATCAGCTTTTCTTCTTCCGATGCGGTCGCCAGGGATATCCGTATACGCCTCAACGATGCGATGGTATCTTTACGGCGTTCCAACAGGTTGGACAGTACAGGATACCAGGTCGCGGGACTCCCATGCTTCTTCATAAATATGAGCAGATCTTTCTGTTTCTTTTCGAGATCCATCTGAAGCTCTGTCAACCTGCGGTCCACTATCAGCCGACGCGAAGCGGCTTTCTGCTTGTCTTCGAGAGCGCGCCATCCCTGAAGTGTTTGCACCAACCTGTTGGCCACCAGCGCAGCATTACGTTCCCCGCCATATTTCTCCGGAAGACGCACATTCAGACTGATATAGGAGGTATCTGGGATAATTTTGGCCTGCACACTGGCCCGTAATCGACCAATGGGGGGAAGGTGTTTCGCCCCGGGATTTCCCTCCATCTCCAAGCTGTCCACAACAGTAACAAGAAGCGATTCGGTGGTAAATCGACGCGCCAGGTTTTCCATTTCGCCCTGGTTGAGACCGCTGGAAAATACGCTCTGAAAGAGACTTGTCGAGACAGGAGTGGAACGTTGAGAAGATCGAATTTCGAGGAGGGTCGATGACTCATAGGTACGGGGTAGGTAGAAACTAACAACGAGAGCCATGCCGGCAGTCAATAAGAAAGCCAGCACGATCTTGAAATGGTGCTGGCGAAGGGCTTCTAGGTAATCGCGTAGATAAACTTCCTGAGAACCGAACATATCCTGTCAATAAAAAACGGTTTGTAGAACAAGTTGTCAGCTTGCTCAGATGCAAGATGGCATCTTGCATTACAAGATGCCACGCCATTGTCCAGCCAACTTTGAGCACACCCAAGTCATTTTCAAAAGAGCAGGCACTCCAGCTTTCCTTGTACGTATTGCATAAGAGAACAACAATATGTACTAAGCCTCATTGTCTATGTCATCTGGGTGCACAGCTTCATCAAGCCATTCAGTGATACGCCATTCCAGTTTACCATCTGGAGATTTCCGTTTCTCGAAAGTAAACTCGTTATCACCTTCTGCATACCATCCTGTGTACCCACCTTCCAGTGATGTGCCATCGGCCACGAAGCCCTGGATTTTATAGTGATTGCGGACGACAGCTTTGACTTCACTGAGCATGGTAATTTCAGGTTCAGACACTTCGATCTCGATATCTTGGTAGCGGTCGAACACACGCCTCGCAGAATCTAATTCATCCCGAATATCGTCGAACTGTACGAAATCACTAGGATCGGTCGGCGTTCCCATATCGGAGTAATACAGAAAACCATCTTTCCAAAAGGCTGACTCATACAGTTCAACATCCTCGGTCATGTAGCCACGCATCCAGCGTTGTGTGATTACATTACTGATGGCGATCTCATCCTCGCTCGCTTCAGGTGTAATAGGATCAACATCACCACAGCCCAAAGCGATGACAAGCATTAGGATGCTGAATGATGCAAGCCATGACCTAACCATAGTAAACACCTCCCAAATATACGGCACACCAACGACATGCATACTGCCGATCAAAGCTGCATGTCTCTATCACCTATCCTCAGTAGATCACAATTCTATGGTAGGGGTGGCCCTCCCGGCCACCGATTATCGCGTCCAGGAAGACGCTCCTACGGCGAAAATGTGAGGTACTGATCCTATCAGAAACGAAATGCAACGAAGGCATTCAAAGCATTATCGCTGAGCTGTAAGCTGAGCGAGTCGATCAGTTTCGACTGTTCATCAAGCTGGCCGGCTTTGACCTCCGCATTGTAGACATGCGCTCCAACATAGCTATCCACCACTCCGTAAGCCCAGACCCCAACTGCTGCGAAAACAAAAAACTGGCTCATCTTAAATCGTTGATTTGCACGCTCAAAGGCACTTATGGCTTCCGGGGAATCGGGATCCACTCGGGCTACCGAAGCATATTCATCGTTATAGATATCCAAATACTGAGAGCGTGTTATCAAAGCGCCGACGAGCGTTCCACCCAGCATCGCCGCGGCAATAACTCCTTGCACAGGATGCCCAATACGCATTTGACCCCAGCCAGGCACCACCGCCGATCTGAACGCTACACTATAGGGGGAGACCAGGTTTAACTCGGGCTCCGCCTGCGCCATCGGCAAGAACATTGGAAAAACCAGCAGCAATACGACGGATAAGAACCTGAGCAAACCAACCTCCCATCCTCTTGTAGATCTGATATTTAGTCCCCCTTGTGGAGCATATCCTTCAGTTTTTCTTTCCTGATCTATCTTCAACGCTCCCATCCAGCAATTTCAAATAGTGAATCTGCCGGGCGACCTCCTGGAACCCCATCTTGGAATAGATGTACATGCCGACCGGGTTTTGCTCCAGGGTTTCAATCTTAACCGCAACCATATCCTCGGACTGAAATTATTCCAGTGCAGTTTCGATAAGATGTTTCCCAATACCCATCTTCTGATAATCGGGAAGAACCGCCATATGGGGTATCCAGCCGATCCGGGTGTCTCTGTCGAGGCGCGTTGTAATGTAACCGATGGGGGTGTCATCGACTTCCGCGACGAATACGCCGTCCGGGTTTTCAGCCAGATCCTTCTCGACATGGCGCATCTTACGTTCTTGCCACGTGTGTTCCCCAATCCTCCCAAAACGCTTTTCAATGTTCTGGTCGATAGAAACGCCCTGAAAACAGGTTATTGTAATTTGAACGATAGTCTGACTGTCCGACGTTCGATATTTTCGGATGAGATACACGGGCAGGCTCCTATTGATGCCCGGGATAGGCCCGGTTTTCAACTTCAGCGACGAACTTCTCTGCCTCGATGCCCGCCGCCGCTCCGGTGCCCGCCGAAGTGATGGCCTGTCGGAAAATATGATCCTGGACATCGCCTGCCGCAAAGACGCCTGGAACACTGGTATGTTGCAGTTTGTCAGTGATGATGTAGCCCTTTTCATCCATCTCGATCTGCCCTTTGAAAATTCCGGTGTTGGGAAGATGACCAATGAAGATG
>JAJRTO010000327.1 GCA_024278235.1 Candidatus Poribacteria bacterium
CACCAAAAAGTATCGTTCGCGTAACCTACTTCCTGCCCCCAGTCTGCGAATGCGATCTCCAGGTTGTTGTCGCCATCGATGTCTGCAACGGCTGGAGAAGTATTCACGACACCGTGTGTTGCGAACCTATCCAATATGGAGCCATCTGTCCCCCGCAAGAGATAGAGGTTAAAATCCTCGGAGCCGACATACACATCGAGTGGTGTCCCTGAACTTGCCCCGTAAAATCCAGTCCGTCTGGGATTATGGCGAAACATGGGCCACTCCAAAGCGTAACTTGTGACGCTCTGTCGGTTTGCCAAAGCAGGCGAGGAGATAACCGCGCCGCCGGTAGGGGTCTGCCATTCAGGAAGAAGAGCGTTGAGTGCAACATTATATGCCATGCAATATACATACTGATCACGGGAACCGATCACGAACTCCAGATCGCCATCAGCATCCACATCGCCAACGGCTGCTGACGATTCGACAGGTCCCCCTGTGTGGAAACTGGTCCATTCCGATG
Organism: Candidatus Poribacteria bacterium; assembly: GCA_024278235.1. Lineage (GTDB taxonomy): Bacteria > Poribacteria > WGA-4E > JAJRTO01 > JAJRTO01 > JAJRTO01. The sequence continues at coordinate 506 of JAJRTO010000327.1, forward strand.
GGTCGATGATACCGTTGGAGTTCTCGTCTCCGTCGATGGCATAAATATCACCCGTATGGGAACCGATGATGATCTCCAGATCGCCATCGCCATCAAAGTCTGCCAATGCCGCAGAACCTGTGATCCTGGCGCCTGCTGAAAAAGACCACTGGAGGGTTCCCGTTGCGCCATCGAGTACGAACAGATCACCGCTATCCGATCCCACAACGACTTCCAAGTCGCCGTCGCCATCGATGTCGCCGATAGCCGGTGTTGCCACTGTACGCTCGCTGTCAAAATGCCAGATGACATCCCAGGTTGTGCCTTCGGGATCTACCGGACCCGGATACCCCAGTTCAGTGATCGGATCAATGCTGATGCCATCATCCACACCATCTGAGTTATCGCCATCGAACATCCAGATACCTGGGAGGATGGTAGATGTGCTTGGAAGTTCTGAACTGTCACGGCTGCACCCGATCACCACCTCTAATCCGCCAAGATTATCGTTATCCTGGATGAGATCCGCCACAGCAGGAGAAGAGTGCCAGGCGTTTCCCGGACCGTATCCCATCGGAGGTCCTGGGAATGTCCAGACGAAGTTGCCGAACCTGTCCAGAACCTCAACATACCAACCGCTTGTGGTACCACCTGCGATCTCCGGCTGACCGTCAAAGGAAATGTCCGCAATGGCGACAGAACTCCGTGCTTGATCCGTTCTTGTGGAGACTGCCCATTCTACATTGCCATAGGCATCAAAGGCGCGCCAGATTCCATCTGCATCGGCTCCTGCTGATAGGGGAGCCATTTCATCGGAACCTGTGACGATCTCAAGATACGGATCTGGCTCATCACCAACATTATTGATTCCCAGATCAACGATAGCGGGGGATGCACCAAATTCCATGCGAACCGGGGAATCAAATAGATCATAGTGCCATTCTTCCCAGAGGAAGGGAGCGGCACTGGCTGTTGAAACTGCAATTACCATGAGGCCCAAACAGACCGTGAGAAACTTGGAACACATATTTGATCACCTTTCGTGGATGTTGAGATATGGATGAGTCTGCATTGGGAGGACAAATACGACCAAGTGAATCGTACTGCTTACTAGCAAGCAACATGCCAGCATATGAGAGCGAATCTGAAAACCACCATTCTAATCGCGTTTGACATCAGCCATTGAAGCCCGTGCACACAGAGATCCCCGGCGTATACTTTGGTGATCCGGGTTATTCAATAATACACATTCTCAAGGAAGGAGTTTCTCAGAGGGAGGAAATTGATTCCGGGAGCGCGTCTGTTGCACAAACTCCTGCGAACGTGCTAGCTGGGCGTGAGCCTCTGGTTTCAGTGGAAGATACCGGGCAAATTTCACAAGATCACACATCTCCAGGCAGTTGATCAGTATCCGCTTCACTTCCCGGGTAGGAATACACGGTTCCAGAGCGATGATCAACTCCTTGGTTGTGAGTTCGAGTGCGGGGATTTGATAACGTTGCTCAATGTATTGCCTGAGGATTTCTGAGAGGCGAACAAAAAACTCCTGAACACGGTTCTGGGCAAGCAGATCAGAATCTTCCAGTCGCTTGAGTGCCTCAAGTGCGACAACGTGCGCAGGACGAGGTGGTGGCGGCTCCGGGCTGGGTTCCACCTGGTGGCGTCGTCGCCAATAAACGAGCCCCAGGATCACCGCCGCTGCTGTGAGCAATCCCACGGCAAGCATCCAATAGATCCATCGGGAACTTCTCAGCGATTGGGGTGGTTTGATGTCGAGGATATCCTGTGCATCCGCAGGAAGCACCGAATCAACACGGATTGGAAAAGGATCGGCGCTCACGATATTTTCTGAATCATCGGATGCGATGACCTGAAACTGGATGGCGGGGATGGTGTGGTTCCCCGGACTGAATATCCGGACGGAGAAGCGGGCATCGACTCGGACATCACGTGAATCGGGAATCTCACGGGTCTGTATGGAGGGCGAGGCGATCTCCAGATTGTCATCGTCCGTTGCTACCGGTAACACCACAACACGGGTTCCTTCACTCACTTCAAGGGTGATCTGGTAGTCCACAGGATCCCCAACGGTGATCCGAGATGGTGTGGCAGTCTGTCCGATGATGCGCGCACCTTGCGCGGCTGAACAGTAGACGGTGGACAGTAGGCAGTAAACGGTCGATAGGAACACCGTAAAAGGTAGAGAGCACATTCTCCGTTTGCTGGACTTCTGCCCATCGCCTATTGATGATTCACTATCCATAAGCGGCCCTCTGTGCTCGTAGACGGAAGAACCGGATGAGCGGTTCGATATAGGAATCACCTGTGGCAATCGATATGGTATCGATCTGAAGCGACTCGAACAGACGTTGCTGTTCTTCCAGATCGCGTTTTGCTATCTGAGCGTAGGCACGGCGTACCCCGGCGTCTCGCGTGTCCAGCAGCCGGGGTTGACCTGTTTCAGAGTCTTCGAGTTCCAGGATCCCCACGTTGGGAAGTTCTATTTCACGAATATCGTGGATATGGATGGCGATGAGATCATGACGGCGACTTGTAAGTTTGAGGGTCCGCTCATAGGGGACACTCTTGAAGTCGGAAACGAGGAAAACGATACAACGTCGCCGTAAAACACGATTGAGGTATTCCAGTGCGGCAGCGATGTCCGTACGCGACTGTTGGGGTTCAAACGAGAGTAATTCCCGTACGACCCGCAGCACATGCTTACGCCCCTTGCGAGGTGGAACGAACTGTTCAACGGTTTCCGTGAACGTGATGAGTCCTACTTTATCGTTGTTTTGGATGGCAGAGAATGCAAGGACAGCACATAGCTCCGTCGCAAGAGATCTCTTGGTATACCGGGTGGTTCCAAAGTTCGTAGAAGCACTTGCATCGACGACAAGCATCACCAGTAGTTCGCGTTCTTCAACATGCTTCTTGACATAGGGTTGTCCAGCCCGCGCGGTCACGTTCCAGTCAATCGTCCGAATATCATCCCCTGGGAAATACTCGCGGACTTCAGCAAACTCCATCCCCCGCCCTTTGAACACACTATGGTATTCCCCCGCAAACACATTGTTTACCAGGGATTTACTGATGATCTCAATCTGACGTACCTTGCGGAAGATGTCGTTCATCAGGGTACTTCAATGGTGTTGAAGATTTTCTGCAGGATGTCCTCTGAGGACGTTTCTTCCGCTTCCGCTTCGTAGCTCACAATGACTCGGTGGCGAAGAACATCCAATCCAATCGCTCGAACATCCTCCGGTGTGACATATCCCCGGCGATGCAAGAAAGCATGAGCTTTGGCGGCGAGGGCGAGAAAAATGGTGGCTCGTGGCGATGCTCCATATTCGATCAGATGTGATAGATCTGGCAGGCCATATCCTTCAGGGTTTCGTGTTGCTAATACCAGGTCCACAATGTAGTGCTCGATCTTCTCATCCATGTAGATAATGCGCATTGTCTCACGTGCCTGCAGGATAGCACTGGTGTCCACAACAGGTTGGATGGTCGGCAGACGTGTTTGGGTGATGCGTCGTAGGATGGCCAACTCTTCATCCCGACTTGGATACTCGATCTTGAGCTTAAGCATGAACCGATCGACCTGAGCTTCTGGAAGGGGATAAGTACCCTCCTGCTCAATCGGGTTTTGAGTCGCAAGTACGAGAAAGGGCGCTTCGAGTGGATACGATTTTTCCCCTATTGTTACCTGTCTCTCCTGCATTGCCTCCAACAACGCACTCTGTACTTTCGCGGGGGCTCTGTTGATCTCATCCGCAAGGATCAGATTTGCAAAGATAGGGCCTTTCTTGACGGTAAATGTGCTATCTTTCTGTTGATAGATCATCGTGCCGATGAGATCGGCCGGCAGCAAATCGGGGGTAAACTGGAGTCGATGGAAATCTGCATGGATGCTGTCAGCAAGAGCTTTAACCGCTGTCGTTTTGGCAAGCCCGGGAACCCCCTCCAAGAGGACGTGCCCGTCTGCCAGAAGTCCTATCAGAAGTCGGTCGATCATCTCACGCTGACCGACCATCACCTTACGGACTTCTGTCAGAATCGCATCGATGAATTGGCTTTCTTCCTCGATGCGTTCGTTCAGTGCTTTTATATCATGATGTTGCATAATCACCTGGGAAAGTAGCGACGGAGGATCTCTTGAAACTCCTCCTCGTCTTCGGGAGTTTCCGTGTCTGTTGATGGTTCTTCCAATTCAGCCTCAACAGCCCCCTGTCGTTCAAAGAATTCTACTGTGGACTGATACAGACGATCCAATTCAGTCCGTGAGGGACGATGTCGGCTGAGCATGAAGGAATCACAGGTATGTAGGATTTCACCCACATGATCAACGATACCATCTGAGAGAGATTGGGGCAAGTTCGCAAGGATCTGACTTGTTGTCGCATCGACAACCTTCACTTTATAACAGTTGCTCACATACCGCCTTACGAGCACTGCGATCGCTTCTGCAAACTCCTGGGATCGCCCTGCGTCATAGAGTGAACGAATGTTCCGCAATTCCATGATAGCAGTTTCTTCGACCGTTTGCGGCGTATCCAGAGAATTGTCGGAAGGTCGGCTCAGCGGCGGATCCAGCGACACAGGTCGTCGTTGGGAGCGATGTCGACACCACCAGCGATAGAATAGCTTGCCTGCAATCATGAACAGCACCGCCGGCAAAAACACGAAGACCACGACCAACAACAGATCGCTGGATGAGCCCGCGAGCAATGCATTTTCGGCAGCACTCACCCTCGCTGTTAGTAGATGTATCACAAGAAGAACTGCTATTCCACGTCCCACAATCCGTATTCCTTGATCTTGCGGTAGATGGTTCGTTTACTGATCTTGAGCATCGCCGCCGCTTTGACGCGATTCCCCCCCACATGCTTCAGCGTTGCACGCAACACCTCGCGTTCAATTTCTTTCATTGTCATACCTAAATGCACAGGGATCTGTGAGTGGGAGGCTAAAACAGGCAACGTGGGCATTGTCCGGGGAGGTGTCTGTTTGCGAATACGCTCCGGGATGTCTTCTTCACCCAGGATGGAGTCGTGCGCCATGACGACCATACCTTCGATGACATTCCTGAGTTCCCTCACGTTGCCCGGCCAATCGTACTGCATGAACCACTGTAACCCCTGATGAGACAAGCTGTCGATCTGCTTGTTGTTTTCCTGGCTAAATTCTTGGATGAATGCATTGGCCAGAATGGGGATATCCTCTTTACGCTCACGCAACGTGGGTATACGGATAACCATGACATTGAGTCGATCATACAAATCTGCACGGAACTGTCCCTGTTCAACCATGATCTCCAGATTACGGTTCGTCGCAGCAACGATGCGCACATCAACCTGAATAGGAGTCGTGCTTCCGAGACGTTCTATCACACGTTCTTCGATGGCTCGCAATAGTTTTGCCTGAACAGGAAGGCTAAGTTCTCCGATTTCATCTAAGAACAGTGTGCCACCATCCGCAGCCTCAAAACGGCCGGCCCGCTCTTGGTAGGCACCGGTAAAAGCACCCCGCTCATAGCCAAACAGTTCAGATTCTACTAATGTCTCTGGGATTGCTGCACAGTTTAAGGTCACCAACGGCCCTTTGCGGAGGCTACGGTAATGGATCGCACGTGCAGCCAGTTCTTTTCCGGTTCCCCGTTCCCCCTGAATGAGCACAGTGACCCGCGTTGGAGCGATCTGAGCGATCATGTTATAGACTTGTTGGATTGCGGGAGAATGTCCCACAAATTGCGCAAGACCGAGGCGTGAATCGATCTGCTCCTGGAGTTTACGATGTTGTAGTTTGAGTTCATGCTCAGATAAGACTCTCCTGACCACAGCCCGGAGATGTCTCAGATTGACGGGTTTCTGTACGCAGTAGCTCACACCAGCCCGCAACATGGCTTGAACACCGAGGTCGATATCGAGCGTGTTCTGAGTGGTCAACAGGATCACTTCAATGTTCGGGGATGTATGGCGCACGACCTCCAACAGATGCATTCCATCGAGCCTGCCCCCCTTTAACGAAGCGATCAGGATGTCGATGTCCTCTTGCTCGATGCAATTGATCGCTTCTGATTCACTCGCCGCCATGATAATATGATGGCCATCCTTCTCGATCTCGCGAGCAATATCTTGGCGAAGCCGTCGGTCTTCGTCGACTATCAACACTGTTTGAGAGTGAATCATCGGTCTATGATATAATCCTTCTGAAGGTTAGCACTGATATTTGGAGCAATTCAAACTTTCTCTGAGTCAGGATAGACAGGTAGGAACCAATGCATACTCAGCAGTTCACATGGTTTCAGTGGCTCCCCGATGGATCGATAAATCCGTCGGCCACGTTGCTTCGTCGTTCCACTCCTTACAATGACATTACCTGGGTTTGACAATCCAGGCCGCGTATACTGAAGCCAGAAGTGTGAACCACCCATACTGATGAAATAATACCCCATACCTCCCTTATCGTCAAGCCAAAACATGGGGGCCTCTCATGAAATACGACTATAAGAATTTTACTTCCCTGTTCCGGAAATGTCAAACATTTCAGCGCATCAATAAAACTTGACCCTTCCGTGGAACTCAGGTATAATGTCAGCAATCTGATACCCCCAGGTAAACAATGAAATTGCTCAAATAGGACAAATGGGTGTATGCTGAAAGCAGCGCTCAGGAGGATAATATGAATCGCTATATCCGATTGTTAGCTCTTGTGTCTCTGTGTGTTCTCGTAACGTTTTCCTCAATATCTCTGGCTGATTGGGAGATAGTCCGCCAACCTGTTCGCGAAGCCAACTTTATTGCTATCAATTTCGCAACTCCGACACATGGTTGGATTGTTGGCTCCAATGGAACCATCTTGCGCACAATCAATGGCGGTGAGGCGTGGCAAGATCAGAGCGTCAAACATCCTAATGAACTCAATGCTGTAAGCTCTGTGGATCCGATGACCGGATGGATCGCTGGAGCCAAAGGTCTCATCCTGCATACTGCCAATGGTGGCAAAACATGGATGCCTCAATCAAGCATGACCGAGCGTACACTCAATGCGATCAGCTTTGCAGATGCTGAACATGGCTGGGCGGGTGGTGATGGTGGCCAGATTATCTATACGGCGGACGGTGGCCAAACCTGGACCAAGCAAGAAACCGATACCAACAACGAGATCAAAGGGATCGCTGCCATCGATGCGAACACAGCCTGGGCAGTAGGTGCAGGTGGCACAATCCTTTACACCAAAGATGCGGGTAAAACTTGGGTTTTTCAGACAAGTGGTACGGCTTCAACATTAGATGCAGTCTCTTTCCTCGATGCGAAAACCGGATGGGCCTCTGGTGGAAACGGGGCAATGGTGTTTACAAGCGATAGTGGTAAAACATGGACGACCCAGGAGAGTAATGTCCCCAACTCCAATGGGATGCCCGAACCGATCTGGGGGATTGATTTCCTGGACGCAAAACTGGGTATCGCCGTCTGTGAGTTTGGCGTGATGTTGCGCACCGTGGATGGCGGTGAGACGTGGGCCGTCTTGGAGCGTGCTACGGCCAACCAGTTGCGTGGAGTGACCTTCGCTTCGGCAACAGACGTCTGGGCCGTTGGGAACTTTGGGACACTCCTGCGCAGTACGGATGCGGGAGCTACCTGGAAAGCCGTCTACAGCAACAATGATCTCAACGCCGTTTTCTTTGCATCGCCTGAGCAGGGCTGGGCAGTGGGGCCTGCCGGGACTCTCCTACATACAGCAGACACCGGGCAAACCTGGGAAACGCAAGGGAGTGGCTCTGTTTTTGATCTCTTCGATGTGAATTTCGTGGATACCAAGAAGGGTTGGGTTGCCGGAAGCAATGGCACCATCCTTGAAACGATGGATGGGGGCAAAACGTGGCACAATATCATGGATCCGAGCGATGAAGGGGGGCATCGAGCGGAACGCTTTGAGGATGATCCTTCCGGTGTTCTCCGAAACATCATTGGGTTGGGCACTATGGGAGTATTCTTTGCAACCCCCAATATCGGTTGGGCGGTCGGTGAAGTCGGCAAAATGCTCAAGAGTGAAAATGGCGGCAAAACGTGGATCGGCAAGGCTTCAGAGATGGTTTTCAGCAACCTCTATGGTGTCTCAGGCGTAGGAGAAATGAACGCCATCCTGGTAGGACAAAATATGATCGTGACCACCACGGATGGAGGCAATTCGTGGATGCCCAACTTCGTTGGACCCGTACTGCACGATGTATGCATGGTAGATACCAAGAACGCCTGGGCCGTTGGTGAAGGCGGAGCCATCATGTACACCAACGATGGTGGAATGACCTGGATCGACCAAGTCAGTGGCGTGAATGGAAACCTGTACGATGCCCACTTTGATAATGCACAAGAGGGATGGGTCGTTGGTGATAAGGGAGTCATCTTGCATACGACCGATGGTGGTGTGACATGGCTTGGCGAATCGAGCGGAACACGCTACGACCTGCATGGTATCCATCGGGCTAAAGGCGGCGATCTGTGGGTCGTCGGTTCGTGGGGAGTCATCCTGAAGAACTAGAACGGAGCCGTTCCCTTGAACTTCAGAAGAGCTGGATTGTCTCTGATAGTTCTGCTCCTGAGTACATTATCCGTAGGTTGTGCCAGGTTTCAATCAGCACCGCCTCCTCCACAGTTCTCCGGGATCGAACTCCTATCCTCGATGCAAGATGCTCTGATCGAAATTGTCGGGCGCACCCGTCCCGCAGTCGTGAGCATTGTTGCGCGTGATGTGCGTCAGTTCAATCTCCGTTCGCAGAGCCAACCGAAGATCATCCCGCGTGTCGATGGTACCGGCTTCATCTATTCCTCCGAAGGTTATATCTATACCTGCGCTCATGTCATCCACGAATCCAAAGATATCAAGGTGCGCCTGGCAAGCGGCGATACGCTCGAAGCGCGGATTATCGGTTCAGATCCGGGTACAGATATTGCCATCCTGAAGATCGAATCAGAGAAACCACTTCCCATCCTCAAATTGGCAGACTCCACTCGAGTACGTCCGGGGCAACTTGTGGTGGCAATTGGCCACCCCTTCTACCTCAACTTCTCCGCGACTATCGGAATCGTTAGCGCAACGCGCCGGAATCTGCAAGATATCGTCGGTTACTCGCTTCGTTCTGTGGATTCTATCATCCGGGACGAGAACTATATTCAGACGGATGCCTGGATAAATCGGGGAAGCAGCGGTGGCCCTCTGTTGGATATTCATGGTGAAGTCCTGGGTATGAACTCCATGATCCGAGCTGCAAAGGAGGGATTGAGTTCTGGACCGGGTTTTGCTATTCCATCCGAAATGCTTGTGAAGATTGGCGAAGAACTCGTTAAGTATGGAAGAGTTTCTCGTGGTTGGCTCGGTGCCGGGTTACAATCCCATGCACGGGGAGTTCGTCTCTCCCGGGTCCTCACAGGTACGCCTGCCGACAAAGCCGGACTGCAGGTCGGGGATATCATCCTCAAGTATGACGGACACGATGTGCCTGATAGAAGTTGGCTTCAGAGAGCCATCGCAAATACGAAAGCGGGGACGATGATCCCCTTCACCGTATTGAGAGCGAATCAGGTCGAGGTACTCAACGTGGTGATCGGCGAAATGCCTCCGGAATATAGTGGCCGTTCTCGTCCTCTTTCCACGGGGAACTAGCTACGATATTTTTGGCCAGTTGGTACAGAGGGGCGGATCGTGGATGCACTGGGTGAGGAATTGAAGGAGAGGGTCCTTCTCAGAAGAGTTCAATCCGTTGGGCGGATGTTTTTCTGATCCTATCATCCTATCGTTTCTGGTCGGTGTTGGCGCATGAGCGCGTAACTGCTCTCTGAATATGAGGAGGCTACAATGCATACAATTCGCTGGAGTGTGTTTCTAGTCGTGATGATGTTGCCCTGTCTCGGTGATGCCATTGACGATGCATCGCTTGTTCTGTACTGTCCCTTTGAAGAGGGGGCTGGCGACACGACAAAGGACCTTGCATCCGGGATGGTAGGAACCATTACGGGTGCATCGTGGACGAGGGAGGGAAGGGTTGGCAATGCGCTTGAGTTTAGTGCCGCGAATCACCTCGTTGAGTTTCCTGAAGACGCTGTACTGGACATCACCGATCAGGTCACCATGGAGGCCTGGATCCTCCCTGAGCAGGTCCAGGAGGACTCCAGTGTCATAGGCCGCCGAACCGCTGCTAATGTTGGTGGATACTGCATGCAGTGGACGCGAGGTAAAATCGAAACATGGATAAACATTGGCGGCTGGAAAGGTACCCGCGACAGGCAGACGATCACGCCCGAACCGGGACAATGGCATCACATTGTCGGGGTATACACAGGAGATAAGATCGTTCAATACGTGGATGGAGAACTCGA
>JAJRTO010000328.1 GCA_024278235.1 Candidatus Poribacteria bacterium
TAAACATGATAGGACAACGAACCATAAAAGCCGTCATCATACTCACGCTCTTGCTATCGATATGTGGCCCTGTCAGTGCCGGCGTTTTCTTCGATGATTTTGAGGATGGGGTCGCCAATGGATGGCGGGAAGTGGCAGGCGAATGGGAGGTTCTGGAGGGGGCTTATACACTCACGGCACCGGCAGAGCCTGACAAGATCGCGATGTCTATTCTTGATAGCCCATGGGAGATCACGGATGGGATCATTACATTTACCATCAGCTTCAATAAGAGAAAGGCCGAGGGCACCGAACGGCCCATGATCTTCTTTCGACTCGAAGATGACGAAAATGGGTATGCTTTCCGCTTCCGGGGGGATGACAAATGGATGGATATCGGGCTGATTGAGGCAGGTATCTATGCCAACATCCGGGGAGATCCGACAGACGCCATCGAAATCGATGAGCCCAGCACCATCAAACTCGAGCTTGAAGGAAACATCTTCTTCGTTTACTATAACGATGTGCTCCGCATGCGGGTGGGAGATGTCAAGTCCAAGTTCGAGAAAGGGCGAATTGGGATTGGCGCCAGTAACGTGGATACACCCATCCATTTCGAGGAAATTCGTATCGAGGCAGAAGGTGTCACTCAATTCATCCCCGATTTGAGACCTGTCCGGCCTCAGGAACTGCTGACGATCACCTGGGCCCACCTCAAGAGCGGAAACCCATAGCGCACCGGCCGGCGAATGCCACAACCGCCCTCAAGCCCCACACGCACAGCAAGTCGGAAAACCTGCTTTCTGGCTTTTCCGACTTGGGACATCAGTCCCTAATCGTCATCACTGAATTTCGCAGGACACCGATACCGTCGATCCTGCATTCGACGACATCGCCATCGACGATCTCAGAGATACCTTCCGGTGTGCCTGTAGAGATGACATCGCCGGGCTCCAATGTGATCATATCGCTGATAAAGGCGATGAGCTTGGGGATGCCAAAGATCAGGTTCCTTGTGTTGTCTTTCTGGCGGACCTCCCCGTTCACTGCGAGTTCGATGTCTACTTCTACAGGAGCCGGAATCGCTGTGGCCGTTACGATACACGGTCCAAAGGGGCCGAAGGTGTCTATGCTCTTGGAGCGATACCAGGGGGCTGTCTGCTCAAAATCAGCACTTTGCATGGCGCGAGCTGTCACGTCATTCATGATTGAATAACCTGCGATGTACTGTCCCGCCTGTTTCTCCGCTACGTTCTTTGCCCTTTTGCCAATGATCACCGCAAACTCCACCTCAGGATCGATCCGTCCCCACTTCCTCTTGATCTGAATCGGTTCCTCCGGGCCGATAACGCATGTACTTGCTTTTGTGAAGATGATCGGTTCTTCCGGTGGTTCAAATCCGCTCTCGGCGGCGTGCCCCATATAATTGAGCCCCAACGCCACAATCTTGGGTGGACGATAAGGCAGCAGGGGAGAGACCGGCTCTCGTATCATGAGCTGTTCCATAAGACCCCGTTCCTGGACAAATGTGACGGTGTTCTCAAAGAAGTCTTGACGGAATCGCCCTTGCCGCAACAGTGTCAATATGTCGGTGACAGGTGCGCCTGCAACTTCAAGTGCGGCTGTTAGATCCAACACGCCTTCATCGAGTTGGATGCCGATACGGTATGAATTGTCTTTTGCGAAACGAATGATCCTCATTGACATCTCCTCGTTGATTGATCTCTGCATCGGCGAACTTTGCCACGGAAGGACCTGATGAGTTATGGCAAGAGTTCAACGAACTTGAGTATCTCATCCTCAGTATTGTAGCAATGTGGTGATATCCTTATCCCACCACCACGGGCAGCAACGATCACGTTTTGATCGGCAAGCATGGAGACGATCTGCACCGTGTCATGTTCTGGATGGCGGATGACAACGATTCCAGAGCGCTCCTTCGGATTCAGCGAACTCAGAATTTCATACCCTTTTGCCTGCACGCGCTCGATCAGCAGATCTGTGAGCAACAGGATCCGTCCTTCGATGGCTTCGATGCCGATCTCCCACAGAAAGTCGATGGCCGCTTTCAGCCCATACAGGCCGATGCTGTTGAAGGAACCTTCCTCAAAACGCTCTGCGCTTGGCACCTGGGTTCGATCATAATTGAGATAATCACCCGGATGAACCACGCCAGCCCAGCCAAGATTCGTATTGTGCAACTGATCCAATCGCCTCCGGGCGCAGTAGAAGATCGCTGCCCCTTCAGGTGCCAGGAGCCATTTGTGGCCATCCGCCGCGAGAATGTCGATATGGGCTTCCCTGACATCCACGGGTAAGGCTCCCAGTCCTTGAATCACGTCCACGATGAACCAGATGTCCCTTTCCCGGCAGAGGTTACCAAGCGCGACAAGGTCATTTCGGAATCCCGAGGCAAACTCCACAAAACTGATCGTCAATGCGCGAGTATGCTCATCCATCGCCGCCTCGATACTCTCATAGGGAATGCGCCCTTTGACTTCCTTGACAAAGCGTATTTCAACCCCCTGGGATTCGAGGTTCCACCAGGGATACACATTCGCAGGGAATTCTACGTTGGGCAGGACCACGTTATCCCCCGGCTGCCAGGGAATGCCATTCGCTGCGATGATCAGCCCCTGTGTGGTGTTCTTCATGAATGCGATTTCATCTGCGGAGGCGTTGATCAGTTGAGCTGCGGATGTGCGACACTGCTGGATGGTCCGATACCACTGCCGGGCATGCACAGCGCCGTGAAAGGTGGCATCATCCAGGAATCCCCGCATCGCCTCGCGGACCGGACGCGACAAAGGTGATACGGCAGCATGATTGAGATAGATGTACTGTTTGGTAACAGGAAACTCGGATCGAATACGGGCCCAGTCAGGCATCATACTCCTCTCTTGAAATACTCGGTTCATCGGGGATGGTTCTCGACGATTCTCAGATCAGCTTCCGAAAACCCTCCAGTTTGTGGAATGTGATCCGGTTGGCATCATGAAAGTTGTGGGCTCCACCATAAGCTGTTCGCACAAGATAGATGATATCGTCTCCATCGAACTGCCAATCGACATACTGGAACCCCGTATAGCGCATCGAATCTTCATGCGACAGAACCGAATCATCCTCAAGAAGCGTCTTCCGGTGACGCCAGTGAGTCAAATCCTCTGAAACATGCAGAGAGAGCACATTTCGCTGGGAAGGCCGTCCTGGATCGGTGTTGTTGTTACTCAACGTCACATAGAGTCGGGTTTGTGGATCTTGCCGGATCGTGAACTTCGTCATGCCGCCCGGGAATTCGATAAAACCTGTGGCAGGGTCGAATGTGATACACTTCCCATCATCCGTCACTTTGACGACGGCGGCTTTATCGACGAGTGGATCCGAGTGGAAGCGGAGGATGTTCCAGATCTCCCCGCCAGGTGCTTCGACCACATTCCCTTCGAGCCAGCCCGGGTTCTTCAGTGCTCCCCATTCCCGGGGTGTCCGGGATCGATCATAGGGTAGTTTGTTGCTCATGGTCCAGCTCGAGGCATCCAGCAGATCCGCCTCTAACGGTGCGGAGATCACGAGCGATTGAAACCCTTTTCCCCACTGGCAGGGATCATTGTCCTCAAAAGCCCGATAAATCCGGGAGCCTTTCTTGAGCATTGGCACGGGTGCACAATGGTAATTGGGCGGATCATGGAAAAACCCACCCTGGAAAAGCAGGCCGGTCTTTGCATCTTTCGGATGGGTCCAGGTGTTGCCGTTATCTTCACTGCGACGGATAACAATGGAGCCATATTGCTGCGATGAACCGAGTAGGTAGAGAGCTCCGCGATGCTTGAAAAGATTGCTCCAGAAAGCGTTTGCAATGTGCGTCACGTTGACCCAACTTTTTCCGTCATCACTGGAACGGTAAACGCTGGTCAGATGCTCCTCACCTTCATGGTTCAAGGGGCAACCTGGCCCAAAATAATCGTGAGTGGCCAAAAGGTCGCCATGATCCAGGCGGATGATACTTGGGCTTCCCAGATAGGTTTTCGTTGCAGGATCCTGAAATTTCACTTCGTTGAATTGCATATGATGACACCGTCCCTGACTCAAAATAAGAGACTCAGTACCTCACACTTTCGCCGTAGGAGCGTCTTCCTAGAGGCGATCATCGTGGCCGGGAGGCCACTCCTACCATAGAATTGTGATCTACTGAGATTAGACACACCTCTGGAATTTAGCAACGGTGCCTGCATCCAGTCGCTTGATCACCTCGACGATCAGCTTTAACACATTATCGTAATCGTCACGGTCCATGATCCCTGCGTGGCTATGAATATGCCGAACACCGATTCCCATTACCAGGCTGGGAACTCCCGCCTTGTGCAGATGCATGGCTCCGGCGTCAGTGCCGCCAGCCTCAATGAGGTCATACTGTAATGGGATCTCCAACTCCTTCGCAACATCGACCACAAAATCACGCAATCCGAGGTTCGGGACCAAGCTCCCATCGCGGATGAGGATCACCGCGCCTTCACCGAGCTTACTCTGCGCCTCGTCCTTTTTGATACCGGGGAGGTCTCCCGCGATAGAAGTGTCAAACGCGAACGCAACGTCCGGTTCGGCTATCCAGGAACTGGTCCGCGCCCCCCTGAGTCCGACTTCTTCCTGCACGGTGCCGACGCCATACACGGTGTTCGGATGGGATGCATCCCGCAGCGATTTGAGCGCGTCGATAAAGAGTGCGCAGCCGAACCGATCATCGAGGGCCTTCGTCAAATATCGTTTGCTATTTGCGAGCACGGTGAAACGACTTTCAGGGATCACGGGATCTCCTGGTTGCACGCCAAACTCATCTTTGACCTGATCGCCATTCGTTGCACCCACATCGAGGTACATGTCTTTGAGTTTCACCACTTTACCACGCTCATCACTCGGTAGGATGTGTGGAGGCTTGGCGCCGATCACCCCGGGCACGTCACCGTTGCGCGTTTTGATCACCATCCGTTGGGCGAGCAAAACCTGATCCCACCATCCCCCCATAGGACTCAATTTGATGAACCCATTGTCGTTGACGTACTTGACGATAAATCCAATCTCATCCATATGTCCGGCTAACATGATCCGTGGGCTTTCCGCGCTTCCTTTCTTGATACATACAATACTCCCCAGACGATCCTGTTCAATCGTCGTAAAATCCTCCAGATGTCCACGGATAATGCTGTAGATTTCCTGCTCGTATCCGGGGATTCCAGAAGCCTCTGTGAGTTCTTTAAGCAGTTCCAGGCTTGCGTCTGCCATGCCGACCTCCGTTCGGTGGATATTGAGAATCTGGCGGAATGGTAGCATGTGCCCCGGGGATTGTCAAGCGTTAAGCAAGAAGCATATTGTCATGAACCCGGCGTCTGTGAGATAATAATACCAAATGTGGTTCAGAATAGTAGTTTTCGGGCCAAGTGGAGAGAACAGGATGTGGCATTTCGCAAAGGAGTCCGCCAATGCAATATAGCGATAAATATATGGCTTACATGGGACTTGCTCCCAAACGCATCCCGCATTGGGAACATTGGTCTTGCCCCGACGCTGAGACATACATCACAGGGATCGACTACTATGAAGCTCCCAGGAGTTGTCGATTGAAGATGCAGGAACTCTATCCCGAGTTGGGGTTGGGCATTCCGGCGGAAGATACGCCGATCCCTCGACCAACCCTGGATCTCAGCGGGGAATCTTCTCACGAGGATTCTGAAGGACGGCGGCGAGTTCGCTGGGGGGCAGGTGAAACGAGCCATTGGGAGTGGGGGAAAAACTTCACCAGTGTTGAACAGGTGCTTGCCTATTCCCCGCTCGAAAACCAGGATATGAGTCAGATGGAGGTCGTGGAGAAGCGGGATTACACAGATGAAGAGGAACTTTACCAATCCTATCGCCGAGGTTATCCTGAGGAGTGGGGAGATCGTGCGCCGGACGGAAGCACGGCTTCCGTTGGATTCTACAACACGATGTTTATGTGGCCGCTGCTCACCTTCGGCTGGGAGCGGTTCCTTGAGGCATGTCTGCGACCTGAGTTTGAGCGCGTGATGGACGAATTTGCCGAGATCAACCGCAAACTCTTCCGAGTTTTTGCACGGCTCCCGGTGAACTTCGTGATCTGTCACGACGATATCGTCACCGCACGTGGGCCGGTATGTTCGCCACAGTGGATGCACAAGTATATCTTTCCCCGCTACGAGGAATTCTGGGGGATGCTCCGGGACACCGGGAAGCATGTCATCTTTATGTCGGACGGATGCGTGGATGCCTACGTGGACGATGTCATGGCTTGTGGAGCGCGTGGCATCATTTCAGAACCCTTTACCGATTACAAAGCACTTGCTCGAAAACACGAAAACTGCTTCGCCGCCGGCGAGGGTGATAACCGTGTGCTCACACGCAACGATCCCGATGAAATCCGGGCGATGGTTGAAAGTATGGTCGAGACAGCCAGGATGACCGGTGGATATATGATGTGCATTGGGAACCATATCCCCTGGAACGTCACGCCGGAAGGGATCCAACGCTATCTGGATTTATCGCAGGAACTTGCGATACGCAATTAAGGAGTGCTTGACCATGAACACATTACAGGCTTTTCTCATCATCAGTGGATTGATAAGTACTTCTGCTCAGGGAGTGCAGGAAGATCATGACATATCATCGAGTTGGCGTGGATGGGATGACTATCATGTCATCATGTGGAGTACCGGTCAACCGAAGGAACTCTCGCTCTGGTTTGAGCGACTGAAACAGATGGAGTGCACCGGCGAAGAATGCTATCGCGGAAGGGATGCAGCTCCGTTCGTCGAGAACGGCATGGAGTTCTATGTAGAGAATCTCGTTCCCCAACTCGCATACCTCCATTCCCGACGAAAACTCTACGACGAGGATTTCGAGGGCTATACCAGCACACGCGAAAAGCGGTTTCTGATACGGAAACCCTGCTTGCACGATCCTGGCTTCTGGGGCGAGATCAAAGGCAGCTTACAGGAACTGGTACAGCCTTATGTGGTCCATCAGCCCCTACTTTACAATCTGCAGGACGAACTTTCGATCGGCTCCTTCGCTTCGCCGATGGACTACTGTTTTAGCGACGAGACGCTGAACACCTTTCGTGAATGGCTTCAGGGGCAGTACGGTTCGTTAGAAGCATTGAATCAGGAATGGGAAACGCATTTCGTTTCGTGGGATGCAGTTCTCCCGATGACTACGTACGAAATCAAGGCACGAGAACGGGACGCACTGCAAGCAGACCGTTTGGAAAACTACGCCCCGTGGGCCGATCATCGGGCATTCATGGATCTCGCGTTTGCACAGACCCTGGATCGGCTTCGAGGCTTTATCCGCGAACTGGATCCCACAACGCCCGTGGGCATTGAAGGAACACAGATGCCAAGTTGTTGGGGCGGCTATGACTTGTGGCAACTCTCGAAGGTGATCGATTGGATAGAACCGTACGATATTGCCAACAGCCGGGAGATGTTCCGCTCCTTCCTCCCGTCCACTGCCCCTATTGTGGGAACGGTATTTGGCAGCGATTTCCAGCGGATTCGGCGCAATCTCTGGTGGTTGGCCCTTCACGGTGACCGTGGCTGCATCATATGGGATGATGAAAAAAGTCGTTGTATCGAGAAAACGGAAGAGGGCATGCCGATCACTGAGCGAGGGGAAGGCTTGGCACCGATATTCGCCGAACTCAGGTCCGTTGCGCCGATTCTGTTCGATCTGGAACGGGTGGATGATCGTATTGCGATCCACTACTCGCAGGCAAGCATCCGTGCTCATTGGATGTTCGAGTCGAGGCAGGATGGGGACACTTGGCCACGCCGGTTTTCCTCCTATGAATCTGAGCATTCCCGCTTCGCCCGCGTACGCGATAGTTTCGTGCGCGTCGTCGAGGATCTCGGTCTACAATACAACTTCGTCTCCTACGAGCAGATCGAAGATGGGGAACTTCTCGATGGCGGCTACAAAGTGCTGCTCCTGCCGCAGTCCGTTGCCATGTCCTCGAAGGAATGCGAGCAGATCGAGGCATTCGTGCGAGCCGGCGGCGTGGTGATCGCGGACAACATGACAGCCACGATGGATGAACACTGCAAGCGGCTCCCGGAGGGACAACTGGATGCGTTGTTCGGAATCCAGAGAAGCGACGTCCGTTGGCACGGCGAACCCACAGGGGAGGCACTGAGATCCTTCGCCGGAGGTGAGCCTCTGCACATCTATGAATCCGACATCCGGTTGACCACAGGAACGGGTTACAAAGAGGGGGCATCGGACGCCATCTCAATCACCGAAAACTATGTGGGCAAAGGCCGTGCCGTATATCTCAACCTGGACATGCATGACTACGGTAAGCATCGTCTCACACCGCCCAGGGGAAATGACTATCGGGAGCTTTTCCATCGGTTGCTCGCCGAATCAGGTGTCACAGCCTCTGTGCAAGTGCTCGGTGCTGCCAGTGATCAACCCGTCGCCTGCGTGGAAGTCTGGCGCTATCACGGTGATGATGCGGATTATGTGGCTATCATGCGCAACCCGGAGTTTGATGCAAGTTCTCTCGCTGGCTATCCGGATAACTCAAAACTGGAAAAAAGTGTGCGTGTGCAGGTGTTTTTCCCGCAGCAAGCGCGGATCAGAGACGTACGCACTGGCGACACTTTTGGAGTCACCGACCGGGTGACCGTGGAACTGGATCCGTGGAGCCCAGCGATCCTAGAGCTTTCGGAACGACGCTGAAGGCATGTTGTGACTGCTAAATGAGCTTGCATCCACATCCCAAATCGTGTAAAATGGCGGAGGAATGGTTGATAATTTAGAAGGAGATGCAAACATGGCAAGAGATATTCCAATGAACCCACCTCAGAACAGACTGATTGGCGATATGCCAAAGATCGGCATTCGTCCGACGATTGACGGCCGGCTGGGAGGTGTGAGGGAATCGCTAGAAGAGCAAACGATGGCAATGGCACGATCACTCGCCGAATTGCTGACAAAAGAACTGCGTCACCCAAATGGTCTCCCTGTGGAATGTGTGATTGCAGATAGATGTATCGGTGGCGTGGCCGAAGCAGCCCAAACGGCCGAGAAGTTCGCCCGAGAAGGGGTCGGCGTTTCCATCACGGCAACCCCTTGCTGGTGTTACGGGGCTGAAACGATGGACATGGATCCCCACATGCCCAAAGCTGTATGGGGATTCAACGGAACCGAACGCCCGGGAGCCGTCTACCTTGCTGCGGTGTCCGCAGGTCACAATCAAAAGGGATTGCCCGTCTTCAACATCTATGGTCGAGATGTGCAAGATTCCGGTGATACCGCTATCCCCGACGATGTGAAGGAAAAGCTACTGCAATTCGCCAAAGCGGGGCTTGCATTAGCAACGATGCGCGGTAAGTCGTA
>JAJRTO010000329.1 GCA_024278235.1 Candidatus Poribacteria bacterium
TAAACCGCTTTGCCGGAACGATATGCCTGCCCACGTAGCCCACGTATGGGCATGGGAAGATTAGGATCCGCCGTACACTCATATCCCCCCGGATCCAGATACAGGATTTCGTTCCTGGTACCGTCATCCGATAACAGAGCCACATATCCGGCGGCAGCGCCCAGGAGAGTCTTGCAGGCGGCAAAAATAGTACGAGCGATGGTTTCAAATTCACGACGTTCAAGAAGAACACGGGCACTTGCTAATAGGTCTGGGGATTCCACGATATTGCGGAACAAGGCTTCGAGATTCGCTCGTTGCTCCTCATGAGTATTCATTGTGAGCCAATCTTCCCATTATCTCAATGTTGTGCTCTGTCAGGTTTATTTGACGATCACACGGAGGAGACCCCCGTTTCCCGGAGAAAACTGGGGTCTGATCTATCCATCGATTGACATCGGACACACCACTAGCGCACGTACAACTGATCGCATTTTATCACACTTATTTGTTGAGTTCAAACCCTATTTTCTGATCGTGATGATCTCCTCATTTTGGGCAAACTCATCCTTTCCGGCACAAGTTGACCACCTGTGCACCATTCAGTTTTCCGCTTTGCCTTCCCCGGACCTACCTATTCCTTATAGGTACTGATGCCGAGCAGGCTATAGGGCGGACAATACCCGATGATCCCGGTGATGAGAGGGATCAGTCCAATCAGTCCGAGATAGGCCCATTTCGTTTGAGGTCCAACAAATGCAAGTACAACCAGCAATAGCAGGATAATCCCCACAACGATTCTGATAGCCCGATCAACGCGACCAACATTTCTCGTGATAGCCATCGTAACTCTCCTTACCTTGTGTCATTCATTTCAGGCTTGATTCATCCCAGGTTTGATTCATCCCAGGCTTGTTGGAAAAAGCTTATCCATTTACCGTGCATGATCCCCTGGATGTCCATCTCACGATAACCCCGTTTGCGCAGTAGATTGGGAATCTTCTGCAGATCAACGATCGTGTCCAGGTCATGGGGACACTGTATTTGCCTTCTCCATGGGAACGTCAGAACCTCAGTTCCCGCACCCGGTCGAGGTACCAGCGGTAGTCTTCCAGCGCGACCCCCGGCGTGATCAGGTGATCGGGCATCATGATATAACCACCGTCTTTCATGAGTGGGATCAGGCGTTGAATCTCAGCGTCGATGGCATTGCGACCCTTCTCAAGCGCTAATTTATCGAAGTTGCCAATGACACGAAGTTCTTTGCCATATATCTTGCGAAACTTCATCGCATCCCCTTTGAAAGGCCCCACCTCGACCGGGAACTGAATATTCACACCCGCTTCGAGCCAGAGTCCCACGAGATCCGTGACATCCCCATCTGAATCGATGCCATACAGGGTCACGCCATATTCCTCCAGCTTATCGCGAATCTTCCGATAGCCGGGGGCAACGCATTCCTTGAAAATGTCGGGACTGACGAGAGGGCCTGCGCGGCCACAGATATCTTCCCATCCAAACCCGAAGTCCGCCTGGACTTTGGGCAATATCTGATCTATCCCCCAACAGACCAGATCCGCCAGAGTCATCACCATATCGGCGTACACATCGCGATCATCGAACATCAAATAGCACATATTTTCGACACCCATCCAGTTTCGAATCCAGCCCATCATGGATGCCGTATTGATCTGGATGGGCAAACCGGATGCCTCTGCATTCGAGATGTGCTGGTCGAGATCCCCGGGGATACGCGCTGGATCAGGCTGAAGCCGTTTCTTGAATTCCGGCCAGTCCCGGGCTTCCTTGAGTGTAAAATCGATGAAATGAGGGATGCAGCTTCTGTGTTTCCAGTCCTGGCATATCACACCGTCACCACCACGAAAGATACGATATTCATCCGTCTCTTCCAACACCTCATACTCAAACTCCGGCAGCAGTCCCAGGCGGACGCCAAGCCCCGCCCACATCGGAACGGCATCGAAGAACGCGTGCTCACTTTTATCGGGCGGGAGTCCTTCCTGAAGCCAACGCTGGCGTGTCTCCGGCCATTCCGTCCAGTGGATCACCGGCATATGGTCGAATGTACCATAATGCATGATTTCCTGAAAAAGTTCACGATAGGTCACTATGGGTTCCCCTTCTCGATGTTTTCTCGGCAAGCTGGTATTTCCTGCAACGGTTCTTGTGAGAGACCTGAGCAAACACGGGGCTTATCCCCACATCGCATCACAAACGACGTTTGCTCCTCCGGTCACGCTATGTCCACTTTCCAATATGGTAATCGATTTCGCGTCACCTGGCAACGAAAAACAAGCTGTTGAGATCGGATGGCATATTTGCTATACTTCACTCGCGGTCAAATGGGTGTCATTGCTCTGTGACGTTTCTCCTTTTCAAAATCACCAGGAGGTGTTTATGTGGCATCAGAATTCAGGTTCCAGATTTCGGCGATGTTTCTACTTGCATGGACTTATCTGTCTCATCGCTCTGAGTATTGCTTATAGCGTGGTCGATGCCGGAGGCTGGACAACCTATCGGTACGACAGCGCACGAAGCGGCATGACGAGTGACAAAGTGGATGTGCCTCTCTCACTACGCTGGAAGTTCGAGCCTACGCATGCCCCCAGCCCCGCGTGGCCTCCCCCAGGAGAAGAACTGCCCAGGATGCACGCCGATGCCGTTTACCACGTGACAATCGCCAACGGCGTCGCCTACTTCGGATCCTCCGTTGATAGTAAAGTGTACGCGATAGACATCGAAAAAGGTCGTGTGCGTTGGACCTTTTTTACGCAGGGGCCGGTGCGTTTCGCGCCATCCCTCTGGAAAGATCGCGTGTATGTTGGTTCAGATGACGGCTATGTCTACTGCCTCCAGGCCGATGATGGCCAGCTCGTCTGGAAATATCGTGCGGGGCCAAGCGATGAGAAAGTCATTGGCAACGGCAGAATGATCTCGCTGTGGCCCGTCCGAACGAGCGTGTTGGCAGAGGATGGCATCGTCTACCTCGGCGCGGGCGTGTTCCCCTACGAGGGTATCTATATCTGTGCTCTCGACGCCGACACAGGGGACATCGTATGGAAGAACGATACCATCGGAGATCGTTCTCATGAACTGGACTATGGTGGCATATCCCCTCAGAGCTATCTCATCGCATCCAGGGACGTGCTCTACATCCCCTCCGGACGAGCCATGCCAGCAGCGTTTGATCGCAAAACAGGGCGGTTCCTCCGCTATCTTTCCTCAGGTGGTAAGGTAGGGGGAACCTGGGCGCTCGTCTCTGGAGATGAATTGATCGCGGGAGTAGGGAGATCAGGAACGCCCGCCAAAGTCGCATTCGACGATAAGACCGGTCAGAGGAAAGGCGATGTGTACGCCTGGTTTCCGGGATATGATATGGTCGCCACACGTGATGTGTCCTACACACTGACCGAAGATGGGATCAAGGCGATCTCCCGGGGAGCTTATCCTCATCTCAACGAGAAGCTCAACACGATTCGGGAAGATCAGAAGAAAACCGCCGCGATGCTGGCCGATCTGAAATCCAAGCTCGTCGAGGTCGACGACGCCATACGCAACGTGATCCAGCAGCAGATCGATGAGGCGACACGGCGAATCAACGAACTGGCGAAGCAAGAGGAGAAGGATCTCAAGGAACTCACCTGCAAGTGGCAGTATGCAAGGAAAGACCTCCGCGCTCTGATCCTCGCTGGCGATACGATTCTGGCGGGTGGTGATGGTTTCGTGGTGGCTGTGAATGCCAAAAATGGTCGGGAGTTATGGAGTGATAAAGTCGATGGCAAAGCGGATGGCCTGGCAACCTCCGACGGATATTTCCTGGTGAGTACGGATAAAGGGAATATCTACTGCTTTGGCAAGAAGCAAGATGCGGAAGCAAGCATCGTCAAGCCGGCGATCAACCGGACACCTTATCCCCATGATGAATTGACATCCGTCTATGAAAATGCCGCCGAAGCTATTGTCAAGGAGACGGGAATCAATAAAGGTTACTGCCTCGTGATCGACAGTGGCACGGGTCGGCTCGCATTTGAACTTGCCAAAAGGACAGACTTGAAGATCGTCGGTATTGAGCGCGATCTCAAGAAGGTCGAGGAGGCCAAGCAACGACTGGATGCCGCTGGATGGTACGGTTCCCGGATCGTTGTCGAACCGTGGGATCTATCGAGCCTGCCAGATTATTTCGCCAACCTTATCGTCTCGGATGCGGCCATCGCCGGCGAGCCTACGAGTACGTGGTCGGAGGAGATATTCCGCGTGCTGAGACCTTACGGTGGTGTTGCCTATGTGCCCCCGACATCCGGTCGGGCTTCCACGCCGGATGCCGGCTTCCAGATGCAGCCATCCGACATAGCGCATTTTACGATGGTCAAACGCGGTGAGTTGAAAGGCGCAAGAGGCTGGACCCAATCGTATGCCGATCCCCAGAACACCGCGTGTTCAGGAGACGAGCTGGTCAAAGGCCCTCTGGGTGTCCTTTGGTTCGGAGGGCCGGGGTCCGAAAAGATGTTGGATCGACATTCCAAAGCCACCAGTCCTGTGGCCATCAATGGTCGCCTCTTCGTCCAGGGCGAAGAAGTGGTGATGGCATACGATGCCTATAACGGTGCACCACTCTGGCAGAGGGAAATCCCGGGGGCCGTGCGGGCCAGGGCTGATGTGGATGCGGGGAACCTCGCTCTTACAGACGACGCACTCTATGTGGCGGCTTACGAAAAGTGTTACCGCCTTGATCCCGGTACGGGTGAAACGGTGCGCACATTCGATGTGCTCCCATCGACCGATGGGAGTCCGCGTCGCTGGGGATATATCACGCACACGAATGGCATCCTTTACGGTTCCAGTGCGATGCCTTTGAAAAGAGAATATTTCACCCTGTGGAACATCCTTACGGATACAAGGGACTGGGAAGAGGTCAAAAAGGAGATACCGCCGGAGTATTGGGATCAATATGAGAATTACCGACAGCGGTATCCCGACCCGAACGAACAGGCATTGGCAGCGTTCAAGCGTTCCGGTGCCCTATGGCATTTGATGGCGGACTATCCTCGATGGGAAAATTACCAGAGTTCAAAAGGCGCGGTCACCGATCGTATGATGATCAGCGACACGATCTTCGCGATGGATCCGGACACAGGCGAACTGCTCTGGGAATATCGCGGGGAGCGGATCGCCCATATCACAATCGTTGCCGGCGATGGCAAAATTTTCTTTGCTGAAAGTGCCGTCTCTAAACAGAAAAAACAA
>JAJRTO010000330.1 GCA_024278235.1 Candidatus Poribacteria bacterium
CTGACAAAAGAGGAGATCCAATATAAGAAGGATGTGGATGCGCATTGGGCTTACATGGTGTATCATGGAGAATGGTACCACCCTCTGAAGAATGCACTGGACGCTTTTATCACTGCCACGCAGGACGTCGTCAGTGGTAGTTACAAGGTCAAACTCTACAAAGGGAATATCACCATAGCGGAAAGACAATCCGAGACATCTCTCTTTACGCCTGAGATCCGCTCCATCAAAGCGCGTGGTTTTGACCAACGCTGGTGCACCAACGCCGCCAAAGTACGTGGTCTGCCTTTCGAGATCCTGGCGAAACGGCGACAGATGATGGAGTAAGCGAAGATATTTCGGTTGGACATGGCATGAACGTTCTCGATGATCTAAAAGAGAGAATTCTCCTCTGCGATGGAGCGATGGGCACGATGCTTCGGCAACACGTGCCCAGCTTTGTTTCCTCGCTGGATATTTGCAACGTGCATGAGGAGTATGCTCAGCAAGTTCTCCGGGTTCACCAGGCTTACAAGGAAGCCGGGGCAGACATCTTGCAGACCAACACCTATGCCGCCAACTGGACCAAACTTCGTCATGAAGGTTATGGGGATCGAGTCGCCGAAGTCAACCAAGCCGGCGTTAATCTTGCGAGACAAGTCAACGGCTGCTATGTTGCAGGTTCTGTTGACCCGCTCGAATTCGATCCCTACGATGAGAACTTCAGCGTTGGACAGCAGAGATCTTTCTTCAAGGAACAGATGGACGCGCTCGTTGAAGCGGAGGTCGATCTGCTGATCCTGGAGACATTCACCGATTTCACCCAGTCGCAGATCGCTGTGCAGCAGGCCAAGAGTTATGATGTCCCCGTTGTCTTTCAGATAAGCGGCGTGGCAAATGGCCTTGCTGGTGGCATCGACGTCCGGCAGTTTGCGCTGGAGATCGAAAAGCTTGGCGCGGATGTGATCGGTGTGAACTGTCGCGGCCCCTATGATCTGATCACGGCGACAGAACTTCTTGCCGCTGTGATCCCATCCCCTCTGAGCGTTCAACCAAACGCAGGGACACCCCGCATCGAGCAGGGGCAGCTTCAGACTATCTACTCGGTGAATCCGGAACGCTTCGAGGAATATATGGAGCGCGTGCTGGCCCTGGGCGTCAACGGACAACCCGTCAGCGCAATCTTATCAGCATGCAGTCTCATCTGTTGGAAGCATGGGCAGTTGGGATTCGGGGGATCCTGGCCCTCTCCGGAGATCATCCCAGGGTGGAGAATCAGGAAAAGGCCAAAGTTGTGACGGATGTGCGTGGCTCACCGCAACTGATGGAACTCATTACCCGGCTCAACGCAGGGGAGTTGCGGAACGGTTAGGCATTCAACGAACCGTGGATCTGATCCATCAGATCCGCGATCAGCGGACAGTCCCTGTGGCTGGCCTCTATCTCATCCCTCCGGCACGGCTGAATTGGAAGAACAAACGGCGTGTCTTGACCCGGTTCATCCAGGCTTATCATGGATCGACTGGCTAAGAACGTCCCTCCGAGTATGCCATTTTTCATTTCACATTTCATTCCCTTTCCGTTTAGTATACTGAGCGCGAATACCATCTTTTGTGAGAGTGCTCTGCTGCATTCGATATCGAAGTCAAATTATCTACTGGACTGCAACGTCTAATGTCTTGTGTTTCACGAATTATCTTCACGCTCATCGTCATCGCCTTTATCCCGTGCAAACGGAGGGACAGCCAATGCAAGATCGACCGAACATCGTTTACATTCTGGCAGACGACATGGGGTACGGCGACCTGTCATGCCTGAACGGGGAGTCCAAACTCCACACGGAACATATGGATCGCCTGGCGCGGGAGGGCATGATCTTCACCGATGCCCACGCCGGATCGGCGGTATGTACCCCGACGCGCTATGGCATCCTCACCGGGCGCTACTGCTGGCGAACCCGGCTGAAGTCGGGAGTGCTCTACGGGTACTCGCCGCCGCTCATTGCGCAAGACCGGTTGACCGTCGCCTCGCTGCTGAAGCAGCACGGTTACACCACCGCCTGCATCGGCAAGTGGCATCTGGGGCTTGAATGGTCCAAGGCGGGCGAGGCCCCCGAAGAGGTCGATTTTACCAAACCACTCCTCGACGGTCCGACCACCCACGGCTTTGACACCTCTTTCATCATCAGCGCCTCGCTCGATATGGCCCCCTACGTCTACATCGAGGACGACCGGGTGAGGACGCTTCCCAACCGCATCACGGCGAACGACGACCGCATGCAATTCTGGCGCGAAGGGCCGACGGGAGCCGATTTTGAGCACATCGGGGTGCTGCCGAAACTGACCGAGAAGGCGGTTGCATTCATCGACGCACAGGCTCGTTCGGTGGACGGTCAGCCCTTCTTCCTCTACTTCCCCCTGCCAGCACCACACACGCCGATCCTGCCGACGGAGGAATTCCAGGGCAAGAGCGAGACGAACGCTTATGGAGATTTCGTGCTTCAGGTGGATTGGACGGTGGGACAGGTCATGGAGGCGTTAGAACGGAACGGTCTCGCTGAGAACACGCTGTTCATCATGACCAGCGACAACGGCTGTTCGCCTCGGGCAGATGTCGAGGAATTGGCTGAATTCGGTCATCACCCAAGTTATCATTTTCGCGGTTACAAGGCGGACATCTTCGAGGGCGGCCATCGGATCCCGTTCATCGCCCGTTGGCCAGGGAAGATCCCGGCGGATTCGGTCAGCGACGAGATTATCTGCCTGACGGATCTCATGGCGACCGGTGCAGCGATTGTAGGGGCGCAGATCCCCGATAACGCAGGCGAGGACAGCTACAATCTCCTTCCCACACTGCTCGACAAGCCCTATGAGAAACCGATCCGGGAGGCGACCGTGCACCATTCGATCAACGGCTCCTTATCGATCCGGCAGGGGAAGTGGAAACTGGAACTATGTCCTGATTCCGGCGGTTGGAGCTACCCGCGTCCGGGACAGGTCGAGGGACTTCCGCCCATCCAACTCTATGACATGGAGACCGACGTCGGGGAGAGAAGGAACGTCTACGCCGAGCATCCGGAGGTCGTCGAACACCTGACCGCCCTGCTCACTACCTACATCAAGAACGGTCGAAGCACTCCGGGCGCACCTCAGGAGAACGACGGCCCCAGCTTCTGGAAGCAGTTGCGTTGGATGGATGACGCATGAAAGGACAAGAGATGAGGATTGGCTTAGCGACTACCGGATTTAACACACTGACAAATGATGAAATGGCACAACTTGCTGCAGACGCAGGTGTGGATTGCGTGCAGCTATTCTTCACGCAGACAGATTCGCAGTATTGGCAGTATAATCAACGCGCCGATGTTTCAGCCATCACAGGCGAGGAGGCGAAGCGCATCGCGGATGCGTATCGGAGCCGTGACCTGGAGATCACCGCGCTCGGCGTCTACACGAGCCTGATCGAACCTGAGACCGGCGAACGAGCCAAGAACATCGAGTACTTCGTGGACATGATGCGTGTGGCAAACGAGATGGGGATCGGCATGGTTGCGTCCGAATGTGGGGCGGTGATTGTGCCCGGCAAGGGCAAGGATCTGAACGCGGGCCTCAGCGACGAGGCGTACGAGCGATTGATAGATTCAACCCGTCAGCTTGTGGACGCGGCAGAAAAACACGATGTGAAGATCGTGTTCGAGCCGTTCTTCCACGATCTGTTGGCCACTGCCAAGGCGACGCGGGACTTTATTGAAGAGGTCAATAGCCCCTATGTGCGCGTCCAGCTTGATCCCGCGAACCTGCTCCCACACAACTCGCTGGACGAGATGTTTAATGCCCTCGGACCGTACATCGCTGCGTTGCATGCAAAGGATCGCAAGCTCCATGTGACTCGTGGCGTTCCTGCCGGTCAAGGAGACCTGGACTACGCACGGTTCGTGGCGTTGTGTCGGCAGCACGTACCGCACCTAC
>JAJRTO010000331.1 GCA_024278235.1 Candidatus Poribacteria bacterium
CGTGGGCGTATATCAAGCGTCACAGGTATGACATCGATCTCACCAAACATGCTCAGTACAATTAGTGTTTTCTTGCTGTTTCTCTCTGCGATGCTCGGCAATGCGGGCGATCTGGTAGCCTATGCCACTGACATTGACGGGAATTGGGAACTCTATGTCTGGGATGGACAATCGACACGCAACCTGACCCAGCATCCAGCTTCTGATTTCTATCCTTCCTGGTCTCCTGATGGAAGCCGGATCGCTTTCTTCTCCAAGCGTGATGGCAACGACGAGATCTACGTGATGGATGTGAGCGGGGAACACCTCAAACGCCTGACTTATCACGAAGCCGTCGACAAAGCTCCCAAATGGTCACCCGATGGGAAGTGGATCCTGTTCACTTCGGATCGCGATGGCAACTTTGAGGTCTATCGGATGCGTGCCGATGGCTCTGCAAAGACGCGCCTTACTCATGATTCGGCTGATGATCTGGTACCATCCTGGTCTCCTGACGGTCGGTTTATCGTGTTTACCTCCAAACGCCACGGGAACTATGATATCTATTCGATGCATCGAGATGGTAGTGTGGTTACCCAATTGACCCAACATCCTTCATTCGATAGCTATCCGGACTGGTCACCCGATGGGAGGCACATCCTCTTTGCCAGTATGCGGGATGGGGATTTCGAGATTTACCGGATGGATACTGACGGAGGCAATGTTGTCCGGCTGACGGAGAATGAGGTGGACGATGCGTTTCCACGCTGGTCTCCGGATGGCAGCCGAATTGCCTATCAATGGGAGAGTCCACGTGGCAACTGGGTGCTCTGTCTGATGTCTCAGGATGGGACAGAAAGTCGCTGTATCACACCGGACGTGGCATGGAGCACTGAACCGTCATGGTTCCCGCTTCCAACAGTTGCTGTATCCATGCAGTCTCAATGGGCCACAACATGGGGGATCATGCGGCAAAGGAGGTGATGCAAACTCTTATTAGGTTACCCTTGAATTCATGCTTGTATTTCCATGTAAATGTCGGTTTTTATCTCTCGATGAAAGGAAAATTCAATGTTCCGATCTTTTTGGCTATGTGCGTTGACTCTGCTCCTGCTTGGAGTAGGATCTGTTTGGGCAATCGAATTGGCGTATGAGGCAGAAGGTGCAGATGTCATTGAGGCCCCAATGGAGATTGCGACACCGGCGGACGCTGCCGCTCAGGGCGGTCCTGAACCATCCGCACCATCGGGTGGAAGTTTCGTTTGGATGGCCGGTCCTCCAACCACGGGTGGTGGAGGCGAAGGGTTCATGGAATTCAACATCGATCTTCCCGAAGCTGGCACCTATGCGATCTGGGGACTCATCACCGCCTGGGATGGCAATAGCGATTCCTTCTGGGTGACCTGGCAACCGGCCGATCCCGACGAAAATCCACAAGAAACTCAGAACACGGAGTTTCGGTGGGGAGCAGCCCAGGGTAATGACTGGCACTGGGATCGCATCAATCAGTGGCTGGATGGCGGTACTTTCGAGCGCGAATGGACGTTCGATGGCGGCGCCACGACTCTTCGTATCTACACTCGTGAAGATGCAACCATGATCGACTGTATCTATATCACAGACAACCTTTCGGCTGACGAGGCCGAAGTCGCACCCAAGTTACCCTCTGAGGTCGTGAATCCAACGGCTGTCGAATCTATGGGCAAACTTGCTGTGACGTGGGCTTCTATGAAAAACTAATCCCGCTTGAGCAGGCTTGATAGGTGGTTTCCCAATCGTTCCTATGGGTTCTCATGAAGTACTTGAAGGAACTCATAGGAACTCACTTTGATGAACAGGAACGGGAGTAGAAGATGAAGTTTGGGGTGATTCTTTCGCTACTTATGGCACTAGCTTTCTGTTACTGGTTTCTACCGGAAAAGGCAGATGCCGGGGTAGAAATCGCGCTAGAGGCAGAACTGGCAGACACCATTATGGAGCCGATGGTCGTCGGTACATTGGATGATATCAAGAAACAGAAGTGGCCTGCTCCACCGACAGAGCCTTCGCATGGTGAGTTCATCTGGATGCCCGGAGCCCCCACAACGGGTGGTGGTGGAGAGGGATATGCGGAGTTCATTGTCGATATACCGGAGAAAGGGACCTATTCGATCTGGGGATTTGTGACCGCCTGGGATGGCAATAGCGATTCCTTCTGGGTGACCTGGCAGCCAGCCGATCCCGATGAAAATCCGCAGGTGACACAGAACACAGAATTTCGCTGGGGAGTTCGTCAAGGCAATGACTGGCACTGGGATCGCATCAATCAGTGGCTGGATGGTGGTACTTTCGAGCGTGAATGGAAATTTGACAGGGGGGAAACGATTTTACGCATCTGGACTCGCGAGGACGCGACCATGTTAGATGCGCTCTTTATCACCGACGAAATTGCTGATAATGAAGCGGCTGCCGGCGTGAGGTTGCCAACGGACGATGACGTTCAGTTACAGTTGACAGGGCTGTCGGTTCAACCGGGTGGGAAGCTTTCGACAACCTGGGCGGAGATCAAAAAGCATCCCTGATTCTATGTAGGGGCAAAGCATTTGCAGTTCGGTCCGTGCAGAAGCTCCAATGGGGTGGCGAATGCTTTGCCTCTACTTGAAAATCAAACTTGAAAATCAAACTTGAGAATCGTCTAACACTTTCCTGAGAAGCCCAGGGTCATTCGTAAAGATTCCATCCACTTCCATCTCTATCAAATCGAGCATTTCATCCTCTGTGTTCGCATACACGACATTGACAGTAAGCCCTCTCTGGTGAGCTTCCTCGACGAAATGGGAATGAGCATTGAGCATCTGGCGCAAAGGCTGGACGATTCTGCAACCGAGTTCCATCGAATGGCGGAGATAGTCAGATGGGTTTGGGAAACGAGTAAGACTACAGATCTTTGCCCCTGGATGGAGGCGGTGTACTTGTTTCAGTGTTCGGGCGTCTGAGGTAATAAAACAACGTTCCCAGGCATCTGCTTCATGAAGATACTGGACAAGCCTCGTGGCGAGCATCTTTCGGCTGTAGGAGTGAGCAATGACATGGATGTTTAGCAGGATGCTCGATGGAACCGCCTCAAAGACTTCTTGCAGACTTGGAATATGTTCTCCTGCAAATTCCGGGGCATACCTCTCTCCGACATCCATTTTCTGAATAGCGGCAAGTTTCCAGTCAATGACACGTCCTGATAAGCCTGTAGTCCGTTCCAATGTTTCATCATGAAAAACAATAAGCTCCCTGTCACGGGAGAGTTGGACATCCAGTTCGATCGCATCGGCCCCCATTCGAACCGCTTCACGAAATGCAACGAGCGTATTCTCGGGATAAGCACCTGATGCTCCTCGATGGGCGAAGATCTTGACCATGATAAATTACGCCAGCGAACCGTAACAGAGCGGAATGACAGGCGTACCTCCTCTCCAGATTATTCTCCAATTAACCAATGGGCCTTGTCTGAGCGACGAGATGTTGTCAGCAACGATACTTCCCTCAACGAAGGTGACGTGACAAGCTCTGCAGCGCGCCGAGGATCCCGAAAGAGTTCTTCCTGAAGTTCAACGGGGGGCACATAGCGTAAACTTCGATTGTCTTCAAGGATGTCCACGAGTTCATCTGCCTGCTTCCGTTTGAGACCGAGGTCTCCCCGCAGAAAACGCACAAACTGCTTTCTACCGGCTTTATAATCGGCTTCATAAAATGAACCATATTCTGTCTGAAGTCGCTCTACTACTTCCTGCAAACCGAGCCGTTGTTTACTTGAGTCTTCCATCGAAGCTGTCGTTCCCTCCTATCAATCCGAATTCTGAACCAAAGGGTTGAGTATGATCTTCTCGGGTTCTACCTCCACAAGCAGCCATCCGGGTGGGAGCACGAAATTATGCATGTTCAGCGAGTAAATCCGTCTGGTATCCGCAGCTTCTGCTGGAATCACCGCATAGATCTCTTTGAAGAGCGGGTACTGAAAGATGTCTTCGCGACGCCACTGAACCGTTATCTGTACTGTCGGAGGATCTGCTGCCAATTGCGTTGCATACATGCCTTGTAGTTGAACGGGGACATCCGCAATGCGCAGCGTGCTCATATTCTGTCCAGCGGGAGAACGACTACTTCCCTCTCTCAGATGGGCAACAAAAAACCAGAGTCCAAATGCAAGTAAAAGGCAGATCACTTTGATCTGAATGTGTGCAAATAGCCGTAACATCAGGACCTCTCTGCACGATCAGTACCGAGGATGAGATAGTCTGTCAGAGCTTCCTCGAGTTTGTCTTTGTCTAATTCCCGTTGCCACTGTCCATCGACAGCAAGGGATATCATCCCTGTCTCTGCAGATGCAACAATGATAACCGCATCCGTTCCCTGACTAAGAGTGATTGCTGAGAGGTGGCGAAACCCAAGACTCGATGTGCTCAGCTTCCCTTCATCCGGAATTGGTAAAAGGCAACTGGCAGAGACGATCCGACGGT
Source organism: Candidatus Poribacteria bacterium (assembly GCA_024278235.1). GTDB lineage: Bacteria > Poribacteria > WGA-4E > JAJRTO01 > JAJRTO01 > JAJRTO01. The sequence continues at coordinate 4,470 of JAJRTO010000331.1, forward strand.
TACGAATGACAACGGCACCATCTCGCAGAGGAGAATCCTCAGCGTAAATAGCGATGAGCAATTCATGTGAGAATAACGCCTCGATTCGAACACCCGAATCGATAAGATCCTCCATACTATCATCTCGTTCAATAACGAGCGTTCCGCCTTCACCGCGTAACGCAAGGCGGGCAATTGCATCAGCAACTTGTTCAACGAAACGTCTCATCTCAACGGGCGCGCTACCGAAGAAGCGGCTTCGGTAGGCGAGTCGTACAACAATCTGCTTGGCTTCCGATTGGAACAACACAATGAGCAGCACAACTATCCAAAGCCAGAGGCGATCCAGAACCCATGCGACGGTGTATAGTCTCAGAATCTGAGCAAGGAATGCCGCACCTACGATCCAAGCGAGCAATTGGGCCACTTGCGCAATGCGTGTTCCTCGAACAAGCATATAAGTTTTGTAAAACAGAAAGGTGATCAGAAGGATATCGAGGACAACAGGAACATACTGTTGAAGTGTAACGAACATAGCTTCTTTTAGCGCAAGGCATCCGCCATCATAGCAACTTGTTTCATCTCAGGGACATCATGAACTCTGATGATATCTGCCCCCTGGAGGATGGCACAAGCAACCGTGGCTGCCGTTCCCTGTAGGCATTCCTCCACAGGTCGATTCAGAATGTGGCCAATGAAGGATTTGCGGGATGTCCCGATGAGTATTGGCCTCCTCAAGCCTTGAAATTCACCAAGCCGTTTGAGGAGTTCAAGGTTGTGCTCGATTGTTTTGCCAAACCCTATCCCGGGATCAATCGCTATCTGTTCCGCAATGATCCCTTGTTCCTCTGCAAACTCCACTCTGCCCTGAAGAAACTGGTGGATCTCAGCGACGACATCATGATAATCAGGGTTCTGCTGCATGGTTTGGGGAGTTCCTTGCATATGCATCAAGACTACCCCAGCTTCAAATTCAGCGATCACCGGCGGCATTTCTGGATCGGCCAACGCACAAATATCGTTGACGATATGAGCACCTGCCTGCAATGCTTCACGGGCAACCTGTGGTTTATAGGTGTCCACAGAAATCAATACCTGAGTTTGTTCCGTAATAGCCTGGATCAGAGGGATCACTCGCCGTATCTCTTCTTGTGCCGATACAGGCATCGCGTTGGGCCGTGAGGACTCCCCTCCGATATCAAGAATATCTGCTCCCTCCTCGACCATGCCGAGGGCATGGTCGAGGGCATGTGCAGAGTCAAAGTACACACCACCATCTGAGAATGAATCGGGAGTTACATTGATGATTCCCATCACACAGGTACGCTCTCCAAGAGGCCAGCTCTTCCCTCGACATTTCCAGATGCGCCCTCCCGTGTGGGGAGCCAGCAGGTGACTGAGATGGGCGTGAATCTCCTGATCCTCGACCGTATCAAGTTGGGCAAGTAGCGATTGATAAGCCGACCCTGATCCCGTCATCAAGAGTTCATGACCGCGAGCAAACGCAGTGCCACCACACGATGTAAAAAGTCTCCGGATACGATCTGGATTGGAAATGTCAGTGAAGCGGATAGTATGGATGGAAAGACGACGAATCACAGGCGGCTCAGCCAGGATGCCCATTGACTGCAACTCTCGCCTGAGTGCAAAGTTATGGGAAGCAATACGACGTGCGTTCACGCTATACCGATGGAGCCGACGCTGGCTCTGGACGGGGGCCTAGAGTCTCTTCAATTTCCTCTGCGTCAAGTACTTCCTTTTCCAAGAGCGCTTCTGCAAGTCTCTTGAGACTATCCAGGTTATCTGTGATGATCTGAGTGGCGTGCTCGTAGGCGTTACGGACAATGCGTTCAACTTCCCGATCGATATTGAGTGCGGTTTGTTCACTGTAATCTTTGTGTTGAACCAGTTCTCTCCCCAAGAACATCTGTTCATCTTTCTTTCCAAAGGCGATAGGTCCCAGATCACTCATCCCCCACTCGCAGACCATCTTACGTGCCGTTTCCGTAGCGACCTCGAAGTCATTCTTGGCGCCGGTCGTCTGTTCGTTGAAGGTGATCTCTTCGGCAATTCTTCCGCCAAGACGAATCGTTATCTCAGCAAGGAGATAGCTTTTGCTATAATTATGGCGTTCTTCGAGGGGAAGTTTCACAGTGACACCAAGAGCACGTCCGCGAGGAATGATACTACATTTGTAATTAGGATCGGCTTCTGGAAGCATGTGCTGGATAAGCGCATGTCCCGCTTCGTGATAGGCTGTGATCATCTTTTCTCGCTCGCTGATGACCATGCTTCGGCGTTCCGGCCCCATCATGACGACGTCTTTTGCCTCCTCAATCGCCTCCATATCCACGAATTCTTTGTCCTGGCGAGCGGCAAGGAGTGCTGCTTCATTCACCACATTTTCGATGTCTGCTCCAGAGAAATAAGGTGTCCCCCTGGCAAGCACCGCCAGATCCACATCAGGACTGTATTTGATCTTGCGCATATGCACCTTGAAGATCTCTTCGCGGCCCCTTAGGTCCGGCAGATCGACCACAATGCGCCGATCAAAACGGCCTGGACGAAGTAATGCAGGATCCAGGACATCGGGACGGTTCGTCGCTGCGATGAGGATCACACCTTCCGAAGTGTCAAAACCATCCATCTCAACGAGCAATTGGTTCAGGGTCTGTTCGCGTTCATCGTGTCCGCCTCCAATGCCAGAACCTCGGTGGCGGCCGACTGCATCTAATTCATCAATGAAAATGATGCAGGGGGCATTCTTACGGCCTACCTCGAACAGATCACGTACACGTGAGTTGTGTAGTAGAATGGGCTTTTCACCACCAAAGAAGGCTTCATTACCACATCCTACCAGGTCGTAGACAAAACCATCGTAGGGACGACGCACGATCTTTTGCACTATCGGTCGCTCGGCCATGTCAGGCTCAGTAGCCATCCCATGCATCCCGCATAACCAAGTGAGTTCCCGGATCAGCCGCTGGCTGCCTGAGATCATCGCCAGTTTGCCTTCGGAAGTTGTGTGTCCATCTCCCGGAGCATATCCCTCCAGATAGGCCAGGAAGTATTCCCGGGGGAGATCCCATAGAATCTCCGGCACATGCTTATCATGGCTGCCGTTGCCTGCCATCTGCTCGAAGAACGGCCCCACGCGGGAAGCATGATAGGTCAGGTGGATAGAACGATTATCAATAGTAACATGAGGCTGAAGCTCAAAGATGTCAGCCATCAGGCGGCGTACTTCTTCGGTATCTCTCTCTTCATGAGCTTCGAAAACAAACTCGACGCCTCTGTCAACTCGGCCTTCTGCTGTGTAATAGCCCAATAGTTTCATCAAATCAGGTGTCAGACGTACTTGCTGGGGTACTGGTACCCGGTCGTGCTGCTCCGAGAGAGCACGTGAAGGATGCTGACTCGCATGCCGATTTCCTGCTTTATGAGTCAGCACACAAGCATACGCTTTCTGGGCTTCGTCATCTTCCTGCCAGATGGTCAACCATACCTCTTGCTGCAGTGATTCAAAGGGATGCACTCGAATTTCGTGGGGCGTATCTGTGGCTGAATCATATGCATCCCACGTCTTGAAAGGTAACCCTACCAACACATCTCCCGATTTCAGATCCCGGGTTGCCACGGCCCGGAGACCATCGCGGACGCGGATGAAAACGGAATGGTCGCCTGTGGTACGGAACACACCACCCGGATAGTGAATCTCGTAGATCTCTGATACCCGATGCCGGTAGACGCCGCTGACAGGCTGCCAAGCACTATGCCCAAAGAAAGTCTTAGGGGAACCAACGAGCCTGGAATCCTTTTCGGCGAATCCAAGAGCCTGCACTTTCTCGACGGGAACTACAAAATCCGCTGTATCCTCAGGATAGTAGGCATCCACGAATTCCGAGATAGGAAGGAGTCGCACTTCTTCTGCAGTGCGGATAAGGATGGGGGTATCCCCTGTAACAGAGGCACCCACTCCGACGAACATCTCTACGAAATCGGAACCACTGATACTGAAGAAAGCGACGCTCGCTTCACCTGCAACCGCGCGTGCAAGCAGTGTCTTGCCTGTCCCCGGTGGTCCCATCAACAACACACCTTTGGGGATACGGCCTCCCAGACGTTGGAACTTCTTGGGATCCTTAAGGAATTGGATAACTTCCTGAAGGGATTCTTTCGGTTCATCGCAACCAGCAACGTCCTCAAACGTCTGCTTGGGTTGATTTTCTGAATGGAGTTTGGCCCGGCTCTTGCCAAATGCCATCGCACGGTTGCCAGTCCCCTGCATCTGTCTTGAGATGAAGATCATAATACCAATCAATAAAAGAATAGGAAATAACGTCGTTACAAACAGACCAGCCCATTGAGGAAAGCGTGACTGTGTCCTGATATCGAATGGTATCCTGGCTTCATGGAGCTTTTCTTCAAGTGGATAATCAGAACCTGTGCGAATAGCGACTTTGAAATCAGTGAACAGCTCCTCTCGCATAATTCCACGGGTCGATACGGTCTTTGATTGGGGCTCAACAAATTCACCCTTGAGTTCTTCTTCTTCGATAACCAGATTTGTGATAACAGAATTGCCTTCTTTAGCCTCATTGATATGATCGAGGAACTCTGAGAAAGACATCTCAAATGTCTTTGATTTGTCGGTACGGATCAACTGATATGAGGCGAACACAATAATGGATGCCATGATGATCCATACCATAATACCACGTGCGTTTCTATTCACAATTCTAACTCCTCTACTGCTCTTATAGGGGGCTCAGAACCAACCTATGTTAAACGAATCATCCGCTCTATCGCAGGGAATAAACTCCGTGATTTCATTCGAGATATAAAATTAAGTATACCAGATCTCTCCTGAAAAGACAACTCAAATCTGAACACGAGAAGTCCCGTAAAAACAGGTGCAGTTGTGCATGGAGTGTGCTAAAATGAAGGCGATGTGGTGGATGTCTGTGGGCGCAGAACGCGAGACATGATGGATGTTGCGCAAAAGATTACTCGATCTATCGGCTATTGACTATTTTCAGAGCAGGGCAGAGCAGGAGAAATCATGGAAAAACTCAGAATTGCTGTTATCGGTGCAGGAAGACGGGCGGCAGGTGGCTGGCTTCCAGTGATCGCGACGTTTGAGGATCAGCTAGAGCTTGTTGCTGTCTGCAATACAGGTAACCCACGTGGCGAAGAAGTGGCCAACAAATACCATACGCGCTGGTACACTCAGTTGGAATCGATGCTCGATAAGGAGAAACCCAACATCGTCGCCATTGCAGTAAACCCATCCCATACTTATGAAGTCGCTATGCCGATACTTGAGCGTGGGATCAGTCTCGTAACTGAGACTCCCATTGCAGCAAAACTCGATCAGGCAGATGCCATGATCGCCCAGGCTCAAGAAACAGGTGCAAAACTGGAGGTTGCTGAAAATCTGTATCGTGTGCCTCAGGAGCGTCTGAAACGCCAAATGATTCTGGAAGGTGTTTTCGGGCAGGTGTGGCGCGGACAGAACGACAACCGTACTCACAACTACCATGCAGTGAGCCTCATTCGCAGCTATATCGGTTTTGATGTGCCTATCGTCAGTGTGATTGGCGTCCAGGGAGAATTTCCTGTTGCAGATCATCTGTATCGTGAGAGACCCACGAACAAGGAACGCTCACGGCACGCGATCCTCAAATTTGCGAATGGCGCTCTGGGATTCCATTCCTTCACGTCATTGAGTTTCGGCTCACCGCTTCGCGGCCGTAGTTCGACCTTCTTCTATGCTGAAAGAGGGATGGGCTGGGACAATGAACTACTCTTGCTCGTTGGTGAGAGCGAAAACCGCTCCCTTCTCATCGAAAGAGTCACCTGCGAGGTGGCTGGGAAACAGATCCTGGACAAAATGGTTGCAGGGGAGTTTGTCTGGGATAATCCATTCACATCCTATAAGCTGAGTGATGGACAGATCAGTATCGCTTCTGAACTGATGAGTCTCGTCGAAGCGGTTCGAGAGGGTAAAGAACCGGAATACGGAGCACTCAATGGACGCATCGACCGAGAGGTCGATCTGGCGATCAGCCGTTCTCATGAACAGGGGAATGTACCCATTCCACTGCCATTGGAGTAGCCAAATATCGATGATGTATACCTCGACCAATGAAAACATGGGGGCGGAGAAAACGAGGTCCGAGAGCAGATACCGAGTTTGATAATTCCAGGGCAATCCCTGGCAAGGCGCATCATGGGTTTCCTGTCTGGCCTTGAAGGAGATAAGGCGAGGAGATGTGGCAGGGAGTCCGGACATGGATTATCCCTTCGTTCGCATTTTAGGATTCTATCTATTCGGCTGTATCATTGCATCTCATATCGATGTGGGGGCTGCCACTGTTCTGATCAGCCTACTCGCCGGATGTGGGTTACTGTCCTTCACGTGGATTTGGGGATGGAAGCAGGCAAATATAGGCTGGTGGCTTGCGTTTGCCTTGATCGCATTGGGACTTGTCAGCATCTGGATCGCCACTCTGCCCGATGAGTTGGAGGGATGGGTGGGCAAGGAGGTCTCTTTCGAGGGATTCATCGCATATCAACCTCAATTGGCATCAGATGCCAGTTCAGCCATCCTCATTGCTCAGATAGCATACAAAGGGAAGCGGATCCGACGGAAAGTCTGGTTTACAGTACGAGAATCGTTGCCGGAGATACGCTATGGCGTTGTCTATGCCGGGATGGGTGAAATACGTCGCCCACCACCCCAACGCAACCCTGGTGGTTATGATCAGCAAACAGCACTGGCCAGAAAAGGTGTCCGTGTGATCTTGTTTGCCGATGAATATGAACTCGTACCGAAACAGAGGGGATGCCGGGCACTTCACTGGCTGGATCGAGTGAGAAATCGTGTGGAGACTCTCCTGGAGGCAAGTGTCCACAGGCATCCGGAACATGCGGCAGTCTTACGTGGGATCTTACTGGGACAGCGGAAGCGCATCCCTGAGTCGACACTGGAGCCCATTCAAACAAGTGGCTTGCTTCACCTGTTTGCTGTTTCTGGACTTCATGTGGGGTTCCTGGCAGGAACCGTTTATCTACTGCTGGGATTCGCGCGACCACTCCCGGATCGTTTCAAGATCAGTATCACGATGGTCGTGGTGTTGATCTATGCCGGTCTCGTGGGTTTCCGTCCTTCCGTCGTTCGCGCCACGCTGATGGTAGAACTGGTGCTTTTCGCGCGTTGGATCTATCGCGATCACAATCTAATCAACCTATTGGCCTTGGCTGCATGGATTCTACTGGCATGGAATCCGTGGATGCTATCAGATGTGGGATTCCAACTGTCATTCCTTGCGACAGCTTCCATCCTGGTCTTCGTTCCGCGCTGGTGGCAATCAATCCTGGATCGCTGGGAACTCCCCCGTTCTATAGCACTGGTGATCCAAACGGTATTGGTTTCGTTGGCCGCACAACTTGCTTCCCAGCCGCTCATTGCCTACTATTTCTTCCGGGTCTATCCAATTGCGCTATTCTCAAATCTCGGAGCCGCATTACTGGCATGGTGGATCGTTGTCACCAGTTTTCTGGCAGTTCTTGGTGGGGCTCTGTGGATGCCTATCGCAGGGTTTGTAGGTTATGCAACACAGGCAGGACTGATCATACTCATCCAGTTTACCAGGTGGATCTCAGCTCTGCCAGGATCGATGATTTCAGTCACCAGATCTCAGGCAATCGCACTATTTACTTTACCTCTGGTGACGGTTGCCGTAACCTATTGGCGATGGTTTTATGGTCGCTGGCGTTATCTGGTGGGTTTTGCGTGTCTCTGGTTTACGGTGATGCTCTGGTGGGGCGTTTGGCCTCAGCCATTCCCAGGGTTGGAAGTGACGTTTCTCGACGTGGGGCAGGGCGATGCTATCTGTGTCCGTTTTCCCGATCACAAAGTGTTGCTGATTGACACTGGCCCAAGAAATCCAACCTATGATGCTGGCAAAAGCATCCTGGCTCCCTATTTGCTCCATGAGAACATCCGTTCCGTGGACGCGGTTCTGATCACCCATTCTGAACGGGATCACACAGGAGGATTGGAGTACCTTCAGGGACACTTCCGGATCCGGGAGATCCTCGGCAATGAGAATCCACCATCTTTGGGCAAACTCACGCTCAGTGATTCGGCGGATATTGAGGTGATTCACCCCTCTCCGGCGTTTCTGGAAAGTGGAAATCATCGGACCAATGACCTATCCGTGGTATTGCGCATACGCTTCGGCGGTGTCTCTTTTCTCTTCACGGGCGATATTGAGTCGAAAGCCGAAACTCAAATCTGCAACGAAGTTCTGGAGTTGAAAGCGACAGTGCTCAAGGTCGCGCACCACGGGAGCCGTACTTCCAGCAGTCAGACATTCCTCAACGCCACGGATCCTCAGATCGCTGTAATCTCCTGTGGGCGCAACAGGGGAGGGCGTTTTCCGTCGTTTGAGGTTCTGACACGACTGAAGGAACTTGGCCTCCGTTTGTACCGTACCGATCAATCGGGAGCGATTCGCATACGAACTGATGGTAGGGCCTGCTGGATAGATACATTTATAAAGCAATAGAGTCAAACCGGGCAGTGTTCATTTTTTCGTCAAGCAACGTTCTTACTTAACCGATATAGATCATACGTTGGTGAATCTGCTGGTTGGCGGTTTGCACGTTCTGTCAAACCAATGAGCCTGCAGATTCAGCCAAGGGCACGGCCCGTAAGGGGGTGGAACCGATGCCCAGCAACAGTTTCGTACAGCAGAACATCCTGGGGAACCTCCCCGTTACATCCAAAGCTTACGTGGTTGCTCAATCGCTTCATGCAGGGCAACAGGCTATCATCTCTGGGCACTGGAAAGCTCGGAGCGGCGTCCGGATCCGTCAGACAGAAGCCGCACACAAAAGCCGACAGCGAGGTGTATCCAAAAAGAAGGATCCCCCGGAACGACGGAAATCTACACCCAAAGAAGACAGGCTAGATGTCCTTGCTTGATCTAAAAGCCTCTCTTTATCCTCCCTTAGAAGTTATCTCCCTTGCCGTGGGGAATATCCATCCCCACGGCTTTATTGTGCCGAGTAGTCAGCATCGTTGACGCCTCTCATGCCACAATGGCGGAGACCACACCAACATCGATCCCGATCACAAACAGAAGGTTCACCCTTGCGGCTAGAGGAGAAAGTGCTGCCAGAAAATGCGCTGGCAAAGTCCCGTAGTCGTGATGTATACTTCTGAATATGCCCAATCTCCCGGACCCACCGATGACACAGAATTCAGCAACCAAACAGAGACACGCTAAATTCACCAGTTCTGCAGGTATTGTGAGTGTCGCTGTTATGGGGTCACGGATGATGGGGCTGGTGCGTGAGATGGTTCTCGCGGCTCTGTTTGAAGCGGGCACAGCATTGGATGCATTCTATGCGGCGTTCTTCATCCCTAATCTATTTCGAGATCTGTTTGGCGAGGGGATCCTCAGCAAGGCGTTCATTACGATATTCACCGAAACTGAGATACGTGAAGGGGAGGCCACCTCATGGCGACTGGCGAATATTACGTTCAGCACGCTGGTTGTGGCTCTTGGAATCCTGACGCTGCTTGGGATCTTCGCGGCTCCTCTGATCGTGGACGTCGTGTTCCACGGTGATGGATTTCAGAACGTCCCACTACCATCCGAATCCTCTTTTGGTATGTCGAGCAAGCGGGACCTGACGGTTCACCTAACCCGTATCATGTTCCCGTTTATATTGCTAGTCTCGCTTGCTGCACTTGCAATGGGAGTGCTCAATAGCAAAGGCCGCTTTTTCATTCCGGCATCCGCCTCTACCTTCTTCAATCTTGGATCCGTACTGGTGGGCGTTGCTGGTTATTATATTGCTCCTCGTTGGGGACAACATCCTGTTGTGGGAATGGCCATTGGCGTACTGGTCGGAGGCATGCTTCAGTTTCTGATTCAGATCCCCTCTCTTCGGCGAGTCGGATTTCATTATCGCCCGGCACTCAATTTCCGGGATCCTGGGCTTGTCCGGATCATGCACCTCATAGGCCCGATGATCCTGGGGGCAGCAGCCGTCCAGATCAACGTCTTGATCAACAAATCGTTTGCATCCTACGGGGAGGGTTGGATAGCCTGGCTTCAGCAGTCATTCCGGCTTATCCATCTACCGATCGGCATGTTCGGTGTGGCTATATCGACTGTGACCCTACCTGTTTTATCACGGGCGACCGCGCATCAGGATATGAAGGAATACCGTGAAGCCATCGCCCATGCATTTCGCTTAATGGTACTGCTCACCGTTCCTGCTTCTGTCGGTTTGATCGTGCTAAGAGAACCGATTATTCGGCTGATCTATGAGCGGGGTATGTTTGATCCCAACAGCACCCGTCAGGTCGCCAATGCTCTGCTCTATTACGCGCTCGGATTATGCAGCTTTTCTGCGGTCAAAATTGCAACGGATGGCTTCTACGCCCTCAAAGATACTCGTACGCCGGTGATTGTTAGCTTTATTGCCATCTGCATGAATCTCTTACTCAATTACCTTTTCATTGTCCGCTTACATTGGGATCACCGCAGTCTGGCACTCGCCACCTCCTGTAGCCTCACCGTCAATTCGATGACGTTACTCTGGCTCCTACGTAGACGTGTTGATGGTATTGGAGGCAGAAGTATCCTGATCGTCCTGGGCAAAGTGCTATTGGCCTCTGGCATGATGGGTTATGTCGCGTGGTGGTGCAGTACGCGGATCGCAGTTCAATGGGGTACGACGGGTGTTCTGGTAAGGTTGAGCCAGGTAGGCGTTTCCATCACCGTGGGTGTTTTTGTATTGACCGTTGCCTATCACTTCTTGCGTATTTCTGAATTTTGGGAACTCGTTCAAATGATTCGGCAACCCAACGACAAAGATGAAGCCTGATTTGATATGCTATTTCTTCGGTTTTTTGATGTGCCAGATCACCTTGCCGAGGATGTCCTTCCTGCGGACAGGCCCGAACGCCCGACTATCAATGCTATTGGGATGCATACCCGCCACAAAGATATCATCACCGTGAGTACGTGAACCGTCCACGATCTTTATCAACTCGCCATATTGCTGATGTTTCAGGATAACGACGTCACCATGCCGGGGC
>JAJRTO010000332.1 GCA_024278235.1 Candidatus Poribacteria bacterium
AAAACACGCATCTTCGGAGTCTTACAGCAGGGACAAAGTGCACCGGATGTCACGAGCCTCATGCGTCCAAGCAAGAAGGGCTGTTTCACCAATATGCCCACTCACCGTATGAACAGGGACTGTGTGGAGCCTGTCATGAATTACCTTGATGATATCCGACCGCTCATTGATGGACCGTCAGGTATACAACCCAGGATGTGAGGTGATTTGATTGCGAATAGATAACCCAGCGAGAACAGTTGGCTCTATAACAGTCCTTATCATGTTCATTTCTATAGGCATTGGATTGGCTGCAGCACCCAATCTAAAGCAAAGTGGTAGCAAGCTCTGTCTGTCCTGCCATCAGGATGATGCGAGCCGATTCAACAAGAGTCTCGTTCATTCTCCTGTGAAACAGGATGACTGCGTCGTCTGCCATAATCCACACACGGCACGGTACCAGTTCATGTTACCGCAGGAGGCTGCTGATTTGTGTTTCTCCTGTCATATGGGTGAGAAGCAGAAATTCAGTCAATCGGCCTATGTTCATACCGCTGTACAGCAGGGACAATGCACGGGATGTCACGATCCGCATTCCTCGAACAATGAGTATCTTCAACAGAAAACGGGGAAGGATCTCTGCTACTCCTGTCATCAGCAGGAGGAATTCGAGCAAGAGGCAGTGCATTTCCCTGTGGCCGCAGGTGAATGTCTGACCTGTCATGATCCGCACGCTTCCGAGTTCAAGTCACAACTGCGTGATTCGCCGGAGCAGTTGTGTTTCAACTGTCATGATGCTCAAGACGCAGCGTTCAACAGAGCACACAACCAATATCCCGTTTCCAAGAGTAACTGTCTGATGTGTCACGCGGCCCACACTTCAAGTGTCAGCAATCCCGTTCTGGCGAATGCGCTGTCTCTGCCATATGTGCATGTTCCTTTTGGGAAAAAGATGTGCGATAGCTGTCATGTCAGCAGTGATGCCTCCGATCCCCTTAGGCTGAGAGCGGCCCCAACGGAACTCTGTTATCGCTGCCACAGCAGTATGAAAAACCAGATGAGTAGTCAACCTTATGTGCATGTACCCGTGAAAGATGGACTGTGCGTCAACTGTCATGCCCCTCATGCCTCAGAAAACGAGCACCTGCTACTCAGAACGGGTAAAGAGTTATGTGCCGACTGTCATCCAGATTCCATGAAGAAGCTGGAGGCCAGCTATGCGCATAATCCGGCAGCTCAAGGGCAGTGCATGAAATGCCACCGTCCCCACGATTCGCAGAACGACGGACTCTTGATAAGCGAGTCAATCGCTGTGTGCGAAACATGCCATGAAAGCCAGGGACAGTTCACCCATCCTGTAGGCAAGGATACGATTGACCCACGCAATCAGAGAATCGTCACGTGCGTTAGCTGTCATGATGCACATGGAACCGAATACGAATATGTGCTATTGGCGGACAGAGAGCGCGATCTCTGTATCCAATGCCATAAGATGGCCACTCACTAAACGATGTTCATCTGCTCACTATGTCCACTCACAGTCTGAGCTTTAAGATAATCGTGTCGGTCGGGATCGTCCTGATCATTGCCTTTGCTATCTTTGCGTATGCTTATCTCCAGATAGAGGAGAAGCAGATGCTTGCAAAATCTAAACATATGGCTGAATTTCTGGCGAGTGTCATACACAAAGGCTTGACCGAGGCCATGCTTGAAGGCAAAACGGATAAAGTCCAGAAAATGGTCGAGAACTATGGACGGCTCCAGGAAATCGATAAGATCAGGATATTTGATCCCGACACAGGTATTATTCTGGTCGATGCAAATAGAACCGACATCGGTCGTATCATTGAACAGCGGTATCGATCTTTGCTTCGTGCCGACACTCAAACACAGTCCTCATCCCTGGGAACCGAAAAGCAGTCCCTCTCCGTGGTCATACCGATCCTGAATGAACCCCAGTGTCATACGTGTCATGGCACTGAAAGAGAGATGCTCGGCGCGCTTGACATCGGTGTGTCGGTCGTGGAGACATTTAAGGATATTGCCAGCAATCGTCTGCGGATGATCGGATTTGCACTCCTCACAGTGGTTGGGACTTCCCTGGTGATTGCGATATTCATTATCTGCTTTGTCAATCGCCCCATCAAGGAACTCGTTACGACGATGGCTCGAGTGGAATCGGGCGATTTGACAGCTCAGGCCCGCGTTATCAACCATAGTGAGCTTGGCGATCTCACGCGAAACTTCAACTCGATGACGACACGTTTGCGCAGAGAGATAGAACGCCTGGAGGTTCTGCATGAGATCGCCGAGGATTTCCGAACGACGATAGATCCCAGTGAAATCGAACACATCGTGATTCGAGGTGTTGTCCGGGGACTAAAGTTTGAACGTGCTGCTCTCTTGCTGGTCAATGAGCAAGATCAAACGCTCGAAGGTCGGTTGGGCATCGGGATCGCCGAGGATGTGGTCCAACGGGTCAAGATACCTCTGGAGCGAGATTATGGTATACTGGCCGAGACTGTGCTGGATGCGAAGCCATTCAACGTAGGAAATGGCATCTATGATCTCTCTCTCATGCCAGAACAGACTGTGAAGTGTTGGGATTTTCACAAATGCGATCAGATTGATTGTCCTGCTCATGGCGCCGAGGAGCTGCGTTGCTGGCTCCAATCACAAACGCATTGTTATGATAATCTTCAGACACAGTTTCAAGACAAGGCCGAGGTGTGTTGCGAATGCCCCGTCCTTCAGGAAGCCTATGGAAAGAAAGCCATGCTCGTTCTGCTCATGTTCGGCAGCAAAGCGTTTGCCACGGTGCCCCTGATGGCTCAGGATAAGCCGATAGGGATCGTCATGGTGGATAACCTGCACAGCGGTCGGCGTATCACCGATGAAGATATCAAAGCCATGTCCGTCTTTGCGGCTCAAGCTGGGATGGCCATTGAAAACGCCAAGCTGTATAAGAGACTGGAGAGCCGAATCGAAGCTGCCGACGAAGAGCTTAGGCAGAAGGTCATTGCTCTGACAGAAATGACAAACTTCAATGACAGCATCTTGCAGAACATGAGGAACGGGCTGGTAACTCTCGATACGGATAGGAAAATCGTTTACTTCAACGCTGCTGCGGAAGCCATCCTGGGATATCGGGCCGCCGAAGTGCAGGGAAAACCGATACAGGAGATTTTCCCCAGTCTGGAGGCTCCGATCTTTGAAACCCTCCGAGAGGATACGGACTCCACCTTCCGGGAGATCACCGTCTGCACAAAAACGGACAACAATGTCCCTATTGAGGTCTCTACATCACTCCTTAAAGATGATGCAGGCCAGACCACCGGGGTCGTCATCATATTCACAGATCTCACAGAGAGGCAGGAGATGGAGAGGCAGATACGTCGCGCTGACCGGTTGGCGACTCTGGGCAATCTGGCGGCGGGGATCGCGCACGAGATCCGCAATCCCCTCGCAGGTATCAGTGGAGCGGTCCAGATCTTGAGGGATGACCTATCCGAGATGGATCCTAGCAGGGAGATCTTCGACGAAATCGTTGAACAGATCGATACGCTTGCCACCTCCATCAGGGATTTTCTGAGATTCGCCCGTCCTGCTCCCCTCCAACTGTCTCCGGTTGACATCAATGAGGTTGTCCAGAGCGTTATCTTCCTCGTGAGAACACAGGCAGAGATGCAAGAGATATCCATCGTAGAGACGTATGAGGAGGATCTGCCTACCATCATGGCAGATGCCGAACAGATCCAACAAGTGATCCTCAATATCGCTCTGAACGCTCTACAAGCTATCCGAGAGACCCAGGGAGAAGTACGCTTCAAAACATTTCGAGTTGGGGCTCTCAACCCCGGGTCTGATCCGGGAGAAGCCAAGACAAAAGGGCAGATCGTGATAGAGATCTCCGATAACGGTATGGGGATTCCCTCGGAGAAATTGAGTCAGATCTTCAACCCTTATTTCACCACCAAGAGTGAGGGGACAGGATTGGGTCTCTCTATTCCCCAGCGTGTCGTCGAGGAACATGGGGGAAGTATCTCCGTGGAAAGCGACATCGGCAAAGGGACGACATTCCGCGTGAGTCTGAACTATGGTTAAACAAACGGTTCTGATAGTCGATGATGACAAGATCATATGCCGTACCCTGAAATACCAGCTTGAAAAAGGGGGGTACAAGGCGGTCTCTGCCAACAGTGGGGAGGAATGCCTGTATCATCTGAAGCAAAATGACATCAGCCTGGTTCTGCTCGATATGAAGCTGCCAGACAGAGACGGCATGCAGATGCTGGAGCAAATACGGCAAGTAAACAGTTTCCTGCCGATCATGATCGTCACTGCCTACGGTAGTATCGAGTCGGCGGTGGCTGCCATGAAGGCCGGAGCGACCGACTACATCACCAAGCCGATCAACTTCGAAGCGATGATGATGAAGATAGAGAAAGCTCTGGAAGCCAGAAACTACAAGAAGGAGATAGCCCGTATCCGGGCAGAGGAAGAAGGGAAGTACAGTTTCAGCCGTATTGTCGGTAGAAGTCAATCGATCCGGCAAGTTCTCTCCCTCTCTGAAAGAGTTGCTCAAAGCGATGCCTCCACGATACTGATACAGGGTGAAAGCGGGACAGGCAAGGACTTGCTGGCAAGGGCAATTCACTACGAAAGCTCCCGTCGAAACAAACCCTTTATGGAGATTACCTGTACGGCCCTCCCCGCGACTCTCCTGGAGAGCGAACTGTTTGGGTATGAAAAGGGCGCGTTCACCGATGCAAAAGCAAGGAAAGAGGGGTTACTCGAATTAGCGGACGGCGGCACCGTATTCCTGAATGAGATCGGGCACATGGAAATAGCCGTTCAGGCCAAACTGTTGTCCGTCCTGGAATACAGGACCTTCCGAAGAGTGGGTGGTACGGAGGAGATCAACATCGACGTTCGAGTGATCGCTGCGACGAACAGGGATCTGAAAACGGCAGTGGATGAGGCGGCCTTCAGAGACGATCTCTACTATCGTTTGCATGTTCTTCCTATCACTATCCCACCATTGAGGGAGCGGAGAGAGGATATCATGCTCTTGGCTCACTTCTTCCTTGAACAATTCAACAAGGAATTCCGAAAGGAGATTGACGGGATTTCTGAAGCAACCCAGGAGTACCTGACAAACTATGATTGGCCAGGCAATGTAAGGGAGTTGAAGAATATGGTCGAACGGGCTGTCATCCTGGAAAATGAACGGGTCATTACACCCGCCCTTTTGCCTCCGGAAATACGCAAGCCAAAGGTTGACGACACAGTCTATAAACTGCCGAAGGATGGGATCTCGCTGGAAGCCGTTGAGAAACAGCTTATCAAACAGGCACTCGACATGGCAGGCTGGAATCAAAGCAAAGCTGCCCAACTCCTTCGACTCGGCCGGGGGGCATTGCAGTATCGGATGAAGAAATACGGCTTCCTGACGTGAAATCATGCAACGACGTGCATGAAACCATGCAATTTTTGTCTCACCTGTTTTACTCTACCCCCTAACTCACCAAGCCCAGCCCAACATTGAGCCATCTCACCAGCGGGGCACAGTTTTTGCACTAAACCTTTTACATTCAAGGATTACTGCAGATAAGGGTTTTGGGTGGTTCGGCTTTTTATTTCCTCTTTTGTTTTTTCTTTAGGTTGGGATGGCTCTCATGGCTCAAGGTAGGAACAAAATAATGGCGAAGATCATGGTAGTAGATGATGAGAGACTAGTCCGGTGGTCTATCAGTAACAGCTTGAAGAGAGACAGTCATGATGTGTTTTGTGCCCAGGATGGCGAAGAAGCCGTCGAAAAAACCAGGAAAACGGATTTCGATCTGGTGATCACTGACTACAAAATGCCTGGTATGAATGGGGCGGAACTCCTTCAGTATCTCAAACAGCAGAACCCGAAGACGAAAGTGATGATCGTCACTGCTTACAGTGCAGAGTTGAGCCGGCAGGCCGCGATGGAAATGGGTGCATGGGAATATATAGAGAAACCGTTTGCTCTGGATGAGATAAGGCACCTGGTACAAGCGGCGCTGGCAGCGGACAATGGAGCGCAATCCGCTATCTATCAATGAGGTATCGCATGGCCGCACAAAAGACATATCGACGATGGATGGGCAGGCTTCTGGTTGTGGTGGCTCTCCTGTCGCCCCATGTGGTGACCGCCCAGGAGTATCAGCTTGTGCCCGTGTTGAGTCTCACCGATGCGGGTGTGGATAGCAAGCTCCGTTCTCCGAGTGATGTGTTCGTCGATGAGAAGAATCACGAGATCTACGTTGTGGATTCTGGCAACAAGCGTGTGGTCGTTTACAACATGGAGGGCTTTTTTCAGTATCAGTTTGCATTACCCGCCGGGGTCGGTGAAGCGACCGGGCTCGTGGTCAACGATCGTGATGAAGTGCTCATCGCCGTCGGAGGAAAGGTTGCGGTCTGCGATTTCCGAGGCAGCCTGCTGGAATACGTCAATTTCTACGGATTTCCCGGCGCCGAGGGTATGAATGTGACCCGGCTGAAGATAGACAAGAACAACGATTACTATGCCCTTGATGCTGGCAAACGACGGGTTGTCGCGTTTGACAGTGACTGGAATTACAGACTTGAGATTGGCGGAGAGGATCTGCCAACGATCAAAAAGGAGGTGCGTGGGAAAGAGCAAGAACGACCCATGGTAAAATCGCTGAGCATTGGCGATATTTGTGTGGACGATGAAGGACTGATCTACCTCGTCGATTCGATGGCATCGTATGTGTTCGTCTTCAACGACGAGGGGAAGTTCCTGCGTTCCATCGGCGAGCCGGGATCGGCTTTCAACACCTTGAGTCTTCCGAATGGCGTTGCCGTGGATAGTCAAGGTCATGTTCTTGTGGTCGACACAACGAGCCACGGACTGTTAGGTTATGACAAGGAAGGTAGACTCCTGTTTGCTCTTGGAGGACTGGGGCAAGGCAAAGGACGGCTCTACTTCCCCAAGTTTATCTCCACTGATAGAGACGGAGGAATCTATATAGTGGAGCCATTTATCGGGCGCGTACAGGTTCTCAACCTACGCCGCTTCGGTTCCTCAATCAACAAGGCAGAACGTGTTGTCAACATATCCTTTGGGTGAAATTCATGAAACGCAATACTACGAAAACCCTCAAACTTCTAAGACAAGTACCGAAATCTAAGGAGGAAACTAAAATGAGAGCCAGCACGAAGCTGGGACTTCTAGCAGCAACTGTCGGACTCATGATGCTCGCCATCAGTGTCCCGTCGATAATGGCTGAGACCGGGGCTTTCCATGATGCGACGAATCTTCAATGCAACAAGTGCCATACGATGCATTACAGCGAGAAGGGTGCTGTCCCAACAGAGGCAAATGGCTTTGGGATGGACGCAGATACTGGCGGTCCCTTCAAACAACTGCTGCTGAAAAAGAACGTGACCGATCTGTGTCTCGCATGCCATAGTGACCCGACAAAGGGTCCTGATGTGTTCAGTGCAACCATTGAAACTCCCGGTGGGGATTTCAACTACAGTGCCACGACAGATACCAAAGGTCATAACCCTGGTGGTGTGTCAGGCAACGCATCCGCAACACTTCCGCTTGATACTACGTTGCCAGATGCTCTGACTCCTCCAGGTGGAACTCAACTGACCCGCTGGACTTGTGTGGAGTGCCATGACGAGCATGGCGACACCAGTGCAGCATTTATGTTCAGGAATCTCTTGAAGAATGGTCTGACTGGCTCAAACTTCGTCGCAGGGGATACCGAGGAATCCAATATCTGGAACGGTACCACTGCCAACGTCGCTCAGTCTGCTACGAACCACAACGTTTACAAGACCGGTACAACTATCGGTGATACGGTTGGCTTTGGCAAGTGGTGCTCGACGTGCCACGGGACCTTCCACGGTGGTAGCGGTGATACTGACATTAATGATGGTAGTGACTGGATCCGTCATCCAACGGCGGAGCCGCTTCCTACAGCCTACATCACCGCCTATGGCACTACGTCTGATTACACTTATCCACTGGAAACCAATAACACCGGTGCAAGCACATCTACAGAATGGACACTCACCCAGGGAAGTGAGGCGGTGACCTGTCTCTCCTGCCACAAGGCGCATGCGACGAACTACGCCAACGCGACTCGGTGGGACAACGCTGCAGCAAGTGGCAGTGGCACGGGCTGTAATAAGTGTCATGCCAAAGGTTCATGATCCGTTATCGAACCCTATGTTGAGTTGATCCTCGCATAGGTTTACCACATCGCAGGGGCAAAGCATCCTTTCACGGATATTGGCAGATCAACGTCCACCGATGGATGCTTTGCCTTCTCCTTATCGATTGAAGTCGTTCCATACACGAGTTTTTCACTTAGGGTGAACAGGCAACGTAGAGCATGCTGCCAGCTTGTTCCCAACGGACATCTTGAACGAGCAAGCTGCACGCTCTACAAGGCTCACTGAAAAACTCGTTTCCATAGAAGTTGGGCTCACAGGAGGGCACTGGAGGAAGGATCAGGAACGGACCTTCGTTTTCAATTATGAAAAAGCACTTATACATACTTATCGGTCTCTTCTTCTTGCTCATGCTAACACATGGAATGAGCGAGGCTGCCTACGACTGTAACGCCTGTCACACCGGGCATGCCGGATCTATGCCGAGCTTTCACAATGCGGATCAGCTCATCTGCTCCAAGTGTCATACGATACACTACAGCGAAGACAATGCACTTCCCGCAGATGCGGAAGCTGGCGGTCCGTTTTCACAATTGCTGCTGAAATCCAGCACGACGGATGTGTGTCTGATATGTCATCAAGGCCCTCTGAACAGCAACAGTACAGGCGCGCCGAGAGTGCTGACGGATGATGGCTCGATGGGGACAAACTACCCGAGTCTGTCTGGTGGCGACTTCTACTACTCAAAAACGGACCAGCGTAAGGGACATAACCCAGGCGGCAGCGTCGGTACCGACAGCATCCTGACGCAGTCCCCGGGGGGGACGTTCACCTCTGCGGATGAAAGCTGTGTCAGTTGTCATGATCCCCACGGCGGGAGTCCTGCCAACACGTATCGTCTGCTCAAGAAAAAACCGGCTGGCTGGACGGGTGCGGACCTCATCGTCACCGGCGACGAAGGGCATCCCGGAGGGGATGAGGAGGCGGATCCGCCCGCATACAACACCGGCTTTGGCGCATGGTGTGGCGCCTGTCACAGCGGGTTCCACGGTTCCGATGTGACAGACTCGGACGTCGGTGATGGCACAGACTGGATCCGTCACCCGGTGGATGCGCCTCTCGGAACCGAAATTGCCGGAAACTACGGGGCAACCCCTGCCTGGCTCTATCCGGTTCAGGATGTCGATTCAAACGGGAGTGTCAGCTCCACCGATCAGGTTTTCTGTCTCTCCTGTCATCGATCCCATGGGACGCCGTACCTGAGTGGAACGAGATGGGATAGCGCTCAACCAAGTGGCGCAGGTGCCGGGTGCAACAAGTGTCACGCCAAGGGATCCTAAATAATACCAAGATCGAGAGGCAAACCATGAAACGTCTTCTTCTTCCTATTATTTTCCTGGGCCTGTTCTTTGTGGGGACAGTGCCAGCATTCCATGGATCCGGCCTCATTTGCAGCAAATGCCATACGATGCACGCGAGTGAAGATGGAACTCTGCCAACCATGCCGGACGATCCGAGCGGTACACCAGAAGGCCCCAATGCCCATTTGCTCTATAAAGCGAATGTGACGGATCTGTGCCTGGTATGCCATGACGGACAAACAGGGACTCCGGATGTATTGGGGACGGACACGAATGAACTGACGGAGCGTGCTGCGGGATACCTCGCAACTGTCAATACGAACAATGCGAATGGGCACAACCTGGGCCCCAACAAGATCGGCTCCTCCAGTCTCTGTACCACCTGTCATTTTGGTGGGGCCTTCGACGACGCGAAGATCGGATGTACGGACTGCCACGAACCCCACGGCAGGGATCCCGGCAGCACGAACTACCGGTACCGGAACCTTCAGTGGGCATCGAGCCCCGGTGGTGAGCCCATTATTACAGCCCACGTGAACCCAAGTGCTACGGGCGTGAACATGTATGAGCGGGCAAATGTTGGGTACACGGCCCCGACGGTTCAATCGAGTAGTTGGCGTGAAGTGACCAACATCTGTCTGGACTGTCATCATACTCTCAGCGGCTACTACTACACGAGAGACGGCGGCACGTCGGCTGGGCACCCCATCCGCCACCCCACGACGGATTCCGAGCGAGGGGCATGGGAGGCCATCAACGGGCACACCGGATCGACGGACCCATCCCATTGGGAAACCGGTACGGGCATCGGATTTTCAGTAGATCGACTGCCGTTCCTGGTATCCGGTGCGGGCGACTATGCGGCTGCGACGACCGTTGCCCAGGACAACGAGGTCTTCTGTCTGACATGCCACAAGGCGCATGGCTCGACGTACAACAGTTCGCTTCGCTGGGGCTATCGCTCCGACTCCAATCTTGGGTGTCAGCAGTGCCACAACAAGGGAAGCTGATTTCTTTTTCACTGGAAAATCCAACGTTCGATGTCCGGAGTTCAAGACCAGAGAACCTTGTTGTGTCTGAAGCCCTCAAGAAAGGGAGTTTTTTCTGAGGCTTGCCTGCACATCGAATTCCTGAATAGCGAACCAAGTCGAAACAATGGCAGAATCCGCGCTCTCCGTCATCCAGGGGCAAGATGACGGAGCCAGCGATGTGATGATCACTCGGAGTGTTGATGAAACCCCATGAAGTGCATGACGATTGTAGTGATCTCGCTATTCATGAGCCTCACAATGAGTG
>JAJRTO010000333.1 GCA_024278235.1 Candidatus Poribacteria bacterium
CCAAAATGAGCCCCAACCAGGACCAGATCGACGATGTCTACCACTCCATCCATGTTCACGTCTGCACGCCGTCGAGCGAATTCCTCTGGCGAAAATCCTCCGAGATACGTGTGGATCTGATGGGGTCCGAATGTGTCTGAGAAATAACCAAACGCATCCACTTTGATACTGCGGGTTTCATCCATAACGAGCAGTTCAGTCCCTGCAAGCGTGGGCGCGTAGAATTGGACATTCTTCTGAGGTTCGTCACGATCCATATTCAATGCAATGATACGTGCTACTCCGTTGCTATCGTAGCCAGCGACGACCGTTTCGACATCCGCACGCGCATCTTCCACCAGCGGAACCGTTGGCGCAACTTCTGGTCCTGTCAAGATCGCAAGGTGCGGTATGATGCGAATATCCCGAAACGGATCGGCTTCTCGGAATTCGGAGGATGGGAACCTAAAGCCGTGAGTTTCGCCATCTGGGCCTGCAACGCGCAAATAGATGCCATGATTGGGCTTACGCTCTACTTTCCAATCTCTCACCAGTGATGTGACATCCAACTCAACGTGCCACCGCTCTGCGGCCACGAGCGCGTTCTGGGAGGTAGATGGAATCTCAATGGCGCCAAAGGGTATGGATGCAAATGCAGGACGATGACTCCAAGAAACCGTCGCCGTGTTCCACGGTGACAACACCTCATGCGCATGGATTGTCGCGAGCGCGGAGCTATCCCGCTCGGCCAACCACAGGCGTAACACTGCTTTATGGATGGGTTGGTTGCCGATCCTGTCACGAAGTGCGTTGGTATCGAATCGGATCAGCACTCCAGTTTCGACTGCACCGGTGCGGCTCAGGACGAGGTAGTCGCCTGGTTCATCGCGAGTTTCGGGACTTGCAGAGGAGATCGTCACATCATCCACCCCCGTTGCCATCTGCGCCGGATCGGTGTAGAGGTGGTGCCATTCTCCCGTCGGATCGGTGGCCTGTGAAGCCAGGAATTCTGCTGAATCTTGCATATTCCGGTTGATCCCGGGAAACTGCTTCCAAAGTTCAGGAGCATCATTGGGAAGCGACCATTTCTGAGTGCACGAAGTGTTGTAACACTCGGCAGCCGTGTAATAGATCAGGCCACGTGCGCCATGCAAGAGGCCCTGCATGCTCATCAGTTCGATCTGTTCCAGCGAGGGGAAGATCCCCCGTTCTTTCGCATCACTTGTGAGAGGATATGTCTGGATCATGCTCCACACGGACTTCCGATTCGAGGGAACATACACCTTCGTTGCATTCACGGCTGAGGCTGCGATCTCCGTCATGAGTGAAACGGTATTTCCCACCATACCCTCGCCTTCCCGAACAGGAAAAACATTGGGGATGAGGATGTCCGCGGCCCAGGCCATATCCGCCAGTTGATAGAAGGCGGCCCGCCCGGTATCATCGCGAGGGGCGTAGGCGCGTTCAGATGTCGTGATCAACGTGGGGTGAAAGATGCCACGCTCCGCCTCATGGACCCAATCACTGGGACGCTTTCCCTGTTCATCTCCCAGGAGTAGATTGGTCGTGCAATCCTCTGCGGGAACATCGGCGAGAAACCATGCGAGCAACGCAGGATGTTCGGAGAAGGCTCGAACCCATTCCTGCAGGTACTCTCGGTGAAACGTACACACGGCATCCGTGAGAGGATATGTGGGGATCTGCACGATTGCCTTTAATCCGGCAGCATACGCCGTATTCAGCATGACCTGCAAATGCCGCTTGCTGGCATAGTTGAATGAGAAGGAGGGCTGAAGATAGATGGTATTGAAACCTTGTTGGGCGATCCATTCGTAAAACGGTTTCAGGGAAACCGGGGAGGTATAGATACCCACTCCCCAAATCACTTGCGGCATGAAGATAGAGCCATCTTGCAACTGTAGATACCCGTCTGGCGTTATCGAAACGGGTTCTGCTGGTCCGGGGGGATCCATCGGATAAAGCTCATCCGAGACATGAAAATCATCCCACCAGACGCCCCCATCCCCTGAGACATAGAACGCCCGGATATCCAGTCTGGCGATGCGTTCCCCACGAAACTCCTCCGGATCGAGCGAAAGCGTTACTTGCGCCCACGCGGTCGTCTGCAGGGATACGGTCTCTGTCTTGGAACCCAACAGATTCTCGGCGTAAGCCGATACGCGCAATTCGATGATGGCCCCTGGCCGTTCAGCGCGCACCCAGGCACTCACATGGATAGGCGCACGTTCCCACTGATCGAGTTCAAGGATACGATTAGGAACCTGGCGTTGATACTGAAGGGAGTGTTGCCTCTGCGGGTCCGCTTCACGGAAGAATATGGAGGAATCGCCGGTATGAGCCCATTGAGGATCGATGTTATAGGCGATCTGGAGCGCGTTGTTTACAGAGATCGAATAGAGTTTCTGTGTCGTGGTTGTCTCTTCCGCATGAGCCCAGAACATCACTTCGCCCCGGTCGTAATATTCAAACCCTGCATTTGCCAGTAGGTTCTCGGTTGCCCCTCTTGCGAACGGCGAAATGAGTACCACCGCGAGGGCAGCGAATACCCATTTCAGTTTAAGATGATGGCATGGCTCAAAGAGCTTGAAAACGATCATTTCAAGCTGCATTTGGTATGACCAGGTTCTCAATCCACAATCCTCCCTACTCCCACTCGATGGTGCCCGGTGGTTTAGAGCTGATATCGTATACGACGCGATTGATCCCTCTGACCTCGTTGATGATTCGATTTGCGACAAACCCAAGAATTTGATAGGGAATATGTGACCAGTCCGCAGTCATCGCATCCATGCTGGTGACTGCGCGTAAGGCGACCACATGCTCGTACGTCCGTTCATCCCCCATGACACCGACGCTTTGTACTGGCAGAAGGACTGCAAAGGCTTGCCAGATGTCATCATAGATCCCTGCTCGACGGAGTTCTTCTATGAAGATGGCGTCGGCTTCTCGCAGAACATCCAGCCGCTCCTGGGTGATCTCGCCTAGCACACGCACGGCAAGCCCCGGGCCTGGAAACGGATGGCGGCCCAGGATAACATCAGGGATCCCCAATTCCCTGCCAACTGCACGCACTTCATCCTTGAACAGTTCCCGGAGTGGCTCAACCAATTCAAAGGACAAGGACTCTGGCAATCCGCCGACGTTGTGGTGGGTCTTGATCGTCGCAGATGGTCCCTTGACAGAGACGCTCTCAATCACGTCTGGATAGAGGGTTCCCTGTGCCAAAAAGGTGATTGCGCCCAGCTCTTCGAGTTCATCTTCGAATACCGCGATGAACTCGTTTCCGATGATCTTCCTCTTCTCTTCGGGCATGGTGACGCCGGCAAGCCTATCCAGGAAGCGATCACTGGCATCGACGTAACGGAGCGGGATATGCAGATCCCGGAAATACTGTTGGACCTCTTTGACTTCCCCCTTGCGGAGCAGACCATTGTTGACAAACACACACACCAATTGCTCACCAATTGCCTGCTGAACCAGCTTCGCAAGCACCGTTGAATCGACGCCACCGCTCACCGCGCACAACACGCGATGGTCACCTGCCTGCTGCCGAATGGATTCGATGGCATTTATCACGAACGATTCCATCGTCCACTTTGAATGACAGCCGCATACCTGTCGTGCGAAGTTTCTCAGAATCTGTACCCCCTGGGGGGTATGCACCACTTCTGGATGGAATTGCAGCCCGAACAGGCGATGATCCTTATCGGCCATTGCGGCAACGGGCGAGTTGTTTGTATGTGCAATTGCATGGAAGCCGGGTGGACGCCTTGAA
>JAJRTO010000334.1 GCA_024278235.1 Candidatus Poribacteria bacterium
AGCGGTATCAGCCTATGAATCTATCCTCAACGCATCCAATACGGCTGTCATATCAGGTGGGATCGGGGCTGTGAATTCCATCCGTTCCCGGGTGACGGGATGGAGGAATGCAAGTTGCTCCGCATGGAGGGCTTGCCGTTTGAGCGCAGCAAGTGCATGTTTGAGCATCGGTGCAGACGCGCTCTTGAGCGCGCGCTGTCGCCCGCCTCCATAAGTGGGATCCCCGACGACGGGATATCCGGAATGTGCAAGGTGCACCCGAATCTGATGCGTGCGCCCTGTTTCCAACCGGACGCTCAGTAACGCAAACTGTTTGAAGGTCTCTATCTGCCTGAAATGAGTGATCGCTCGACGACCACCGATAGCGACCACTGCCATTTTCTTTCGATCCCGTGGGCTCCGCCCCATAAAACTGTCGGCTGTCCAATGCTCCTTCGCAGGAATACCACATACAAGGGCGATATAGTGCCTCCCCACGGTGTGTTTATGCAACTGCTCGCTCAGATCCCGGTGTGCCACATCCGTCTTGGCGACAACGAGCACGCCGCTCGTGTCTTTGTCAAGGCGATGAACGATCCCGGGACGTTCCACACCGCCAATCCCGGAAAGCAACTCGCAATGAGCCAGAAGCGCGTTTACCAACGTGCCGGTGGCTCGCCCCGCCCCCGGATGCACGATCATCCCCGGCGGTTTGTTCACGACGATGAGAGATGCGTCCTCGTAGAGAATATCAAGGGGAATCTCCTCCGGCTCGATCTCCACAGTCACTGGTGGCGGGATCTGCATCTGGATCTCATCCCCGGGACGGACACGATATCCCGGTTTACTGGGGCGTCTGTTGACCTTTACTTGCCCTTCTTTGATAAGTTTCTGCACGAATGAACGGGACAGTTCATCGTAAAAGATGACCAGGCACTGATCCAGACGCCAATCCCTGGCTTCCTCGGGAACTACAAATCGTTCGGTACGCATATTATTGAACGCTGACTTTCACCAGAATGGCTGTGATATTGATACTCGCATGGGCGAAGATGGAAGGCAACAGAGAATTGGTGCGTTCATACAGATAGTTGAGCGCGAGGCCAATCACAAACAGTCCCGGGAAGAAGGCTGGCGACTGATGCAGAAACGCGAACACCAGAGATATGATGATCATACCGGTTCCGGGGCCAAAACGTGCACGAGCAGCCCTGTAAGCAATCCCTCTTACCAGGATCTCCTCACCCAGTGGTACAAGGATGCCTGCCACGAAAAGAACCACCAGTAAGAGTGGGTCATGAAAGCTGGTCGGCCAGCCTAGTTGCTGTGTGGCCATCTCGCGTTCGAGTTGGCCTGATAGATCGAAATGGAACAGGCTTCCTGCCCAGGCAAAGATTGTGGTGATACCATTCTGTATGAACACCAGGGCAAGCCCGGCGAGAAGGCCGAGCGGCATCCAACGGAGCCAATTTTCCGTTCTCAATCCGATATCCTGCACGGCTCGGCGATAGCGCACGGTGATGCAGTAGAACGAGAGTGCCAGCATCACATTGACCGTGATCATCTGGACTAACCAGAGCTTGGATGCGTCCTGGATCCCCTCCCCATTGGGAGCTAACTCAACTCCCACCATGAATGCGACGAACAGTGTCGTTGCTTGAGTGAGTAGAAAGATCGAAACCGCATCTGCTTCGGTCCAGAATCCATACAGTCGGGACTCCATATCAATCGCGGGGACCACGGCTTCACAACGAGGGCACTGCCGCGTCCAGGCACGGTTCGTGCGGTCGCATTGAGGACAACGCCAGTAGAACTCGGGTGGACGTGTCCAGAAATAGAGAGGAAAGAAGAAGGTGCTATTCAGCAGAACGCCTGTTCCCCAAAGCCATTGATTGCGCTGGCTCGTCAGAGCATCCCGATAGACCCAGATCGCGAGTGCAACCGCGGTGACCGTATAATAGATGATCTCAGACAGATCCATTCAGAATGCTTTCTTTGGCAATGAGTTGCGCCATGCGTCTCCGAAAACCCTCTAATGCGCGTACATCACGGGTGTGATCCACAAAATCAGGCACGAGAGCTTGCTCAAATTCTTCAAGCAACGCGTTTGCCTCGCCGGCGTTTGTGCTGCCTCCCTGAGCGATCTCTCGGAGAAGGTAGAGATACTCATAATCTTCCATCGCTTTGCGCACGATCTCCCAGCGGATGGAATCCACGGGCTCCTGCGATTCCTGCGGCATACGCGGAGGATAGAGGAGGTAGCTGTCACCCGCCTGAAGTGCCCCGCCTGTCGTGTTGTCATAGGGATTGTATTCCCCTGAACGGTAGAAAGGACGATGCCAGCCCCAATGGTTGAGGCCCCAGTGCAGAAAGCCGGGGATGCCGTAGCGGAACGCAACCCATGTAAACATGCGAACGCGAATGAGCGGATAATCGAGAAATCGATTTGGCCAGGCTCCCGTTGGCCCACAGCAGTAGTAAAACCAGATCTGTTCCTGTGGGATGCCGCTTTGCTCGACAAATCGTTCATACACACTTTCCAGCGGAACGGGATGATCCACGTAGGGCGCGTATTCGGCAGCTCCCATCGCATCCATCAGATGGAATTCGGGAGCTGTCTGCTTCACGAACTTCGCCAGA
>JAJRTO010000335.1 GCA_024278235.1 Candidatus Poribacteria bacterium
AACTGACGGCCTGTCAGGGTCTCGTAGATATTGGGTTGATCCGGAAGCAAGCCAGTGATCGCCTTTGCATGCAGAGGTGAAGCCCACACATCATATCCGCAGATCCGCGCGAACCCTGAAGTCGGACGCACAATCCCCGTCAACATATTGATGGTCGTGGTTTTGCCAGCACCATTTGGTCCGAGGAAACCAAAGATCTCTCCTTCGTAGATCTGGAGATTCAGTTCTGCTACTGCTGTGACATTACCGAATCGCTTGGTGAGATCTTCTGTGTAGATGGTGGGATTGGGCATACGCTAGTCAGTAGTCGCCTGTCAATTCTCATGATCAACAACCTTTGGCTCATGTCGAAAGATAATGCACGGCGCCATGCGGATGACTGTTATAGTACTCCCTTCCATTTGGCTTTGATAGCCTTGATTTCGGGGCGGCTCTCGAATTCTTCAGGATGTGGGATTCCAAACATCTCCCGCTTGAGATGTAAGTAATAGACATAATTCTCGAAAGTGACATCAGGTGGCACCCGGTGATCCACATGGGGAATCCATCCACCCTCATCCACGTAAGGTTTGATGCGTTCGAGTTCTTCCTTAATCGCCTCTTTCCCGGCAATAAGGGCGCGTTTGTTGACACCTCCCAGCATAACCACCCGGTCCCCGTACTTCTTGCGGATAGCGATCGGATCCGATCCCGCAGCCGATTCAACGGGGAAAAGCCCATTGATTCCTCCCTCCAGCCACGGTTCGATCAGATCATTGATATTGCCATCGCAATCGGTATAGATAACCGCATCCGGATTGGCTTCACGGATCGTATCGGCGATCCGCCTATAGTTGGGGGTGACGAATTCCCGAAACATCTTGGGCGACAGGATGGGACCGTGATTGAAGGCGATGTCTTCCCAACCAGCAGCGTAATCTATTTTGATCTCATGCACTGCACGATGGATCACCTTAGAGATTAAGGCCGCAAGGTGAGACACCATTTCCTTGACCAAATCGGGATCATCGTAGCAGAGCATGCTGACGCCTTCAAAACCTGCCCAGTTACGAATCCAACCAAAAAGACTTCCGATCGTGATACCCACGGGGATAGACCAGCCGGGATCACTGTATCGGGCTTTGATCTGTTCCCAGTCGGACCTGTTTTCAGGATAGCGACTCTCAAGTTCAATTTCCAGGCGTGGCAGAAAGAGTTCTTCCCACGATTTACGATCTTTGAGCGGAAATTCGAGATAGTGAGGGATGGAAGAACTTCCATCTTTGAAAACCTGCTGCTTAACGCCATTCCCATCTATATAAATACGATATTGGTCCGTGTCTTCCAACACTTCCGACTTGAATCCGTGACTGAGACCAACATTCGCCGGGATTCCACTACGAGGGGCAAACTGAAAGTAACGATCAAAATCAGAGTTGTTGTTGACATCCTTTGGCAATCCCTGTTCCTGCCAAACCGGGAAATTCTCGTTCCATGCACCAAATTCTTCGTCGGGGATATGATCCACAGGTTGAAAGTGCATCACACGAACCCAACGTTCACGATGTGTCATTTTGATTTCTCCAACAACTTTCAAAACAGCAAACGATATAACAGCTTCGAGGACTACCCAGATCGATGAATAACTACAAATAGAGGTCCAGCACGTAGATCGATGTACTGAACCTCAAAAGTAGAATATCAAGCAACTCCGACGAGTACCTTCGCCTGGTCAGCGCCACTTGCTGCATCACGCGCATAGCCATCGGCACCGATTTCATCCGCATATTTCTGAGTGACAGGTGCACCGCCGATGAGGACTTTGACATTATCTCTGAGACCAGCTTCACTAATAGCATCGATGGTGGTCTTCATGGATGGCATCGTGGTAGTCAGGAGGGCTGACATCGCAATCACCTGGACCTCATGCTCCGTAATGGAACTGATGAACTGTTCGGGCGACACATCAATCCCAAGATCGACCACTTCAAAGCCAGCGCCCTCCAGCATCATACCAACCAGGTTCTTGCCGATATCGTGCAGGTCTCCTTTCACAGTGCCAAGCGCAATTTTACCGACCGGCTCGACACCGGCATCTGCAAGCAGGGGGCGGACCAACTCCATCCCCATCTTCATTGCGCGTGCTGCGATCAAGACCTCAGGAACATAGAACTCGTTGTTCTTGAACTTCTCACCAACGACTCCCATACCCTTGATCAAACCTTCACGCAGGATGTCCCCGGCATTCACGTTTTCGGCAATTGCTTCTTCGACGAGGGCTTTGACTTTAGGTGCTTGCCCCCTGATGACATTTTCCGCAATTCCTTCCAGATCAGCCATATTAGTACCTCCGATAGAGTCTCATGCCTGTTTCACCTGTTCTATATAAACAAGTGGAGTGAAAAATACGGGTAATACTTTACTCCATCATAGCGATGCTGTCAAGCATATAATAGTACAAATTGCCAGATCAGCCGGGTCAAGCGGGAACCATAGATCAAGTCATACGTTTCCATCTGATCCGGAATGATTTCCTCTGCCTGTTCACGTGTCGATTCGACCAAGCGAATTGCCTCTGGCAAGGAGAGTTCACCGGAGTAGATCGCCTCAGCGGCTTGATCCACCAGGGTACGTAACAGAATCAAGCGTTTTTCTTCCCTGGCGAGCGCCATCGCATCCATCTTCTACCCCTTCCGATTGAACATGGCAGCTCCAATTATAAGATCTCGCCGGGTTCATACTTCTCTGCATCTTCGTAGTGAACGATGAAATTTTTGACACGCTGCTCCACCTGGCGTATCTGCCGCTTCGCATTACCCAGGAAGCGACTCTGATCTGCGAGCAATTCCCTGATCTCACCCGTGGACAAGGGGAACATTGGGTCTGCTCCCAGATCCTCCACCAATCGGTGTTGCTCAGTGCCTTCCCGCATACCCAGTGCATTTTGCACCGCGTATTTCTTGATCAAAGCGTGTGCTTCTTCTCTACCCATACCGCGTTTCACAGCTTATACCAACAACTCTGTTGTCGCGAGGAACGGTAAATAGCGAGAAAATTCATGGGCGATCACGGATGGATAGACTCCCATTTCCTTGAGCACTGTCAACATGGTCTCCAGCATCCCGTCCGCACAGAAGAAAGCATCCGGGATGATAACCCGTCGCACTACGGAACAGGAGACATCTCCTTCTTCCCACTGATCACCTGCCAGACGAGAGGCCCCATCGACATACATCTTGAGTAACTCCACCATTCCGCAAATGCGCTCCGAGTTGCGTGTGTTCATCTTATGAGGCATGGCCGACGAGCCAACCTGCCCTTCCCGGAATCCTTCCGTCACCAGCTCGTAGCCACTCATCAGACGGACGCTCTTCGCAAAGTTTTCCAGAGCACTACCGACCAGGGCAATATGACTGAGTATGGAGAGATCGAGGGATCGAGGATAGACCTGACCAGGGGAATCCAGGACGTGCCGGAAGCCGAGATGTTCTGCCACACGTTGCTCCAATTGCCCGACTTTCTGAGGTGATCCGAGCAGCGTCAGTTGATCCAGTTGCGTCCCCACAGGCCCTTTGATACCGCGCAGTGGATAACGTTCAAGCTGTAACCTCAGGCCATCAAGGTGGTAGAGCAATTCCTCCGCATGCATCGAAAGGCGTCTCCCCAGCAGTGTCGGCTGGGCAGGTTGATGATGCGTGCGCGCCGTGAGCGTGATGTGCTGCGTCTCTTTGGCCCGTTCCATCAGGCGATGCAGGGTGGCCGCCCCCTTTGAGAGGATCAGTTCGACAGCTTTTTTGATCTGCATCTGCTCGACATTGTCCGTCAGATCACGGCTCGTCATTCCTTGATGGATAGCCTGTATGCCACCAGCAACTTCGTTGAACGCTTCGATGCGCGCCTTCACGTCGTGCCTGAGTTCCCGCTCGATCTCCTGGATGCGCTGAAGATCAATCTGATCCCGAGCGGTTTCATAGGCTACGATGGTCTCGGTATCGATCTCCAATCCCAGTTCTCGCTGAGCTTTAAGAACGGCAATCCACAGCTCCCTCTCCATCCGGATCCGGTTCTCCTCTGAAAAGATCGCCTGCATCGCAGTTGAAGCATAACGCTTGGCCAGCACATTGGCTATATTCGACATGAAATCTCTCCTCTAATGGAAGCCAATTCCTAAACTCATGTTTCCTGTGATGCCACGTCCGGGGACAACCGTGTGATACCAGATAGGCGGTCAAAGTGCTCATCAAAGCTGAATATCTCTTGCAGTCCCTGTTGTTTCATGTGTACGGCCACGAGAGCGTCGGCAAAATCGATGTTTTTTTCAGCAAAAAGGTTCAGGGCTGCTAAAAGCCCGGGTTTGTCATGGGCTTCGAGTCCATCGTGGCTCAGGAGTGCTTGAACGGTGCGTAAAATCTCGTCACTCGAATACCCGTAGAAGGATTTGAGCACCCATACTGTCTCAGCAATGACAATTTCCTCAACGAAAAGGATGATTCTATTCTGTTCGACAGCTTCGAAGAGCGCGCGAGCCCGGGCTGCCATCTCCGGAGGACT
Source organism: Candidatus Poribacteria bacterium (assembly GCA_024278235.1). Taxonomy (GTDB): domain Bacteria; phylum Poribacteria; class WGA-4E; order JAJRTO01; family JAJRTO01; genus JAJRTO01. The sequence continues at coordinate 4,531 of JAJRTO010000335.1, forward strand.
TCCCGTCAGAAAGCGAAGGATGACATTTGCATCAACGTAGGCGTTCTTCATTCTGTCTCCCTTATCATGTTTTCCCCAAGTTCGCTCTGAATTGCTTTACGAATCGCCTCATGTCCCGGATATGGTTTGATCGCCGGCAGTGCGCCGTAGAGTTCGCTCAAGGGGCAATGCCGCAGGGGGATCACTGTTAAGCGATCCCCCTCCACGAGGAAGAGCAGCCGGTCTTTCTCTTTGATATCCAGCGTTTGGCGCACTTCTTTCGGAATGGTAATCTGTCCTTTTGAGGTCACCGTTGCTATATTTGCGGCCATCTTGCCAGTCTCCTTGCCATATAGGCTCAGTACTTCACCATTTACGTTCGTAAGTCAGGCACGGAACGGAGTGGGTGCCGTCGCAACACCATTCCGTTTCACGACATGGCTTACGACGAGCCAAAAAATGGGAACGACTGAGACGCTTGTTTTCTATGTTTGTGCAATTCCTTACTTCCTCCAAATTGTAAGACAGATTGCGGGGTGTGTCAAGAGCAATCCTCTCTCATAGAGACAAATATGACATGGTTATGGTATAATGCCCTCAAATGACCATATCCACGAGAGACATTATGAGACACCGTTTCCACATCCTGATCCTCTCCATCCTCATCCTGTGCTATCTGCTAATGACACATCAAGTCCAAGCAGGAGTGTTCTTCACTGAAGTCACATCGGCAGCGGGCATCGACTTCAAGCATCACGATGGACGGAGTGGCCGCCGTTACTTCCTCGAAACGTTGGGTTCCGGGGTGGCATTCCTGGATTACGATAACGACGGATATCTGGACATCTATCTCGTCAATGCAGCGGATCTACCAGGTATGCGTTCTCCAAAGCCACCCACGAATATACTCTATCGGAATAATGGCGACGGAACGTTTACGGATGTGACCGTACAGGCAGGGGTTGGCGATACAGGCTATGGGGTTGGCTGTGCTGTTGGCGACTACGACAACGACGGCTATCTGGATCTATACGTGACCAATTATGGTCCGAACCTGCTCTATCACAATAATGGAGATGGGACATTCACGAATCTTGCAGCCGAAGCAGGAGTGGCTGATGTCCGTTGGGGTGCAAGTTGCGCTTTCGCCGATTACGATCAGGATGGCGACCTGGATCTCTATGTTGCCAACTATGTGGCCTACGCGACCGATACGGAGAGAGTGTGCAGGATCCGCGACATCGCGACCTACTGTGATCCCCGGGACTACCAGGGGATCGCGGATGTGCTTTATCACAACAATGGGGATGGGACGTTCTCCGATGTCACCGAAGAAGCTGGCGTCTATTATCCGGAGGCTCGGGGCCTGGGAGTCGTATTCGGTGATTATGATAATGACGGGGATCTCGATTTCTACGTCGCCAACGATGCCACACAAAATTTTCTATTTCAGAATAATGGGGATGGGACTTTCATGGAATCGAGTCTGCTCGCAGGCGTCGGTTTCAGCGAGAACGGACGAGCCGAAAGCGGCATGGGAACGGACTTTGGCGATTATGATAACGATGGTTGGCTCGATCTCATCGTCACGAATTTCCAGAACGAACTCAATACGCTCTATCATAATGATGGCGATGGTTTCTTCTCGGATGTCTCATTTACATCCGGGACGGGACAAGTGAGTGTGCGTTTCCTGGGTTGGAGCACACATTTCTTCGATTATGATAATGATGGCGACCGGGATGTCTTTGTGGCCAACGGACATGTGCATGATAATGTCGAGGAGTTTGACAGTGTGGGAACCTATGCGCAGTTGAACCATATCTATCGGAATGAAGGTGGAGGTCGATTTACCGTCGGCTCAGATCTTGGTCCCGGTATGCAGATCCGCAAAGCGAGTCGAGGAGCCGCATTTGGAGACTACGATAACGACGGAGACATCGATATCGTCGTTTCTAATTCGAATCAAACGGCGGATCTCTTGCGCAATGAAGGTTCCCCCGGGAATCATTGGCTGCTCGTTCAGCTTATCGGAACCAGGAGCAACCGCAGTGCGATCGGAACACGGGTCACGGTGGAGGCGGGTGGAATTCAATGGATCGATGAGGTCCGGAGTGGCAGCGGATTCGCCGGCCAAAATGATCTGCGTCTCCATTTTGGGTTGGGAGATCACACGAGGATCGAGCATCTCCACGTGCGTTGGCCAAGTGGAACTGAGGAAGATTTTCAGGATGTTGCCGTAGATCGTTGGTTGGTCATTGTGGAGGGGCAGGGAATAGAAGAACGCAAATAGGGGCGACGCGCTCGCTGAAAAAGACGCTGTTTCTTTGAAGCTGCAAGCGCGTTGCCCCTGTATTTTCACAAACAGTGGATCATCTCAGACCGAACTGCTATCGTTTGAGAGAACCCCAGGTCACGGCGAGCTTCGCATTCGGTTCAACCGCCGTTGCCTGACTCGTCAGCGCGTTGGCTTCATCCAGACCGCCTGCGCCAAAAGCGACGAAGAAGGTGATGGTATGGGACTCATTCTGCTGGAGTTCTTTCCCAACGGCATCGTGGTTGAGGAACATACGTCCCTGACCATTCCAGCCGGCAGCAACTCCTGCGACGGCTCCATCTTCGTAAGCATAAAGCGCAGCAAAGCCTTCGGGTGTCCAGTAAGCTGCATGAGAGATAGGTGCATCGAACTCCTCCATGCCATCCACTGAACGACGTGGTTCAAACATCGGATCGTGACTACTCTGGAACGATGTGATCGGGTCAGCGCCTACGTTCGTTACGGTCACATCATGCTGGATGATATTGGTACTGTCCCGGTAAGTAGCCACACACGTATATTGCTTGGCGCCCGCATCTTGAGAGACGTACTTGACGACAGCTTGGCCGCCACCCTCTTCCACGACTTCCCACGATTGCAGGGCTCCCCAATCCTTCCATCCCCCATAGTTGGATGAGTGATAGAGATTCCGGGAGTTGTCGGATCCAATGATGCTGTCGCTACTCCCGGCGGCATAGGCCCGTATATAGCCCATCTGGGCGGCTTTCTTCCATTCTACCTTGTACTTAGCGGCTTCGATGACAATCGTATCGTTGCCTTCGTTAACAGTAACGGCAAATGCCAAACCTGCCAGCATAACACCGCAGGCGACAACCAGAAGAATACCCCATTTCATCTGATACCTCCTAGAAACTCTTGAGAGAACCCCAAGTTGTTGTGAGTTTGCCTGTTGAGGCGACCGCCTGTCCTTCGGGAACCGGCTCAGTGACTTCTTTTGCCAATGCTTTGGCTTCTTTTTCACCACCTGCGCCAAATGCCACAAAGTAGGTAATCGTTTGCGATTGCCCCTTTTTGATTGCCTGTCCAACGGCATCATGATTGAGGAACATGCGTCCCTGACCATTCCAGCCGGCAGCTATTCCTGCTATGCCCCCCTTCTCAACGGCATAGAGGGCTGCGAAGCCATCAGCAGTCCAATAGAAGCTATGCTGGATAGGATCGACCTCATTCTGCATGCCCTTGACATTCATACGCGGTTCGAACATCGGATCATGACTACTCTCGAAGGAATTCACCGCACCACCACCCATGTTTTCCACCGTGACTTCGTGCTTGATAAATGGCACGGTGTCATAATAGGTAGCCATACACGTGTACTGCTTTGAACCTGCATCTTCGGATACGAACTTCACGGTAGCCGATGTGGGTTTCTCCTCGACGATTTCCCACTCCTGGAGTGCTCCCCAATCCTTCCATCCTCCATAGTTGGATGAATGATAGAGATTACGGCTATTGTCTGGCCCAATGAGGCTGGGACCATTTTCCTCCAGGTAAGCCGCGATGTATCCCATCTGCGCAGCTACCTTCCAGTGGACAGTATACTGATCTGTTGTGATGATGATGCGATCACCTTTCTTCTCTTCAATCTGTACCGCATACGCTAGTACAGCACATCCTAGCAAGACTGCGATGCAGAAGATGACCCTCAGGCTGCGCATCGGTATACCCCCTTTCAAAGTAGGGATCTTATTGAAAGACCCAAGACGGATAGCTTCATGATAACATGGATGAGCAAAGGCGTCAACAGCAAATATTACCGCTCACTAACGTTGATACGCCAATTGAGGCTCAACCCGTTCGATACGGGAATGAGCTTTCACGGAATTCAGCCACGATTGGTAAATGCGTGATTTCTTCTGGTTGAGGATCTCACTATAGAGTTTCAACCATTCTTCCTGGTTTGCTTCCAGGGAGGCCAGGTCAGCTTCCTGACGCTCCACTAACTGGACAATATATGTACCAAGTATTTTGCTCTGGATGGGACCTCGTACATCGCCGGGTTGCATGGAAAACACGTTTGCCATCACACTTGGCACAGCACCGATACCTGCGATGTAACCTTGTGCAGAAAATGCAAAGAAATCTGTTTCTTCGGCATTGGCTCGTTTCTTGAGACTCCCCTCGACCGGTTCATACTTCGTTGCCAGTGAATCGAGATCCTCATTTTCTTCACGCTTGGCCATGAGCGCGGCGGCAGTGTCATAAGCGAGTTGAGCAGCCTTCTCCCTCTTGAGATCCGCGATCACGATCTCCTTAACTTCTCCTTCATCAAATTATGGAATACGACCTGGTTGTCTATCGAGTACGTGGGCAATAAAATATGCCTGCACACGATCCCCCTGTTTGGTTTCGATCACGTCGCTTATTTCGTCCTTACGCAAGTCGAAGACCGCATCGATGAGCTGTTGATTATCCCATCGATAACCGAGATTTTCAATGTTGCTATCATCTTTTGAGAAAAGCGGGGTGGTTTTCATTTCTACATTGATTTCTTTGTACCGATCTTTGTTTGCCGCCTCCTCAAATCCATAAGCCTGACAATCGTAGAGCAGATCTCTGGCGTATTCCATCGCTTTCGAAGCCGCATCATCACGGGTACTTTCATCCAGCTTCTGCTTGATCTCGTCCTTGACATCTTCATAGGACTTCGTATCCTGTTCACGCTTGATAATATGATACCCAAAGGATGATCTCACGGGTTCACTTATCTCCCCCACCTCAAGTGCGAAAGCGGCATCCTCAAATTCCTTGATCATCTGTCCTTTACCGAAGAATCCAAGATCGCCCCCTTTGCTCGCGGTGGGACCTTCAGAATACTCCCTTGCCAGTGCCGCAAAATCTGCACCTTCGGCCCTGGCTTTTGCAAGGACTTCCTTTGCCTTTGCGAGGACTTCCTTCTCTGTTTCCTCATCGGCATCCTCATCCAGGCGAAAGAGAATATGCCGCGCCCAGATTTGCCCTCTCGGCGCACCGAATTCCGTGAGTTGGTTCTCTTTGTAGTAGTCGAGATACGCCTGTTCATCCGGTTTTTTCTCCAGCACGGATGGGTCTATCTTTAGATACTCAATCGCAATTTTATCACCGAGTCGATAGCGTTCCCGATGCTCCTCGAAGAACGCCCGTGCTTCGTCATCACTGACCTGAACAGCTCCCTGGAACTCCGAGTTGCGGAACCCAATATAT
>JAJRTO010000336.1 GCA_024278235.1 Candidatus Poribacteria bacterium
CGCTCGATGTCCCGAACCTGCACGCCTTCTTCCTGGGCAAGGCGTGCTTTTTCCACATACAACGTCTTCTCGATGTCTCTTTCCTGCACCGTCTGCTCTTGTGCGATTCTGGCGGTCTCGACCGTCAACGTTTTGTTGATTTCGGCCAACTGCACCTGCCTCATCTGGTCAATCTGTGCGGTTTCGACGACCAAATCTTTCTCGATGCCACGTTGCTGAATAATCTGCTCTTGTGCAATCCGTGCTTGTTCGACATAGAGGGTCTTCTCGATATCCCGCTCTGCTACTCCTTGTTCCTGAGCGATCCGCGCTTTCTCAATATACAAAGTTTTATCGATATCTCGCTCTTGCACGGTCTGTTCCTGAGCGATCCGTGCGATCTCTACGACCAATGCTTTCTGAATCTCTGAGAGGGAAACCTGCTTGGACTGTTCAATCTGCTTGATTTCCACGATGAGATTCTTTTCGATATTCTTTGTCTCGACGATCTGTTCCTGCTCGATCCGCGCGATCTCGACTTCCCGGTTCATCTCGATCTCACGCTCTGCCACTCCCTGTTCCTGGGCAAGGTGTGCTTGTTCGATGCCCAACTTCATTTCATATTCACGTTCCGAAACAGATTGCTCCATTGCGTACTGGAACCGAATGGTATCTGCTTCACGCTCTGCTGCGTAAACAGCGATATTACGTTGCTGATCTGCCTCTGCCCACTGCTGTTCCTGATCATACCGCAGCTTTTGGATAGCTGCATCGACGTCAATCTGTTTGATCGCCACTTCCTTATCCATGACGATCCGTTCCTTTTCTCTCGCCTGCTCAGCCGTGATCTCTGTGATGTCGCGGATACCCATCGCATCGAATCGGTTGTCTAAATCAAACTGCTCGATGGGCGTCTGGTCGACCCGCATAATAGCGACTGTTTCGAGAGTGACACCATTCTCATCCACTAGATCTTGTCCGACAGCCATTTGAACGGCATCAGCAAACTCAAGACGATTCTGAAGAAGTTCAGTGATCTGCTGTGTCGCCGCCACAGAGCGTAGGGCGCCCTCAAGTTTAGGCTCCAGCAATTCACGCATGGTTTCGGGAGTCATCGTCTTCTCACCCAGAGCCTGCGCCGCTCGCAGGACACGCTCTTCTTCCGGTTCTACTTTGAGATAGAAAACCGCCTCGATATCTGCACGGTTGAAATCGTAAGTGATCAACGCATCCGGACCGGCGCGTTCCACTTCGATACGCATCGTGTCCAGATAGATTTCGCGGACTTCATGGATAATGGTGTTCACCCACATGCCGCCACTGATGGTGATGCGTGCTCTCCGACCACCTGTTCGCACAAGCGACTGGTTCGATTGGGGTTTCTGGTAGCGATAGATAGCCGCAAGGAGGGTCAGGATAGCTACGAAGATGACCAGGAGTGCATTCGTATATATCGAGACGTTTTCGAGTTGCTGAACGGTGCTGACGATGATAGCGCCGATGATGGCGACCACAAGGGTCAAAAGAATGGCAAGAATAAGACGCATGCTGTCCTCCCAGAGCGTCTAAGCTTGGCTAGATATAATGCGACGTCTTGACCTTAATGGCTGACGTGGAGACGTCTGCCAGGCGAGGCTTGCAAGATAACAGAGGGCATTTTCAATCAGTGTCTTGGCGAGAGCGGATTTGATAGCATCCCGGGTGTCGAGAGCAAAGGTCACATAATATCCATCTCCCCAACGCATGAGGAAGCTCACCGGATCTTTCTGTTCATCCTGTCGCCGGGCCAGAGGCACATAATCGGGCTCCTCGGTGATCCAATGATCGTCCGTAACGATGGCATTTACGTCTATCTTATGGGGCCAGGTGAAGAGACCCGTTTTCTGCCCCTCTGTGGTGATCATAATATTGACATCCTCAGAATTTACGACCCGGATCGGATGTTGTTTCACGGGCAGCCAGTCACCTCGCCACATAGGTTCCTTGATCCGTTCCCCATCTGGCGGGATGATGTTGTTATCCACGCCCGAACACCAGAGAACGCCTCCGCTGCGCACAAAATCACGAACTTGTTGCTCTGCATCTTCGATGAAGTATTGCTGATCGTGTCCGGGGGCGTTCCACGTGAACCAGATAATATCGTAGTTGGTCAGATCCACACTGGAAAGCCGTTGCGCATAGTTTGGATCTCCGTGGTTATCCGGGTTCGAGTTCACCTTCACGAGATCATAATTAAACTTGAAGCCCTCGATGTCGAGGATCGATTCCAGAATGGGCGGTTCGAGACTGCGACTGTCGCCAACGACAATGAGGACGTTGAATGCCCCCATCGGAATAATCTTGATCGATGAGACCGTATCGCCGAATCGCACCTGTTCATGCAGGTTCCCAAGTTCTTTCTGGAACTCCCGCGACCCCAGTTCCACCAATAGACGTTGTCCCTCATAGTTGGGCCCTTCATAGAAGCTCACCTGGCAACCACTGAAGGGGAAGTTTGGCCCGCGTCGCATACGGATCGAGGAGATCGCATTGTTCATACCAACGTCCCTGAGCTCGCTGACATCACGCATGATGAGCGCGTGCTGCCCCAGGAAATGAGGATCGCGGAAGATCTCCACAATGATCGGAATGGTGCCATACTCTGGTGGAGTCGGATTTGCCGCCGGACTATAGTTGATGGAGGAAATCACCTCA
>JAJRTO010000337.1 GCA_024278235.1 Candidatus Poribacteria bacterium
CTGAGGGCAGGGGAGTCTTCAGGTGATAACGCAGAAGATTGGTCTGCGGATCAGAGAGTAATTCGCCTTCCACCGTCATATTGGCTGTGTTCTTGACCAGGAGCACAGATTTTTCCATATCGACCCCGGAACCCGTGGGTCCATCACTTAACACGACCTGAATTTCCTGAATGGGGGTTGTGTATGGTTCCTCCGCTGGCGCAGGTACCAATGTATTCGGCACAATGACGGGTGGACTCGTATCCTGAATCGTGAAGTAGCGTTCTATCGCCTCGCTCTGATTCCCTCGCTTGTCGATAGCGATCACTGAGATGGTATACTTGCCACTTGCAGTAAGCGGTGTGTCAAGAAGTAATTTGACGGTATTGAGTCCAAAAGGTTGGAGGCGGCCTTTCACCTGATTGCCCAGTGGATTCAGGAGTATCAAACGTGATGCTGCGAGATCCACTCCGGATCCATCTGCATCATCCTCGAGTATGACTGCGATCTCCTTCACTTCTCGCTGTGCCGGATCGATCACCAGCCCATGTGCGGGAACTGTCGACGCTATCTGGGGAGGATCATCGTCAGGTGGTAGGATAGCCTGGCGATCTATCGTCACAAATTGGGTGCGCTGTTGAGCACGGATACCGAAATGATGCGTCGGTATGGCATGCCACATCTCACCCGTGATTTGATCTTGCTCTCGCAGGTAATCCACAAATTCCCAGGTTCGCCCCGTGAGTTCAGCTTCAAGGTTGATCAGATAGGTTCCACTGGGGATCGATTCATCCGGCATCCACTGCACTGTAAAATCCGCCGTGTAGTAAGCACTCCCATCCGTTCCAAACGGCCCGTCCAGTGGAACCAATGTATCCCAGTCGTTGCTATCCACATCGTCGCCGTAGTCAGGGAGAGAACCTCCCAGGACATTTCCTGAGCCCGGTGGTGAGTCCATTGGTGGTCGGCGATTCGACCACCCCGCCGGTGCAAAGTCCGTATCGGCATCAGGAGTGAGATCATGTGCCATCATATTGACGGTTCTGCCGGTGGCATCCAGAAATGTAAGTCCAATGAGTGCAAATGGTGTGGGTTGATCATCGTCCGTCAGATCGACCGTGAGCCAGTTTTGACTTCCCATGCCAATCACCCGCAACTGCTCGACCGTTGCAAAGAGGAAGATACTGAAGGAGATCCGAGTTCCATCACTGACCTGATTTCCATCTGGGAAGAACGGATTTGGTGCGACGACGACCTGATCGATCTGCAAACGGATCGTACTCAAGATGACACCTCCATTCACATCGATAGCAGCGTTACCGGCATCATCGCGAGCATGAACCACATAGCGATACAGCCCATCCGGCACCGGTTTCCCCTGATCATCGGTTCCATCCCATGTTGCCTGATTTTCACCGGTTTTTCCGGAAGGGAGACCCAGCATCCGTACCAACTCACCATCTTCCCGGAAGATCTCGATGGTCACCGATGCATTTTCAGTGAGCGTGTATCGCAGATACACAGGCCCATTCGTTGGGTTGAAGGGATTGGGAGTAACGCCATCATTGGTGATTTCAGGACGTGTTGCGTCAATGGTAAGGCGTGGCAATGCGGGATCCGCATCCGGCGTATCAAATCGTTCTCCATCCGCAGCGACGAAGTGCGCCAAAACAGGTCCCTCTGCAATGGTATCACCTGGGCGAACGACATAATCCAGTTCATACTGATCATCACCACGCACCCGATCTCCTTCCAGTCCATCATCCCTAAGGCTGATCCCCTGGTGTACGTTTGCAATATCGATCGTCACTTCGCCGGGGCCATCCGTGAGCACACTGAAATGCAGGACATCCCCGATATTGAGAGGCACATCCTGTGGATCGAATTCCACAGAAACGGAGAGGATTTGAGCGGCAATGCCCAAATCAGAGATCCCTATGATGATCACAACATGGAGGATGCAGATGCCGACAAGGGGCAGCATATCGCGTATTCCCCGCTTTCTACTGTCCGATCTTCTGGCCTTCCGGTTTTCCGGTCTTCTGGCTTTCCCGTCCCCTGGCTTTCGCAACTCGTGTCTCATTGAGCCCTCACAATCCTGGGCGTAATAAATACGGTTACCTCACTTTTGACCCGACTTGTGTTCTTCGTGCGGAACAGTTGACCAAGCAAGGGAATATCTCCGAGCAGTGGCACTTTTGACATGGTTTCATCGCTCCGATTCATCACAAGTCCACCCAGTACTGCTGTCTCACCATCTGCCACGAGGACTTGCGTCGAAGCGGTGCGTCCTGTGATACGAGGCTGACCCGTAGGTGTAAAGCCGGATACATCGCTGACTTCGGCGAGCAATGTCAGACTGACCATGTTATCCCGTTTCACCCTTGCCGTGACTTCCAGGATGATTCCCGTATCTTTGAAGCCAGTTGCCACACTCTCGACGTTCTGGCTCACCACCACTTCGGTGTATGGGATCTGGTCGCCACTCTGAAACACCGCGGGACGACCACTCACTGTCATGATTTGAGGGTTCGACAGGATGCGTGTATCGGTACGACTCGATATCATCTGCAATATCCCAGCAAAGTCGTTAGCAGAGAGATTGCCAACCCGCAACCGGAGTGCCGGGAACTGTCCGCCAAACGGCAAGGAAGCTACCAGTTCGTTGTCACCGTCAACCACCCGCCAATCAATCCCCACGTTCTCTTCCTGGGTGAAAGTCCCCTCCACGATGTATGCCTGAATCTCTACCTGATCGATGGGCACATCCATCTCCAACGCCAGAGATTGGAGTTGCTCTACAATCTCTGGAATGTCTTTCACCATGAGGGTTCCACCAAGTGCAACGCTGGTCCCTAACCTGCTACTGGTTCCCACTCCCGTGCCCGTCTTCTTGGTGAGATCACCAAGGACGAGAATGGATCCCTGCGGCGAGAGGATCGGGGACAGCAGCGAACTGACATCATTCGGATCCGCATAACTCAGGCGGATGATCTGAACTTTGAGAGCCTGAGATCCATCAGCACCTGGTATCGTCTCCTGGGAGGTGGCCTCCGTTGCTTTCTCTTGGTCGCTCAGCTCCTCTTCAGGGATCTCAACCTCTTTGTCCAGTTTCTGGATGATGGGATCCAGGATGCGCCATTGGTCTTCTGTTGCACTCACGATGAGCATGTTCGTTCGGTCATTGGCAACAATACCGCCGGAATCACGAATGAGTCCTTGCAAGGTAACGGAGAGTTCGCTCGCTTTGGCATATTGGAGTTCCACGAGATGGTAGGAGAGTTCACTCTCGGCCTTCTGGAAAACATCCCGTAGGACTTGTTGGCGATCATCCTTAACGATCCGCAGTACCCCACCTTCCATCTCTTCATACCGATAACCTTCCGCCTGGAGGATCTGATCCAATGCCAACCTGAGAGGCACATCGGTCAGGTGGATGCTGATCGTTCCCCGGAGATCACTCCCGGCAACGATGTTTGCGTCGTATTGACGTGAAAGCATCAGCAGTACTCGGCTCAGGGGTTCGCTATCAAGGTTCAGTGAAACGAGCTTATCCAGGGGGGGATTCTCCAGATGGATAGAGAGGGTATTTTCCGTCTGGCTCAGACTATAGGCGACTTTGTTCTTCAGGTGGATCTCTATCCGAAGATCAAAACCATCCTGTTTGAAATCGAGAGTTGTCACGGGCCCCAGATCAACCCTGGCCTCTGATGGCAGTTTGGTCTTGGTGCGCTGCAGTCTCAATTCAAGCAAGGAGGATTGCTTCCATCCAATCTCTTGCACAGAGATAGGTCCATCTATCTGAAAATGGATACGGGTTTGATCCGCAGTGTAATCTGTCGTAAATTGGAGCAACGTGGTCGTGGTTCCAGAGGGTTGTAGACGTGGTGCCGGAGCCGCTTCACATAGTGAGAGGGTTAATGCAAAAACGGAGAACAGCAAACAGCCTATGGCTTTACCCTTAAGCAGTGCGAGTCGGACTTCGGATTTTCTGTTCTGCAATCTGCAATCTGCAATCTGCAATGGACTACCCCCCTTCCCCACTTCGACGTGGCTGGATTCTATATTGGTATCCCTTGTAAACGACCAGGACTGATTCAGGGTAGATACGCCGCACACGAATCTCAGAGTTCGGGATCGGTTCCCCCTCTGTCAGGATGTCTCCATTGATCACGGTCAGTGGCAACTGATCATTCCAACTGATGCTCGAAAGTATGACAGGTGGAAGCTCAGGACGCTCCTGTTTCGTCTGCACTACAACGGAACGCTCCGGCTCAGGTAGTTGAAAGGGAGTCCTGGATGAATCATCAACCCGCGATGCGCCACTTACCTCCTGATTCACAGTGATTGTTGTGATCATCCGATCCGCGAGGGCTAACACATTCTCAACCCGTGAGGCATCATTGGGATTGGCTGTGATCGCCGGTTGTGTAAAGCCGCTAAATTCGGGGATGCGGGACAATTGCAGCCATAACACAGCGCATACGGCAAAACAAGCCCCAAAGAACACGAAGATCAGATTCTCGCGCAGCAAATTCATAGTGGATCCCCTGTGTGAAAGATGTTGAGCATCAGTATCGCCTCGATATCATCGCTTTCCTCAATACGTCTAATCGTAAACTCGCTCACATTGATCAAGCGAGGAGCCGCTTCAAGCTGATGGAGGAACTGGATCAGATTTGCATACTGTCCCTCCACGGTAAGGATATAGAATTCCTTTTTCCTGCTTTGAAGAGGCGACATCTCACTATCTATCGTTGTGCCTCGCAGTGCTGCAAGTTCATCCTTGCTGGCGTCCAGATCATGCTCCAATGAGATGAACTTCAGATCGGCCTCTTGAACACCTCGTTGCTCAATCTGATCGAGTATCTGAGGGACCTCCTCGGCGGATGGTACCAGACTGAATAGATACTGGAGTCTCTGTTCATAGCTTTCCATCTTGGGACGTGTTACTGTCGAAGGCCAAGTCTCCACATCTCGGATCAACTGTTTGAGTTGTCTGTCTGCGATCCGGATTTTGCCCTGAACTGCCTTGATATCATTGATATTAGGCTGCCATATCAACAGATAGAACCCCGCGAAAACTAAAATCCAGGCTCCTGCAAGTATTAGCCAGCGTTTCTGAGTCATGGCGCTACTCTCTCCACAGTGATCGTGAGCCGGACAGGAAGCCTGATATGCTATGAACCGCTCGCATCTGTCAGACGCACTTCAAATTCAAATGCGATCAGCTCGCGTCCTTCGATCTCATTGTCCTGAGCTGTGAGCAATACGGGTGGCTGAAAGCCGGGAACTGCCCCAACGGCTCGCATCAGATCACTGATGTCCGCGACATCTTTCGCCCATCCCGAGACTTTTAACCAGGGCATCTCCGATATGGATGGCTCCATTGCATCTTGTGCTGTGCTGCTTGTGCTTTCCTGTTCTTGTTGTGGCAGTAATACCGTGAGTTTTTCAAGCCAGATTCCATCTTCGGGCAATGTCTGATTCAGGTCATTGAGACGCCGAGACCATAAGATACGTCGGCTAATCAGGCTTTGTATCAATGGCAAACGTTCTTCCAGCGTCTTTAGTTTCTCCTGGGCTACCTGAATATCCTCATACTGTTTTTTGTAGGGGATCATCTGAACCTGCAGATCATTCAGCAGCGTTGTGTATCCCTGAGATCGACCGATCAGCGAGATCGTGATCGTCAGAAGGGCAAAGGCAAGTCCCAGGGATAGCACAATGAGCGATAGATTATGTAGATTGACGGGGCCCTTGGGTCGATACTCAGAAGGCAGCAGGTCAAGCTCTGTCATCCTCAGCGTCTCCTGTTGTCCCTTCAACGTCGATCACCTCTTCAATAGAGGGCATCTTGTAGGAGAGTTTTTTCATTGCAAGTCCGATGGCGACTGCGAATGATGGCTCATTGGCCTGGATCACCTTGACATCTGAATTCGTTGCTGGCCACAGGAGCCGATCCACGTAAGAGATCTTATCCACCTGGATTCCGAAACGGTCCATCAGTAGCTCAGGGAAATTGTAAAGCTGAGAGGTTCCTCCTCCCAGTACCATCGTCGAGATCTGTGCATCGGGGAAGTCTGTTTCATAGGAATCAAGGCAGGCTCTCAATAGAGGACAAAGGCCAATACGTTGATCATCGATTGCGTTCTCAATCGCAGTATCAACCCGCCACGTTCCAGCACTTCCCAGATAGCCAGCCTGGGGGCCGAGGGCTGAGATCGCCTCGATGAAACTATCCCCCTCTTCCTCCACATCCCCAACATGCTCGATCCATACCTGATGGTGCTTGGCTTCCTCTGCCTGTAGAGGATCGAAATCGAGATTTCGCTGGAGTTCCGTACTGATATTGCGGCCACCCGCGTGGAAGTCAAAGATGGCCTGGAGTTGATTCCACTGA
>JAJRTO010000338.1 GCA_024278235.1 Candidatus Poribacteria bacterium
GGTCATCAACCGGGGGAAATCGACGGTAACACTTTCGTAGTTCCGAAAGTTACGTATCAGCAGATTACGTATTAGCAAACACCTATCCCGCTTTATTCCAGTCGCATGGGCATAATCAGACAGAGATATTCCTCATCGCCTTCAGGTTTCAATATAGCAGCACTCAGAGAATCCTTCAGTTCGAGCAAAACATGCTCGCTGTCCACATTCTGCAGAACCTCCATCAGGAAACGTGCGTTGAAAGCTATCTGCATGTCACCCGTGCTTTCCTCCATATCCATTTCTTCGCGTGCTTCGCCAAAATCCGGGGTGCTTGCAGAAACACGGAGCAAGCCATCCTGTGCATCCAGGCGAATCGAGAGTGTTTTGGGATTTGCCAAAACAGAAACACGACGGGTAACCGACAGAAATTGGTCGGTGTTCAATATGAAACGGATATCGTTATCCTTGGGTATGATCTGATCGTATTTGGGATATTCTCCTTCAACGAGCCGTGCCACAAGCGTCGTCGTGTCGTCAGCAAAGAGGATCTGATTCCCTAGCAGCGCAAATCGGATCTGTTCGGAATCGCCAAAGACTTTCAGGATTTCTGAAGCGGCTTTGATGGGGATGATAACCCCCAATTCTTCAGTCAATGACTCGATAGGGGCGGTTTCGATGCTTGCAAGTCGTCTCCCATCCGTGGCGACCATTTTTGTGACCTCTGGAATGGCATGTAGATAGACACCATTGAGAAAATATCGGTTCTCCTCCGTTGACGCGGCAAAGGAAGTACGCTTGATCATACTGCAGAGCGTTTCTGCGGAAATGGAATAGTAAGTATCTGATTGAGTTGTGACCGCCGGAAATTCTTCAGCGGGTAATCCAATCATCTTGTGGAACGCCCGTTCGCATGTGATTTCGACACGATCATTCGCCGTACTTACCAGATGTATTTCAGCAGAAGGAAGTTCACGAACAATCTCACCAAGTTTGCGTGCTGGTACAGTAATGGCTCCCCCTTCTTGAATAGTCCCGGAAACTTTGATCTGGATGCCTACCTCCAGATTCGTTGCAGCCATACTTATCTGTTCTTCTTTTGCTTCGATAAGCACATTCGATAGGATGGGCAAAGTGTTGCGACCTGCTGCCACACTCTGCAATACCTGAATAGCTTGAAACAAGTTGTCTCTTTGAAATAACACGTCCATGTTTTCGTTTTACCTCTCAAATCGTTAATGACACATTTTGCAGTCTTCCTTACTATATTATAACCGGTAACGTTCTACCCTTTCTACTACTATTAATATATATTATTATATAGTAGTAGTAGTAGGGGATGTGGATATGTTGATAACTACCCCAAAACACTGTCCACGACTGGCGTAAAGGGTGTGAATAACCTGTGGAAAAATCGTCGAGTTATCCACATTTATCCACATCGCATTAGGTTTTCCACAACAATTCACAGGTTTTCCACAGGTTTTCCACAGAGTTATCCACATTGAATATTTTCCAGATCACCTTCAAGATTTGATGTTTTCGATCAAAATATCTAATATCCTGGTTAGCTCGTTATCCTCCCGTAAGGCTTCCTCAATTTTCCGATATGCATGGAGCACTGTCGAATGATCTCGCCCACCGAAATCTCGACCGATATCAACGACTGAGAGGGTTGTCATCTGGCGGCTGAGGTACATCGCAATATGCCGTGGAAGTGCGATGGCCTTTGTGCGTCTGCTCGACTTCAGATCCGATGGTTTGATTTTGAAGTAGCTGGCAACCGCTTTCTGAATCGCATCGACTGTAATGACTTCCGCATAGTTATTCTTGACATCCGGGACGATATCTTTGAGTATATCGCGCGCCAATTCGACGGTGATTTCAGTGCTGTCCCACTTGGCATAGCTCACCAGGCTTCTGAGCGATCCTTCAAGTGCTCGGATGTTGGTTCGCACTCTGTCTGCTATGAAGAGGGCCACATCATGGGGAAGATGGGGAATACCGTATTCTTTCCCTTTTTCTTGAAGGATCGCAATGCGTGTTTCCAGTTCAGGGGGGTCGATCCGTGTGATCATACCCCATTCAAAGCGTGATTTGAGTCTATCTTCGAGTTCAGGGATCTGATCAGGAGGGCTATCGCTCGTGAGAATAATCTGCTTGTTAGCTGTGTGCAGATCGTTGAAGGTGTGGAAAAACTCTTCCTGCGTTCCCGCTTTCCTCTGGAGAAACTGGATGTCGTCGATGAGGAGCACATCGATGGATCGGTATTTTTCCCGAAATCGATGTGTGGAGCCACCTTCGACGAATTCGGAGGAGGGGGTTTGTCGTATGGCAGCAATCATATCGTTCATGAAGGTTTCTGATGAAACGTAGAGAACTCTGAGTTCCTGATGATGTGTTTCGATATAGTTCCCGATTGCGTGGAGCAGATGTGTCTTGCCAAGCCCCACCCCACCGTAGATGAACAGTGGGTTGTAGACCTTACCGTTTGGGTTTTCAGCGACCGCGAGTGAGGCTGCATGAGGCCATCGATTGCTTGGGCCGACAATGAACTTGTCAAAAGTGTATCTTGGATTGAAGAGGACTGGCTCTTCAAGCGTTTCGTCGGTGGGTTTTTCGCTTGGCGGGATATCGGCGAGTGTGTTATCGGTGGATGGTTCCGATATGAGAACAAAGCGTACATTCAAGTCCGGAGATACTTGTTCGTGTAGAATACTTCTTATCTCCGTGGAGAATCGCTCATCAATGATCTCTTGAACATAAGGATCTGGGACAGAAAGGGTTAATACTTCAGCGGATAAGTCCACCGGGGTCGCTTGCGAGAGAAATACATCGATTCGTGCTTCTTCGCCGAGTTGATCCAAGACTTTCGACCAAGCTTGATCTGGCGTTTTCTCGGACATGATCTCAATTCCTTATACGTTTGGGATACATCGCAGCTCATGTATCTCAGCACATTTATGCCTGAGAACCATAGGCTAGTGAGTCAATGATATCCTACTGAAACTAATAGCACCATCCATCATTTATTCACAATCTTTCCACAGGTTATCCACAAGTTATCCACATTTTATTCACAATCTTTCCACAGAAACATCCGCTATCAATAGACGATGTAAGAGCAAATTGGCATGGGATTTCCAAGCAGGATGCGAGCAGTGATTCTATAATTGTCTAGCAACGAAAAATCAAGTGAAAACGCCACAAAACCAGATGGTGATTAGCTCGAAAAGCTGAGGTGACTTTAGAGAAGAACATCTTCCTAATAGGTGAGATGGTGTGCTTCACTAAGAACCTAATCTAGGGGCTAGGAATAAGTTATCCACAAGTTATCCACAAGTTTCCCACAGATACCCGCATAAGGAACTATCTTGATAGGGGAATCCCAATCATGGGTGTTAGTATAGCATGAAATACCCTGTTTGGCAAGCCAAAAAAGGTTGACAACAAGCTGGGAATAAGCTATAATCTCCGCCGAGTTTTCCAGGAGGAAATTACTGTGAAACGAACTTATCAGCCAAGTAATCGTAAGCGGAAGAACACACACGGATTTCGTAAACGGATGTCCACCCGAAGAGGGCGTGCTGTATTGGCAAGGCGACGTGCGAAAAAACGCACGCGACTCACGGCTTAGTGATAGCACATGCTGGCTGTTGGCAAACTTCCACCCGAACTGCTGGCCCGCCTCCTTAATTCCTTAGAATTGACGGATCCCAGTATCGTTATTGGTCCCACAATAGGCGAAGATGCAACCGTCATTGATATGGGGGATCAGTATCTCGTCGCTAAGACAGATCCTGTCACCTTTACCACGGATGCTATCGGGTGGTACGTGGTTTGTGTCAATAGCAATGATATTGCGACGATGGGAGCAGTCCCGCGTTGGCTATTGGCGACGGTGCTGTTACCTGAAGGCTGTTCCCATGAATTGGTTGAGGATATATTCGAACAGTTGCGGAAAGCGTGCCGTCAATTCCGGATCGTGCTCTGTGGTGGTCACACGGAGATCACTTATCAGCTCGACCGTCCGATCATTGTGGGGCTGATGTTGGGAACCGTTGCGAAAGAATCGTTAATCACCTCGGCCGGTGCTCGAATCGGAGATGATCTGTTGCTCACAAAGGGGTTGGCTATCGAAGCTACTTCTATCATTGCTCGTGAAAGAGCATGTGAGTTGACGGAAAAATATGATGATGCCTGGATAGAATGTGCGCAACAGTTTCTCTACCAACCGGGGATTTCAGTGCTCGCTGAGGCCCGGATCGCCTGTGAGGTCGGTGGTGTTCATGCGATGCATGATCCGACGGAAGGGGGAGTCGCGACTGCGGTACATGAACTGGCTCGGTGTTCTCAAACGGGGGCCCTCATCTGGGAAGAATCACTCTTCCTCTATCCGGAAACGCGATGTTTATGCGATGACTATGGGCTTGATCCTCTCGGTACGATCTCCTCAGGGGCTTTATTGCTGGCTGTCGATCCGAACAAAACATCTGAGATGATCGGTGCATTGACAACACATCATATTCCCTGTGAGCGTGTGGGAAAGGTAACTGCCAGCGAAGAAGGGGTGCTGATCCAGCGGCATCAGCATCTGGAAGATCTCCCATTATTTGTGAGTGATGAAATAACGAAGCTGTTCTAAAGCGGCGAAAACAGGGCGGTGCAGGTTGACAACCTGCACTGAATAGCAGCCTGTGCTACAAGATTGTTTGCAGAGAAGAGGCGATTGTGGAAGTCATTCTTGCTGAACATGCTGGGTTCTGCTGGGGTGTCAAGCGTGCCATCGAAATGGCGACCGAAGCACGTGAGAAAGCGGGAACTGACGTGTATGTGCTTGGGCATCTCGTGCATAACGAGGAGGTCGTCAGAGATCTCGAAAGCAATGGAATCAATGTCGTCGAGGATATGGACCAGGTACCTCCCGGTAGTGTGCTGTTGATCACAGCTCATGGCCTCGACTACAAGATTATCCAACAGGCCACGGACCGCGGGTTCCAGGTCATCGATACGACATGTCCGATTGTGCAGAACGTGCATAAATTCACACGGCGTTTTCTGGATGAAGGACGGGAGATCGTGATTATCGGGCACAGCGATCACATCGAGGTAAAAGGGATCAGCGGTGTGACAGATGGACGCGCACAGATCGTCGGCGATATATCTGAACTTGGACAATTGCGCATCGCACCCGATGCTCACGTAGGTGTTGTTGCTCAAACAACTTTCAATCAGAATGAGATGCATCAACTTGTGGAGGCACTCGAGCAGCGTTCTCCTGACATCTTGTTCAAGGTCAAAGATAGCATTTGCTACGATGTCAAAGATAAGCAACACGAGATCCGGGAACTGGCACGCAAGGTGGATGCGGTTGTCGTCGTGGGATCTCGGACGAGTAGCAATACCAATCGTCTTTTTGAGATCGCAAGTGAGATCTGTGGACGCACCTTGTTTGTCAGCAAGGTGGATGAACTGGACCCGGAAAGCTTTCAGGGAGTGGCATCGGTTTGCGTGACCGCAGGCGCTTCGACACCTGACTGGATCATTGAGAAAGTGGTCGCCTTTCTGCGCGACCTGGACGGTACAAAGTAATCCTCGCCTGTGTACCTGTCACTCACACGTTTCTCCTCCAATACCCCGGCAAGCAACATCACCATTCTCCACTGTTTTGTCCATACTAACCCATTTCCAATGCCTCTCTCTACTTGTTAAACCATGCAGGGAAACGATGAATGGTATCAGTCATTGCTTGAACTGCGTACTCCGGAGACCCCGGCAAGTACTGCACAGTTACCTCCTGTGGCTTGATTTTTGGGATGATACCAACTCTGCCAGAAGATGTCCATCCGATTTCTCACCCGATTTTTCGATTGAGTTGAGGATGGGCATATGGGATAATAGACAAGAAATGGCTCATCCAGGCCAAGAGTTGTTATCGTGGACACTTGCACATCCTGAATGACGAGAATAGCCACTCTCGTCGGTTTAATCAATCATCTCCTGGAGATATGCATGCGTATTACCGATGTCAAGACGCTGGTCATGGGGACCAGTTGGAGGAACCTGACTTTTGTGAAGGTAGAAACGGATGAAGGGATCACGGGTGTTAGTGAAGTACGGATGAATAATCGTACCGATGCTCTCGTGAGCTATCTGGACGGAGCTAAGAAACGCCATGTGATCGGGAGCGATCCGTTTAATATCGAGGATCTTTATCTGCGGATGTTCCGTAACGATTTTGGGAGGGCTGGGGAGATCGTCGCTTCTGGGATCAGTCTTGTTGAGATCGCCTGCTGGGATATCGTTGGCAAGGTGGTCAATCAGCCTGTGTATCGCTTACTTGGTGGGGCTTGCCGGGACCGGATCAAGGCATATGCAAATGGCTGGTATCGTGTTGAGCGTACAGCCGAAGAGTTCCATGCTGCCGCCGAAAAGGTGATTGAGAAGGGTTACCGCGCGCTTAAATTTGACCCGTTTGGGGCAGGTTATTATGAACTCGACTATTCGGAGAAGAACCGTTCCATCGAATTGGTGGAGGCCGTCCGCGACGCTGTGGGTCCCGAAGTGGAAATCCTCATTGAAATGCATGGGCGATTCAGTCCGGCGATGGCGATAGAAATATCCCGGGAATTGGAGCGCTTTGAGCCCACCTGGGTCGAAGAACCCACGCCTCCCGATAATCTGAGCGCGCTGGCAAAAGCAGCACAGAAAATCAATATCCCCGTGGCCACCGGGGAAAGATTACACAATAAGTTCGAGTATCGTGAGCTGTTTGAGCTGCGAGCCGCAGATATCATACAGCCCGACATTACGGAGGTTGGGGGGATACTCGAAACCAAGAAGATTGCTGCGATGGCTGA
>JAJRTO010000339.1 GCA_024278235.1 Candidatus Poribacteria bacterium
AACCACAATCAGGGGGGCATCTGGGTGATGATGCAGCGCACCAAGGGGTTGCTCGCCTACTGGCGGCTGACGGGAGACCTCGACGCCAGGCAGGCAGCGCTCGGAGCAGCGGATTTCGTGATCCGCACGAACGCAGGGCTGGGACGCACGAGCGTGCGCGATCATGGCGGGGCGCTCTATTGTCTGATGGCCGCTTACGATGAGACGGGTGAGGCGAAGTATCTCGAAGCGGCGCGGACGGTCGCCCACGACGCGATGGGGCGCATCGACCGGCGGCGTGGTTGCTACTCGGAAGTGCATGGCAACATTAGCTACCGAGGCAACGTGCCCTGGATGGTCGCCCAACTCGCCCAGCCGCTCTACGAATACTATCGCGCGAGCGGCGATGTGGACGCTGCGGTCGCGGTGGTGGAACTGGCGGAGTCCATCCTCATGGAGAACCGGACCCGGGACGTCCCCGGCGACGTGACCGGCTACTCGCACAACCCCCATTTCAAGAAGACGAGCGGCTACCACGTGCTCATCGCCCCGGCGGTGCTCTATGCCTATGAGTTGACGGAGGATCCCTTCTTCCTCGAACAGGGACGTGCGATGTACCACCAGACGATTCGCGAGAAGAGCGTCAACGCGATCAACAACTGCTACTGGAACGTGCCCGCCCTGCTCTACTATCTGAAACGCTATGGCCGCAATTAGGAGGCCGATTCAAGTTCAGTGACGTTAGTGACATCCACTTATACCTAGCCTTGCGAAAGATATGGATATTCAAAGGACAGTAGGCAAAGGTCCCAGCCGTAGGAACGAATGTGAGGCTCGGACTTCAACTAAAGTATCTCCGCTGGAGGCAATCGCTAGTAAGAACCAAAAAAGGGGTAGCCTATTTATGAGGCTACCCCTTTTTCATTCTTATTGCGTTTACGAGACAATCTTCACGTCAACAGCTTGCATCCCTTTGGGACCTTGCTGCGTCGTGTACTCAACGCGCTGACCTTCTTCTAGCGTACGAAACCCAGAAGAGTCAATGGCTGAGTAATGAACGAATACGTCATCCCCATCGTCTTGGGAAATGAAACCGTAACCTTTTCGCTCGTTAAACCACTTCACAATACCTTGAGCCATGGTGCATCACCTTTCAAAAATTTTAATATTGTTGCGAATACAGAAAACCCAGTGATACCCAAAAGCTGAAGGTTAGATATCTACTAACATCCATATAGTAAAGCCTTTAGTTCCTGTTATCAATGAGAATCCTTATTCTTAAACACACGTAATTATACCCTGCCATCTGTTGAAAGTCAACCCGAACCTCTCTTTTTTTTAGAAATCCCCCAGGTTATGGTATTCTTATTTCTGGTGTCACCTCCATGTCAATATGGTGGTTGTGCCAGTCAGTGTATTTGTGATAAGCTGGATTTGTCGAGAGCAGGCGTCTTGATTGCTGACCTACAGCTTTCTGACTACTCACTATTACTTGACACACCCGGTAGCACATCCGCAGATCGTATGATATAATGTTACAGAGCAAAACCTGGCAAACATTCCCCATAAGCAATATTCAGAAATGGATGTCAAGTTTCAAATGCCAAGAACCCAGCAACCACCGTGTTTTTCTAACGTTCAACGTTGAACGTTTCACGTGAAACTTGCTTAGTACCATGACAAATGGAAGGTTCATGATGAAAGATCCTGGAGCTATCACAAGATACCCTAAAGAGAAACGAAAGCCCTCTGCAAGAATCCTGGCGGGACTGCTGATCGTTGCCCTGGTCGTGCTGGGAGGATTTATGCTGATGAGGCGCGCCAAGGCACAGGAAAAATCCGCTTTCCTTCAAGCCGAGGCACTTTATGAATCCGAGCAATATGATGCAGCCACCACGGCATTGCACGATTTCCTATCCCGTTATGATCAAGGTATCTACACCTCTCAAGCACGTTACTACCTCGCGTCATCGCAGCAAGCATTAGGGCAACATGCAGCTTCTCTGCCGCTATGGCGTCAACTCTTGAACGATGCTACGCTGGAACCCGATTATAAACAGCAGGCCGCCTATAATTTGGGGATTTGTCTGGAGCGCTCTGATGATACTCAAGGTGCGCTGCAATCTTACCAGGAAGCTACCAGGGGGCCAGGCAGTCAACTGTCGGCAGCAGCCTGGCTTCGGATAGGAGAGCTGCTCGACGAGGCTCATCAATTACAGAAAGCGGCGGCATCTTATCGAGAAGTTGCCCACCGCTATCCCGAAACAGCCGAAGCGAAAGAAGCTATCTCCCGATTGAACGAGATAACTCTACCCAATGTTCTCAAAGCCAATTCAGAACGCTATCAAGTGAAGCGTGGTGATGTCCTTGCGATCATCGCCCGAAGGCAGGGAAGTAGCATTGGTCAAATCATGTTAGCTAATGGGCTCAACAGTCCGAGATTGAGCATCGGCGATCAGCTTCTGATTCCGAAAGTGCGTTTCAACCTCGATGTTGGCCTGGAGGATCGGATGGCTCTGCTCAAGATAGGTGATTTTATTGTGAAAACCTATCCCATCTGCGTCGGTCATCCAGACACACCAACCCCCTTTGGTGACTTCAGAATCATCAATAAACTTGACCGGCCAGATTGGCGAAATCCCGAGGGCATTCTCATTCCGTATGGCGATCCAGCAAATGAACTGGGGAGCCGCTGGCTCGGTATTGCGAGTGATGATATACCGGCAAGTCGAGGTTTCGGGTTGCATGGAACTATCGACCCAGGTTCTATCGGTCAGGCTATCAGTCATGGATGTCTGCGCTTCTATAACGAAGATATTGAGCAACTCTTCGAACTGCTCAATGTCAATGTGCCGGTACGTATCGCAGCACATGCTCGGCAGGCCCAATGGCATAGTTGGTAAATCATCTTTCTACTTGACGTATGTTATGCTATTTGTTAACATACTTTGCGGATATTGATATCAATACATCCTAGAAGAAAGGGGGCGGTCGTTTCTCCCCAAACAGTTGCAGTCCCCGAAATGGATAGCATGTTGAAACTGTTCTTCAGGGAAAATTGAGGGAGGTCTGCCGCAACATTTCTATGAAAGACGACGAAAGAGAAATTCAGGGAGAACTGGTTTCCGTTGAAAAACCCACCTATGATGTGGTTGAACAAGCTGATGATGATGCTATCATTGCGATGATGACGGGTCAGGCCATCCAGGATTATGTCTACTCCTTCAAGCAGGGAGGCCGGACGGTTCAGGGGTTGACGCTGGCGGGAATCAATGAAGCCGCGAACCGCCGGGGAGGCATCGCGGTCGAGGACATACAATATGAGGATCGTGAACACTCCTGGCTCGTGATTGTCAAAGCGACAGATACCTTCACGGGTAACTCGCGCTATGGCGCTTACGAACAGCCCAAACGTATGGGAAACCGCGAGGATCCTTTCGCATTTACCAAAGCCGTCCATAAAGCGCAACGGAATGCCATCAAGCAATTGCTCCCCGTACCTATCATCAAGGAAGTTCTCAATTTTTATCTGCAGAGGATGGGGCAGGTGTCTATTCAAGCGTCTACGGAGAATTCAAAACCGCAGCCACCCAATCAGGATAAGATCTCGCTGGCGCAGAAATCTGCTTTTGCCACTGCTGGTAAGATCAAGGATCGGCTTGACGCTCAGGGGATCTCGCAGCAAACTTTCTGGAGTTACGTCAAACGCCGCTACAATGTAGAGAGCCGCAATGACATGACGGAGCGACAGTGGACGGAGCTTGCCGCTGAACTCAATGCCGCTGTGAGTAACAAGGAACTCTTTGCTGATTTCACGGCTCGCATCAAGCAAGTCATGACCGCTATCAATGGCAGTGAAGTCCCTTCTGATACCCGGGAAGACTTACCTGAAATCGTGGATGCCGAAATAACTCAGCTCGAAACCGAAGAAACCATGTCCTCCGGAGCCGATTCAACAGATCCGCGTTCCTCAACGAAGAAAACTGCAAGTCCTGAGAGAAAACCACCGCTGCATGATTCCCTTTTCTAACTGGAAGGATACTGCATGCGAGTCCTACTACCACTGGTAGTCGTCTCCGTTCTGGCCGCCGGGTGTTGGACGGGAGGGCAGGAACCCACCGGTTGGCAGGTCATCCGCCCTGCGACATCAGAGTATCATTTCTCCGACGTTGCTTTTCCTACCCCGGCAGATGGTTATGCCGTTGGTCGCAACGGGGTGATCTTCCATAGCGGCGATGCCGGCAAAAGTTGGAGCCGCCTGCCCGGTAGCGTCAAGATCGACCTTTATGGGATAGACTTCGTAACCTCCCAACGGGGTTGGATTGTCGGTGAAGAAGGCACGATCCTGTTCACTCAAGATGGTGGCACGACATGGGAAATCCAACCGAGCCCGATCCGCTGTGAACTCAGGCAGGTGCATTTTGTGGACCCATCTCATGGTTGGATCGTGGGCGAATATTCAGGCGGCGGTATCATCCTCGTAACTCAGAATGGCGGCGAGACCTGGGAACAGCAGTTTGCACTGGAAAGCCGGGCCTTGTACGATGTCTATTTTGCAGACCGCCGGAACGGATGGGCCGTCGGAGTGTATGGCACGATCCTCCGAACAGAGGATGGCGGCCAGGATTGGACACTCCAAAAAAGTGGCGTGCAGAACAACTCCTTGTTCGCTGTCGAGGCTTGGGATTCGCAATCGGTCTGGGCGGTTGGGGCATTCGGTATGATCCTGCACACTGAGAATGGCGGCGAAACATGGGAACCGCACGGTTCTCTCACAACCCATCACCTTTGGGATGTCCACTTCACCGATGCACAAAACGGCTATGCAATCGGTTGGGAAGGGGCTTGTGTGCGCACCATGGATGGTGGCAAGACATGGTGTCTTCAACCAAACTATACGAGCGCAAACCTCACAGGGCTTGCTTTCGTATCACCGGAAGAGGGTTGGGTGGTGGGCACCAGCAGCAGCATCTATCACACAACGGATGGTGGCTTAAACTGGAAGGCCGCTTATGCGAACCAGGGGATGCCCTTGCGAGGCGTCTCATTCCATACGCCCCGTGAAGGATGGATGGTCGGCTTCAATGGAGCCATTTTACACACCGAGGATGGCGGCAAGAATTGGGTTCATCAGAATAGCAGCACCTATGTCGATCTCTACTCCGTCGATTTTCCCAGCCAGCGTCATGGATGGGCCGTTGGCGATCAGTGCACGATCCTGCA
>JAJRTO010000340.1 GCA_024278235.1 Candidatus Poribacteria bacterium
ATCTCTGATGTTTCTTCCATCTCTGATGTTTCTTCCATCTCTGATGTTTCTTCCATCTCTGATATTTTCCCATCCCATGCTCATTTGCTCTGTCTCCATTTTTTATGTAAGATTTCTCCAATTCTTGAGACTTTAATATTGACGAGGATGTGTATGACCGATAAGACCGACTCTCACACACTAGAGGATGCTCGGTCGGGTGATAGGAATGCTTTCGCTCGACTGGTATGCAAATATCAGGATGCCGTTCATGGCTATGCATATCACCTGACTCAGGATGCCTCTGCTGCCGAGGATATCGCTCAGGAGACGTTCCTGGAAGCCTATCTCCACCTGCATTCTCTGCGAGATCCAGGAAAATTCGGCTCCTGGTTGCGTTCAATCACCTATCATCACAGCATGAATTGGTTCCGTCAACAGCAGGAGAATCTACCCTTGATAGAAGCTCTCCCGGCAGATCAGCCTGCGGTCCCAGCGATCCTTGAACATAACGAAACACGTGAGCAACTTGCCTCCATCGTACAATCGCTCTCCGAGCCGAATCGTATCGTGATTACTCTCAAATATATGGAAGGATTGAGCAATTCCCAGATCGCGGATTTTCTCGACCTATCTCGCTCTTCCGTGGATGTGCGTTTGCACCGTGCGTTACAACAGTTGCGGGAGCGGATGTTGAAAGCCCTGCAAAATGATTACAAGAAGTTAGAGACCGATTTTGTGGAGATTATGTGCCGACAGATTGAGGCGTGTCGCCCGCTTATCGGCGTTGGACTCCGCTTCGCGACATCTCATGCTTCGCTGCGGTCATGTGTCTGTGCTTTTCGTATGAAGCAGCTTGCAGAACGTACAGGAGGTGTTTGTTATGAAATCCCCGGCGAAGGCTGGGCTGTTCTCTATGGACAGGAACAGATCCGCGAAGGCGATGGGTTTCGTGCGATGGTATCAGCACAAGACTTGCGGAGACAGCACTGTCCGGAAGGAGCATTCTATCTCAGCGTTGCCAGGACGATCCTCAGGAACCATGTACCCGAACTCTCGAGTCTGATAAATCTTGCGGTATCACCCGATATCACCACAGATGCATCCATCGCCTGGTTATTACGTCATCATTTCAACTTTGAGAACGTCTGGTTGCCCGAATTACCGGTGGCTGCTTACAGGATTGCTTCGATCCAGACGGGAGAGATGCCGGAGAAGAGCGTTCTGGTCGGGCGTCAAGCTGAAATGGCCCAGCTTGAGGAAGCCATTCAGCACCTCCTTGTAGGAGGCTCCGGAATAATAGAGGTGATTGGGGAAGCTGGCATCGGCAAGACACATCTGTTGCGTACCTTACGCCAGCGTTACTCAGACAAATCATTGCTCTGGCTGGAAGGAAAAGCACAGAGGGAACAACTGTTTCACTCCATCCGCGAGGCGATCCAGTCTCATTTTGCGTTCTCATCGGCGGATGCCCTCAGAGAGCATCTGGTTTCGCTTGATCTGGAAGTCGCTTTTCCCTATTTCGCGGACTTTCTGGGCCTCCCTTTTGAGAATGTCGACACGAAATTCCACCGGTTGACCGCCGAACAGATCCATTATCGTACCATTCAGTATCTCCGTGATTGGCTCGTATTGCTGACGGAGACAACCCCAGTGGTATGGCTCATCGAGGATACGCACTGGCTGGATGCCGCCTCAAGCCAATTGTTGCAGTATCTATGTCAGGCCGTCGAGCATGCTTCTGTGCTCTTTTTATTCACTCGCCGTTCCGGCTACGAGCAGCCTGCAGAAGTCGCATACAGTATGTCTTTGGAAGATCAGATCGCACAACGCTATGGCCCATTCCATCGGCAGATTCATCTCCAGCCTTTTTCAACGCGCGACAGTCGTTCCCTGTTAGAGTATTGGCTAGGGGGACAAAAGATGCTTCCGTCGGATATGGATCGCGTGTTGGAATCGGCCGGCGGCAACCCATTCTACCTGCGTGAGACCGCTCAGTGGATGATCCTGAGCCCGGACGTTGGGCAAATCCCTCCGAGTCTTGAACAGCTCATCCTCGCCCATGCAGATCTGTTGGATCCAGTGCTTCAGACGCTCCTGCAATACGCCTCGGTCGTAGGAGATTCTGTGGAACTGTCGATACTTCAATTGGCGTTTCCTGAAGTGGATGTCCCAAAAGCGTGCGAGCAACTGAGGCGGATCGGTTGGTTCCAATCCTCTGCTGCCTTCCCTATTTCCCTTCAATGGCAGCACGATCTCTATCGAGAAACGCTCTATCAAAATATCGCACCAGAAGCACGTCGACTACTGCATGCCGAGATTGCCCAGCAACTGGAACTCACCCCTGAGACTTCTCCGGATGTCCTTGCAGATCATTATGCAGCCGCGGAGGTTCCCGATAAAGCAACTCATTATGCATGCCTTGCGGCCACGATGTACGAGCGTCAATGGCAGTACCGCCAAGTTCAACGCTATACGACCATTGCTATGGACCATCCGGACTTTCTGTTCCGGGATGATCAGCGATTTGAGATCTATCGCCAGCACGCACAGGCTCTCATGGCGGCTGGCCGTCCCTCAGAGGCGATCTGCTATTGGGAGCGGGCACGTTCCCATGCCAGTACCAACGATCGACACATCCTCGTCACCATGGGACTGGCGTGCTGTTACGCCCGGCGTATTAGCAGGGAGCGTGCCATCGCCGCTCGGGATCGAGCACTGTCATTGATAAATGCTTCTACGGAGACAAGTATCATCATCAGTGTTTGTCGACAATGCATCTATCCATACGGTGCTCCGATCCCGGGTGTCCTCTATCAAATCCTGCAACGGGTCCGGAGACGGAGAGATCGGGAAGCAGAACTCTGGGTCCTCAACACGCTTGCTCATGCACAAGCAGCCGCAGGAGATATGGCTGGCGCTCGATCTTCCATTCAACAGGCGATGCAGTTTGCGGAGACATCAGGAAATAACGACCTCCTCGCAGAAGTAGAGTTTTCGACGGCGATACTCCTCTGGTCTTACACGCCATCTCTGGATGCTGTCGAACATGCTCAGCGCGCTGTGCGCCTCTGGGAATCAACGAACAGGTACCGGATGATTGATGTCTGGTGCTATCTAGGACACATTTACCATGAGTCGGGGCAGTATGAAGCCATGTTTCAAGCCTACGAGAAAGTTTTGGAACATGAGGGGCTGGTGGATATTTGGGCTTTCAACATAGGAGCCCTTGCTAATCTGGTAAGGGGATATGCACATCAAGCCGATTGGGACAAGGCATACCACTACTTCTGGCGGATGGTGGACAATATGCGCTCCCGCCCGCCGGATCACTTTGTGGATGACATGGAAGATGCTATTGCAGCTCTCTGTCACGGAGATAAGAAAGATGGTCGCTGGATGTGGGAGGCGATTCCCCAGACGATGGAACGGGCGCAGATACTGATCGCACGTCTCTATGAACGGGCGATTACGCCAGACGAGATGAAACGCCTTGAACTCATGCACCCCATCCTGGCTGCGGGCTATATGCAGTTCGCGATGGAGCGCGACCACGAGCG
Source organism: Candidatus Poribacteria bacterium (assembly GCA_024278235.1). Lineage (GTDB taxonomy): Bacteria > Poribacteria > WGA-4E > JAJRTO01 > JAJRTO01 > JAJRTO01. The sequence goes on from JAJRTO010000340.1 coordinate 3,540, forward strand.
CGTCCTGAGTATGATGCGCTTCTTTGCGAATGGAAGCCATTCCCTCGATGAATATGTCGCGCGCACCTATGCACAGTACGCGGCAGAGCATGTCGAGGTAGAAGCAGTTGAGATGATGGGTTTCTTCGCCCGGGAAGTGCATTCGCTGGATGAACACATGGCGTATTGGGAGCACCTGGTAGGGAGCTTCGAGCATGGCGCACTGGAGGTCGTGATCCTGAGCGCGTTGGAGCAGACGGAGGAGCACGAACGCCCCATCCTGGAATGGTTGCTCGCGACTCTCCGGGAACAGGGTGAACATGAGGAAGTGGGCATGCATCTGGCGCGGCTCGGGTTCATCCCTGAGCCCTGCTGGATGATCACCGGACTGTTTGAGGGGGAACGCTTATCAGCGGAGGAGGAGAAGCGGTTGCTGGCTTCTCAGGGGCAGGGGAGATCAGGGAATTGGGAAATTGGGGAATGGGGAGAAGGTGGTGTTCGTCTTTCCCCCTGTCTCCGTGTCCCCTTGTCTCCTTGTCGCAGGATGGAAGGGGCAGGAATGGAAGGGGCAGGAGAGGGCTGGCGAGCCATCACGCCCGCCGATGACTTCATAGACGGCTACCTCGACTGCCGCCGCATCTTCCAGACGGGCGCCCAGGTGTGCGCCTACGCATGGACGACCATTGAATCCCTCAGCGAGCAAGTGGTGCAGTTCCGGATCGGCTACGACGACAACGTAAGCGTCTGGCTGAACGGGGAATTGCGATTCGAGACGGAAGGCGGCAGTCCCTGCATTATAGACGATGAGCAGTTCGAAGGGGTGCTCCATCCCGGCTACAATCATCTAATCGTGCGGATCGCCAATATTTCACCGGGGTGGGGATTTATCTTACGGGTGAGAAGGGAGCATGAAACGTGATACGTGAAACGAGGACGGATTCTGAAGCGTAGAACACGAGTCTGTAGGATTCGCAGATCTTAGGATACGTCCATCTGTAAATATCTGTGAACGCGTGTTCTTGTCTTTGAAACACGGAATGTACAGAAAGTATGGAAGACGCGGAAGTGGAGTCTCCATGTTTTCCGTGTCTTCCTGAATTCCGTGTTTCAGAACACCATGGACCTACCTCACTGAAGGAAGGAGATTCCATGCATTATCTCAATTGTTGTTTACTGGTACTGTGTCTGCTGGCCGGCTTCTCATACGCAGGCACATGGATCGAAAACTTCGACGATGGCAACACCGACGGTTGGAGATTGGTCCTCGGCTCCGAAAAACATGCTGAGGCGACAGTGGTCAACAGTGAGCTAGTTTTCAGACAGTTCAATATCGGTTCCACCGGAGGTTGGCTTGTATTGGAGGCAAGTCGTAATTGGTCTAATTATACGTTAGAGATGAGGTTTAAGTTCACCGAGGATGTCGGTCCGAACGACCCCAAAGGGGCCATCATCACTTATAACGACACGTTTGATGGGATCCCAGAGGGCGGGCCGAATTGCCCGTTCCTATTCCTCAGGCCTGATGGTCTTGTGAGGGGAATGCTGGCGATAAATGGGGCGTGGTTCTTCCCCGTCACCACCCAGTTCCCGTTTTCCTCCGGTGTCTGGTATCAGCTTAGAATCCTGGTTCAGGGGAGTCACTATGAGTTGTTCATCGACGGCCAGCATATCCTGACCTACGATGACGACACCTTCACTTCAGGCGGCGTCGGTATTGGTGCGCGGGATGTGGTCGTACATTTCGACGACGTGCGCATCACGGGCGATAGTGTGCCCGATGGGGGAAGCGTGGCGGTGGAAGTCGCCGGCAAACTCGCGACCGTCTGGGCCGCGTTGAAGTGAGACGTGATGCGTGAGATGCTTTTCCACGCAACACGCAAACCGCAACACGTACCAAAAGGAGGTACACTCAATGATTCGTTTACTCAGTTTACTCGTTTGTGTCGGTCTACTATTTGGGCTGATGGGTTGTGACAACGTGGACATCACCAAAGTGCAGAATCTGCTCAATCCACCGCGACCGGTGGGGGAGTTTGAGGGAGATTGGTGGTTGGATCTGACCTCAGCGGTGTACTTCGGTGAGTTAAGGGTGGAGGAACGTGAGGATGGCATATACTTTGTGGCTCCTGCGGGCGCCCTCACCGAAGGCACGCTCAAGATGACCTTCCAGGACGGCACCGTACTCAATGGGCATGTCGCCATGACCTGGGATGACGGAGGGCTTGTGCAGAAAGTGCTGGAAGTGGACCCAGATACTGGCGCTCCACTCAAAACGCTCAGCACAGGTTCCTTCCCCTGGCAACTCTATTCAGAGACCGGGGAAGTCCTGTTTCTCGCCACGGGTGTCATCCAGGAACGCTACATGTACTGGGAAAACGGCCAAATCGTGTCCCAGGAGGATGTGCAACCTGCTTTGCTTCGTGGCGTGGGCGTCGGGTTGTACCAGGGCTATGTGTTCACATCAGATGGGTACGTCAGTCGCGAGATACGAGACGGTGTCCCCGGGCTAGCGTGGTCTGGTCCAGGGCTGATTGAGAAGGCGCAATAGCACTCTTTAGGACACGGATTTACAGGATTTCGCGGATCTGTGCGCCGCCTATCCGTGAAATCTTCTCGATCCGTGTTCTTGTCTTTGAATCACGGGATGCGCGGAAGGCATGGAGGACACGGAAGGGCGTTCCATGCCTTCCGCACATTCCGAATTTCCCTGATTCAATTGAACGTATCTCACTCGGCCAACTGAGCGCTGCGTGCAAAGGCTTCGAGGAGTGCATCTTGAGCTTCCATGGTAGCCTTCGGTCCCGTGCTCCTGATGAACAGCGATCCCTTCGGGCCACCTTCAACGATCAGACCGAATAGAGCAGAATCGGATTGGGGGGGCGGTGCTGGCATCATCGCTCCCATCGATGATGGCGCGTAGGTTCCTGTCACCCTAACGATCGACAGCTTGAGCCCTCCTTGCTCAAAACGGGAGATCTGAGGTTCTCCTTGTGAGTCCTTGAATTGTCCCGCCCAACGAGTGATATTGGCGTCTGCGGATCCTCCCTGCCCCGGCCCAAAATAGAAAACGATCAATTCAGCCGTCCCCGCTTCCCCTGGTAACGTGTATTGGGCGAGACGCATGCTCGACGTTGGATTCTCTTTCACCCAACCTTCAGGAAGATCGAAAGTGATCCCTGCCAGCGACAAAGAGTTTCCTTCTGTCGTCACAGTCACAGGGGGAGGCGGAACAATACCTGCGCCGGAGGGCGGGGGAGTGCGTGTCGTAGAGCCCGGATTCATGGGCGTTGGGTTCGCTGTGGTTGAACTAGAGGGTTGAGATGCTGTGTTCTGCGCAGGTTTCTGTCGATTACAACCAGCCAATGCAACAAATACCACCATCATAACGACAATGAGTTTTCTCCTGATAAACATGAAATAGTCTCCTAGCTCATATATTTGGCTCAAGGACACAGGCCCAGCACCTCACATTTTCGCCGTAGGAGCGTCTTCCTGGACGCGATCATCGTGGCCGGGAGGCCACTCCTACCATAGAATTGTGATCCACTGAGGCCACATTCAGTAAACAACCAGGTATTCTTGAAATCGCTCCAGAGATTTTGTCCCAATGCCACGCACATTCAGGAGTTCCTCTATGGAGGAGAATCCAGCATGGGTGGCTCGATATTCCAGGATGCGTTTTGCTGTGACAGGCCCGATTCCTGGAATCCGTTCGAGTTCGGACTGAGTTATCGTATTCAGGGGAATGGGGAAAGATCGATCAGGGAGTCCGTTTGAATTCTGATCAGTGGCCTTGATATGTTTTGCCGGTAGTCGTACTTGCCTGCCATCTACAAGCACGGCCGCCTGGTTGAGTAATTCAAGATCTGCTTCCGGCGTGGCTCCCCCGGCCGCCCGGATAGCATCTGCTGTCCGGGCGCCTCTCGGTAGGTGAACCAACCCGGGTTGGTTCACCTCTCCGACGACATGGACAACGATTTCAGATCGAGAAGGTTTGGAGTTCGTGTCGATGATAAGTTCTGGTTCACCCATGAACATGGTCGGATGAAAACGCTTGATGAACCAGAACACACAACTGATCGCCAGGACAACGATTAAGAGGGTGATCGCTCGGATTTCCCGAGTCACAAATGGTTTCACTGCCTCGTTGCCAATCTGGATCATTAGCCAAGTAGTGCTCACAATCGACATCATCACTCACTTGACTCGCCCAATGACAGTATAAAAGCCCTCATGAGAGATCTATGAAAATCCTCTCATGGAGTCCTTATTCCTCACTGAACGCGGCATCAAAAGCGACTGTGGATGGCTCAAAATCAACCGATTTTACGAATTCACAGGCTTCTTTGGCACCATGTTCGCGATCCATACCGCTATCTTCCCATTCGACAGAAAGCGGACCGTCGTAGCCGACCTCGTTAAGCGCACGGATGATCTCCTCGAAATTTGTATTCCCTCTCCCGAGAGATCGGAAATCCCAGTAGCGTCGGCTGTCACCAAAGTTGATATGCCCGCCGAAGACACCAGCCTCTTTCGGAACATCTGACCAATAGGCATCTTTCATGTGGACGTGGTAGATACGATCACCAAAGCGACGGATGAAGCCGACGTAATCAACGCCTTGATAACCCAGGTGGCTTGGGTCATAATTAAATCCAAAGGCTTCACGACCATCAAGGGCGTCCAGGGCTCGCTCCGCACTGGCAATGTCAAAACCGATCTCTGTTGGATGAACTTCCAGGCCGAAGCGCACACCGACCTCATCAAACACATCCAGGATGGGATTCCAACGATCTGCGAAATCCTGATAACCGGCATCGATCTGCTCCGGTGCAACGGGTGGAAACGAGTAGAGCAGGTGCCAAATCGAACTGCCGGTAAAACCATTGACAACTTTGACACCGAGCTTTGCTGCTGCACGGGCGGTATTCTTCATCTCTTCCGCAGCGCGTTGACGCACACCTTCTGGATCGCCGTCGCCCCAGACATGAGCCGGGAGGATCGCTTCATGGCGAGCGTCAATATTATCACAGACAGCCTGACCAACGAGATGATTGCTGATAGCAAAACATTCGAGGCCGTATTTCTTGAGGATATCCCAACGTGATTGACAGTAGGCATCATCTTCGAGTGCCTTGTCTACTTCAAAATGATCTCCCCAGCAGGCAAGCTCAAGGCCATCGTAGCCGAAATCGCTTGCTTTCTGAGCAAGTTCTTCAAGGGCGAGATCTGCCCACTGTCCTGTGAACAACGTGACTTTCCTTGCCATTATTGACCTCCTTGAATCGTGCGTGATAACTCAGCCCCAATGTACAGAAGCACCTGTACCACTGGACCTTTCTATTCTTATACGTCAGAACGATCGATGCCTATTGTAAGCTGTATTTTAGCACAAAGCGGATCCTAACTCAAGACCAAACGAGGCCAGATGAGCAAACTGCTATTGACACACCCTCCCCGGTGGGTATAATATATCCCGGAAGGATCGGAATTCGTCTGATTCGACAGCTTGAATTTTTTCACATGAGGAGACGACCACGATGAAATCAATGATGATGACAGCGAGCCTGTTACTCATGCTCAGTGCCACGCTGAGCTTTGGCATTACCATCGATGGAAACTTTGACGATTGGGCAGATGTTGCTGTGGCAATCGATGATCCAGACGACATTGCTGATGACGATGGGGATGTCAAATTGGTACAGGCCGTTGCAGAAGGAGATACGTTGTATCTCAGGATGAGCGTGTATGGGGAAGCTGCACCTCAGAATGACCAACGCTATTACTATCACTGGATTGTGGATGCAGACAACAGCGTGGATACCGGTTTTAACAATGGTGAGTATGAAGGAAATCCAACCGGAGTCGAAAACCCAATAGGTGCGGATTTCTTCATCCAAATTGGTCGTCGTAGCGGCGCCGATGACGGCATATACGCTTACACGCTCGATGAAACCACCGTCGAGGAGAACTTTCCGTGGGCCGCAGGTGGGGATTCGCTAGAGGCCGCTGTTTTACTCGCGAGTCTTGGCTTGAATATCGGTGACACCATCGGTTTCTCAGCGTTTCAGGAAGGAAGTTCCAACGGCTGGGAAGTGGATTTTGTCCAGACGACCGTGTTTACGCTTGGCGTGGCCGCTCCCACGGCGGTTGATCCGGTAGAGAAACTTGCTGTCACCTGGGCATCCTTGAAATACTAGCAGAAGCTATCAGCCCACCGGCCTTAATAAGCTGATTTGTTTTTTATGCAGCATCTCCAGTCCCCTCACAGGGGACTGGAGATGCGGGTGGTCTAGAAATAAATATGAAATCCAAATCCAATCACAAATGAAGCACGGGTGCTTGTACCTTCCTTTTCGTTCGGATCATCCTGCAGCCACGGTGACTCATCATAGAGAGCCTCACAACCCAGGGGTTCTCCATCGAGATCCTTGCATGTGGCGGCGCGGTTGATCCGGCCAATTCCCTGACCGAACTCGATGTTCACACCGTAGCGCGAAGTCCCGGAACCGAAGAGCTGATCCAGAAAGAGTTCAACGCCGAAAAGGAATGCACCACCTATTGTGTTTTCTGTGATCGTCCGAATCTGCATTCCAGGATTGAAGTGGTCAGGTTTTGGCTGGACTTCAGCAGTGACATGATGCATCTGATCCTCTTTCGTTCTACGGAGGCCCACACCAGGGGCGATATACACTCTCGTCCAGGTGTAGTCCGCCACGGTAAAGGGTACCTGGAGCCCTATCATCGCACTGTATTCATCTCCATCCTGGACATAATGCTCGATAAGTTGGATATGCACTTTTCCTAATCCTGTGTATTTCGCGCTCAACCCACCCCACAGTGGAAAATTACCCTGTAATCCGATCCCCCAGCGAGTGGCTGGTTCTTCGGACCGAGGGGCAGCGGCCTCAGGTCGAGGGACAGCGACATCAGGTGATTCCGCAGATATTGGATCCGTCCACATCAGCGTGATTGCCAGAAGAACGACGCACGTGATTCGATGTATCATGGAATGCGCTCCTTACAAGATGCTCGTATGATTCAGGTATGGGGATATAAGAGAAAATACGATCAATCTGAACTCTTTGACGGGGTCAACAGGGCCAGTCCTGCAATCAGATCTTCATGAGAAACGCTCACCCCAACATACAGGGAACTTGAGAAATCGAGAGGGAATCCGATGGCACTCGTGAACTGCTCGAAAAGTCCCCAATGCTCCGCCAGGATTATCTGACCATTGTAGAGAAAGTGCCACCGAGTACCATCCTCTGAACGCCGGATGTCAAAGTAGGGGAGATGCTCTGCCAACAACGTCTGGATGTCTTCGGGCCTCATGAACACTCGTCTATTGTCGTGGGAAGCGTCAGCTTATACCGTTTTCAGTCTAAGATTGCACCAACGCAGGGAGATCTCAAATCCCCCCTCCCCCCTTTGGCAAAGGGGGGAATAGCTTCCCCCTTTCGTAAAGGGGGATTGAGGGGGATTTCTCAAAGCGGCAATTTTTAAACTGCATTCCGTATTATTCCCCAACTTTCCGGAAACCCGGTAGCGGGTCATCCCCGGCTCGACGAGCTTGAGGGTTACGGAGCCTCTGATTCCTTGCGGGTATTGTACTCCCGACGGTAGGTTAGATGTTTGGAATCGTTGGGATATGCCTCACCAGGAGGGTAAGGATAGTTGGACATCGCATGGAAAGGCAATGGTTCCACGGTCGTGCCGAATGCCGTGTTCAGATCTCCGTCCTTGAGCCAACCATGCGCGTAGAGAAGATAATCGCGAACGTAGCCCGGACGTGGTGATGCCACAGCCAGAAAGCGCAAAACGATCTCATCACCGGGGGCCATGATGACGTATCGATCATCGGGTTGCTGAAGCAATTCTGTCACGTCGCCATAACGTGTGAAATATCCCTGGAAACTCACAAATGGGGATCCCTGATTCACACGATCATAGCGAAAGATGCTCGGGGATGTCAGGCTATCCCGCTGGATCTCGGAGAACCCACGCTGGTGCAGTTCTGCCTCCAATGGGTGCAGTTGTGCATCCGGCTGAGAGCGTTCCTGGATAAGGTGACTGACCGCGATCTGATCCCAGTAAAGGCGCAGATTGGTCGTGAGACGCACCCGGCCATCATGTTCACCTAATTCGATGGGGACTGACTTGTTGTGCCCCGCAGGGACACCCATCGGGTCCGCGACGATTTGCCAGCTTCCATCTCGCCAGGCCTCAACACGAGGTTCCAGCACTTGTAACTGGCTATGCTGAGATGCGGCAAGGTTGCTGCTCCCATCCGTCCAGTCAATCCAACCTGTGAACCAGAGTACGGTACGTGCAGCCCCGGAATTCCCTATATCGAGCGTAAGGGTGTGCGTGCTGGCAAGTCCCTGATACCTGGGGAGTAATGTGAAATCAACCAGGTACTTTCCATCGAGGGTTTTCACCAGTGAAAGGACATCTCGACCATATTGATCCCACGCTCCGATGGGAGGCCGACTGTCCTCAACGATCTGAATGGGTGCTGCATTTTCCAGACGTGCGCCGAACGCTTCATTGGGATAGAGTTCGGTCCCCTCCGGATGATCGATCACCCAGAGTTCCAGCGAGTCGAGATAGATGACCTCATGCAGTTCCGCAGTCACACGTAGTTCATAGAAGCCATCTTTAGGCTGCAATTGCTCGCCTCGGATCTTGACATACTCGTCCGGATCCGGTTTCAAGTATTCCCCGGGCGCCAACGGCACGCCCAACGCTCCGGCATCCACGAGATCCGTGACATACTCGAACCGTTCGCCGTTCCAGGTGAACAAAAGAGGACAGGAACTCGGCATCCCTTGTTTTTCTTCCAGGTGGAGGCTCTGGTTGGTCTGTACATCGATAAGGTTTTGAGCGACGCCATTTGGCCAGAGCAACCGCACGACATCGACCTGAGCACGCGGTCCAACGCCGATGAGAGTCCTGCTCGACGTGACTTCACGTTTGAGATAGAAGCTGTCCGCTTTGATTTCAACCTTGCTCATCCAACCCTGGCGGTTGTTCTTGATCCCCTCCAGAGTCAGTTCTAACCAGCGGTTCTGGTTGCCCTGGTTCTCAAAGAACCTCAACGGGCCTTCTTCTTCCACAAATAGCAGATCGAGGTCACCGTCCTGATCCGCATCCGCAGGCAGCGCGCACAGAAAATCACCGGCGAGCCCGCTGGATGCGGTGACATCTTCAAACTCTGGCCCACGGAATATCGAAATCCCATCTTACCAGATCACCAGTACATCCAGAAATCCATCGTTGTCCACATCGACAGGATGCAGTTCTCGTATGGCTGTTTGCTCGGTCGCCAGACGTTTGACCTGCTCAAAACGGGCGTTCCCCCGGTTGCGATACAGGCAGAGTCCCTCTTGAAAGAGAACCAGGTCAAAGGACCCATCGTTGTCATAATCACCTATGGCGAGGTGGCCTGTGGAGCGAAATGGAAGCACCACTTTGTCAAACTTGCCGCCGCGTCGGTTTTGGTAGAGTTCAACGGATTCACCCGGACGCGCCAGGTAGAAGTCCACATCGTTGTCATTGTCTGGATCAGAGAAATAGAGGCGAGTGCCAACCCCTCCACCGCTTCGGATGCCGGCTTCCTGAGTGACATCAGTAAAGGTCCCATCGCCATTGTTTCGGTAGAGCTTACAACCGTTGGCATCCGCAATGACGAGATCCAGGTCACCCTCGTGATCGTAATCGAGCAGGAGCCAGGCATCTGCACCTTGCGGAGAGATTCCGGTGGCTTCTGTGACATCAGCGAATGTCCCATCGCCATTGCTCTGATAAACATGTCCTTCCACTGTCCATAGATCGGTCAACCCATCATTGTTCAGATCGGCGGCAATCGCAACGGGCTCAACGGGAACCTCAATACTATCAGTAATATCAGTGAATCCCCCCTCGTCACGACGGTAGATCGCTTCTCCAGTCCACAGATCCAGATCGCCATCCTTGTCCAGATCTATCCACACAGGATTTTGCCCCGGTATGCTTTGACCTCCGAGGAACGCATCCGTCTTATCGTGGAACTGAATCGGTGACGGTTGGATCTTGGGTGGAATTCCTTCATGAATATCTATCAGCGCTGTGTAAACGCTACTCTCAAGGGCAGTGACAGTGCGCCGTTCCTCGCTCGTACTATCTCTCAGCCGTTCATAGATTTTGAGCAGATCATCGGCTTCCTGCTGGTCTCCTCGTTTGAGAGCATCGCGCATGAGATGGTAGTACGCGCTTGCGTGCTCTGGTTCCAATTCAACACATTTTTGAAACTGTTCAACGGCCTCTGACTGCTTTCTGAGCCTCAAGTACACGAGTCCCAGATTGTATCGCGCATCTGGATCGGCAGGATCAAGGCGAGTGACTGCAACGAGATGTCGAACAGCATCTTCAAAGCGTCCCTGGCGTTTCGCGATGATACCGAGGTTGTAGTCGATATGGGGCAGGTTGGGCTGGAGTTGGCGTGCTTCCTCGAACAACTCGATAGCTTCCTCATAGCGTTTCTGGGCGATATAAGCAATCCCCAGATTTACGCGATCCGGAGCTGTATTGGGACTGCGACGGACACACTCCTCCAGAATTTCGATAGCCTGCTCGAACCGATCTTCTTCATAGTGTGCCTTGCCGATGCTCCGTAATCTATCGAGCGAATCGCCAGATAAAACGGAGCTTACACAGAAAAGCAGGAGAAACAGAATTTGCGGGAGCATCATGAACATCGTGGCCTGAATGTGTGTTATCCAGGATGGATGTCGGGAAAGGCCACTCTCCTTTCATTCTATGGAGTAGCAATCATCCTCAGTCGGATTCAATCATTGCCATCGCTTCTATTTCAACAAGGAGTTCAGGGCGGCAGAGGCGGGCTTCTACCCCCGTACTTGCAGGAAGAAGAGTCAAGCCCTGTTCTTGGAAAAACTGGGTACGGATCTTATTGAAAAGCGCGTAATCTCGATCAATATCGCGCAGATAGCAGCGTGTGCGCACAACATCCTCCCACGTAGCACCTTCTGATTCAAGAAGTACAGTGATGTTCCTAAAAGTGCGCCATGTTTGTGCCTCGAAGTCACCTATGTGAATTGTTTCGCCACTTTCGTTGATGCTCGCCGTACCAGAGATAAGTAGAATGGTAATACCACGGATGTCAATACGCATACCCCGTGAGAAGGAGGATGGGAGTTCATAATCGTAAGCTTCGTTGAGCACTTCCGGAGCATGCATAATAGATTTGTTCATATTGTAGTCTCTCCTCACCAGATCTTGGTCACACGTTTCGTCCTCACAGTTATATATCATAACTTTTCCCGGACAATAAGTCAACCATATTGGTACGGATTGGACGGGTCCCTGGAATGAGTAATTCACAATTCTGACGTTTTTTGCGCTCAACTTGGATTGGCAAATGCAAAAACCCACGCTGACGGACTTATCAATTCCTCGGGAGCAACTGAAGAACATGTGAACGACTGAGAATACTTGACAGCGATCACCACCAGGGGTATCATCCCTGTATCCATCAAATACAGGGAACGGAAAACATACGATGCTGAGAAATACTTTATATATTTTACTGGCGGTTGTGCTTATATGGCAGATAGGTTGTGTTCGTGAGGAAGTCACCAGGAAAGCGGATTGGGAAACCAACTTCACCGATTTGCATTTCACGGATCCCCGGAACGGTTGGATTGTCGGTCTCGAAGGGACCGTGATCCGCACGAACGATGGAGGGAAGACCTGGCATCGACAGGAAAGCATGACAGAAGCCGATCTGAGAGGCGTGTATTTCACAACCCCTAAGAACGGATGGGCTGTTGGGGATCAGGGAACGATCATCGCTACTACAGACGGTGGGCGATACTGGCGGGTTCAGAAAAGCGGTTCCTCTGCTCTGCTGGAGGATGTCTATTTTGCGAACTCACAGATAGGGTGGGTCGTTGGGGAAGACAGCGATGTACTCGCTACCAAGAACGGTGGAGAAACGTGGCAACGGATTCGAGACGTGAGCGATTTTGCCATGAATGCCGTCGCGTTCCCTGACCGATATCATGGTTGGGTCGTCGGAGAGGTGGATCGGATCTACCGTACCGTAGATGGCGGCAATACCTGGCAGGAACAGAGCAACCGGTACGAAGGAGAGAGAGATCGGCTCATCAACGATAACGAAAGTGTCTGTTTCCTGAACGAGCAAGAATGCTGGGTTGCCGGCAGTGACGGCTCGATCTTCCATACAATCGATGCTGGTAAAACCTGGGAACGCCAGGAAAGCCGCATTCCACTCAATGGCCATGTGCGCTATACGATCAATGACATCCACATGCTGGACAACCAGCTCGGACTTGCTGTTGCAGACGCGGGTTACATGACTCGGACTGAAGATGGAGGGGCAAATTGGCAACTCCTCGAAAGTGTCACTCAGAATGCTCTGACGGCCATACAGTTTGTGAGCAAGAAGGAGGCGTGGGTCACGGGTTGGTACGGTTTAATCATGCATTCCCGGGATGGGGGTAAAACCTGGGACATCGTGAGCGGTACGACTGCCAATGATCTGGAGGCCGTTCAGTTTGCTGACAGCAATCGAGCGATTGCCGTTGGCCGCCGCGGTACCATCGCCATGAGCCAGGATGGAGGACAGACCTGGCAGGAGATCGAAACAGATCTCTGGGACAATCTTCAAGGTCTCTTTTTCATCAGTGATCAGGAGGGATGGGCTGTCGGCGAACGCGGAATCATCGTTCACACCACAGATGGTGGCAAAAGCTGGGAGCGTCAAAATAGTGGCACCGGTTACATTCTGAACAGCGTCGCCTTTGTCGATCCGCTGACAGGCTGGATCGTAGGGGAGCTTGGCACAGTGCTGCACACCGCCGATGGTGGTGAATCGTGGATCTCTCAGAATCCAGCGCAGTGGCAATCGCTCAAAGGTCTTTTCTTCCTGAATCGAAATGAAGGTTGGATCGTCGGTTGGCCGGGGATCATCATGCACACCGCCAATGGCGGGCTCACGTGGGAACAACAGACGAGCAATTCTTTCAATGAACTCTATGCGGTGCATTGCATCGACTCTGAAACAGGATGGGTCGTGGGACAGTTCGGGGAGATATTTCATACGACCGATGGAGGTAACACCTGGAAGCCCCAGTTCAGTAGAACCCAGGTGAACCTCAACCGCGTCTATTTTGCGGATGCCCAACACGGTCTCGTCGCAGGAGATCAGGGGACTTTGCTCACAACGACAGATGGTGGCAAGACATGGGAGGCCCAGGATAGCGGCACTCAGAACGACCTCTACGATATTGCGATGTCTCCGGAGGGGATGGTCGCTGTCGGCAAAGGAGGTATCGCCATGCGATACACGACCGAGGCAACCACGCTCCCGGTCGAGCTGCCTGA
>JAJRTO010000341.1 GCA_024278235.1 Candidatus Poribacteria bacterium
ATCGTCATCTTCGTTCGATTCCGGCATTTCGACAGTGTCACCTAAATCGATCTCAGCAACCAGGTCATCGATGACATCCAGATCCTCAGCGAGGTCATTCAAGATGTCCAGGACATTATCTGCTATCATAGCAATAGCAGGTAGCATAACACCGAGCATCAGAGCTGCCAGGACTGCATACTCAATCAGAATCAGTCCTTTCTGGTTACCCTTGAAAAGGGATAGCAACGTAACTTTCATTGGAGATTCCTCTCAATTCTCAGAAATAGTAAAAGTGAAAATAAGGAAGGCGAAGCCTGCGAAAACTTCGCCTAACCTCTAACTGGCGTATCTACCAGCACTTAATCCCATCATCCCGTTGTCTGCTCAAGTGAACTAGATATCGTTTGAGTCGTCATCTTCGTTCGATTCAGGCATTTCGACAGTGTCACCTAAATCGATCTCAGCAACCAGGTCATCGATGACATCCAGATCCTCAGCGAGGTCATTCAAGATGTCCAGGACATTATCTGCTATCATAGCAATAGCAGGTAGCATAACGCCGAGCATCAGAGCTGCCAGGACTGCATACTCAATCAGAATCAGTCCTTTCTGGTTGCCCTTGAGAAGGGATAGCAACGTAACCTTCATCGAAAACTCCTCCTAGCCTCATTGAGTTAGACATTAGTAGGATTTTACAACGTGTCGGTATTGGCTCACTTGATGATAATCTACTCCCGAGAATACACGCGGGATCGTATGCAAGTGTGGATTCCACCACCCCCAGCACGCTGCTCCGATTAGACTGTTTAAGTCCCCCTCGCGAGAAGGTCCTGACAACAGGTGGACGCAAGGAGCATGCCAATGAACCGGGGTGAAAGAATGCAGACCAGGTCTGGCATCGTGCGTTTGAGGCGAGATTCTCTGCTCTGCAACTGTTTGCAAACCACAAGCAATTATGCATATTCCTGCATATACTCTAAAGCACGTGATTTCCCTGACCGATAAGAGGATCAGCAAGCCCAGTATGTTGCCGTATGCAATCAGAATGTTGCCTGTATGAAACATCCGCATTTTCTTTGTGGAAACGGTTGTCTTTACATCTCCCTGTTCAAGTGCAGTAGCCATATAGGCATGCATCTTGCTTCTATTAGAGGTGAACGAGGAGTTTCCGGATTCCTGGTCAACTCTGGGAAAGAGGAAAACTTATGCAAACCAGTCAAAATACCCCATTCGTATATCAGAAACCGATCAGAGGTGTTATCCTCGCAGGAGGTCTGGGAACACGCCTTTATCCTCTAACAAAAGTGACCAATAAGCATCTTCTGCCTGTCGGCAAGGAGCCAATGATCTTTCATCCCGTCAAGCAACTGGTCTCCGCCGGGATCACTGATATCCTGATTGTCACCAGTACAAGTCACATGGGAGATATTGTGAATCTACTCGGTAGTGGGCGAGATCTCGGGTGCGAGTTTACCTACCGTGTGCAAGAGGAAGCGGGCGGCATTGCACAGGCCCTTGCACTGGCGGATAATTTTGCGGCGAAGCATCGGATGGTGGTGCTGTTGGCTGATAACATCTTTGAGTATAGTATATGGCCTGTCGTCGAGGCTTTCCGGAATCAACCGAAGGGGGCTCGGGTATTGCTGAAGCAGGTGGGAGATCCCGAACGATATGGCGTTGCAGCTTTAGATGAGCAGCATATCATCGCAATCGAAGAGAAACCTGAAAACCCAAAGAGCAACTATGCGGTGGTTGGAGCCTATCTCTATGATGAGCAAGTGTTCGACATTATCCGTACCATCGAACCCTCAGCACGAGGGGAATACGAGATCACCTCCGTCAATAATGAATACATCCGCCGAGGTCAACTGGAGTACAGTATCGTCGAAGGTCGCTGGACAGATGCAGGGACATTTGAGTCCCTTATGGAGGCCCACCAGATCCTGTTGGTAAATGAAAACAAGATCCTTGATCCACGTATGGCTTTATGATGAGGAATAATCGGTTGCGGCTCCAGCAAGACAACCACCCATTTCAGAGAACACATTCCGGGGTCAGATTCTTTCATTCAGCAATCCGGAGTATACCATCCAAAACCTGCCGTCTCTCTGCAAGCATACGCCCGGCACTTGCATGGTTCGTATGGCTAAGCGTCTTCCTCTTGGTGACCTGCCGCCCCGGAGAATCCGTCGAACGTCCTCGTATCTGGGTGACTCCTGGACTGCTCGAATTCGTAGGTGAGAAGGCTGCGAAATCAACAGCAGATTGGGTCCGTTTCAAGAAATATATCGATGGGCAGAACCATTACAATTCCAAATACCTGGCCCGTTCCTACGCCTTGTCCTATCTGGTCACGGGTCAACGTCACTATGCACAGCAAGCCATCAGCACCGTCCTTGCGGAGATGCAGGAGGAAGCCACGGACAACCTGAACGAAACGCCTCCTCTCATGGTAGCAATCGCCCTCGTGTACGATTGGTGTTATCCTGAGCTATCGTCGAAGCAACGCAAAACTATGATCCAGTGGCTTAACGATGCCTTCAAGGAATTAGAGGACGAATACGTAACACCGTGGCACAATTATGCTGTCGGTTTGATGTGGGCATTCGGCATTGCGGGGTATGCGACAGAAGGAGACAATCCACGCGCTCATGAGATGATCCGTAATGCACGGATCATACGGTATGCGGAGATGATTGAGCCCGGATTGCGTTTTTCTGGCAATGGCGGGGCATGGGCAGAAAGCTCTGGTTATGGGGCAGGAACAGTGCTCCGACTGATACAATACGCTGAAGCCGTGCTGACTGTTACAGGTGAGAACCTGTTCGAGAGGATCCCCTTCTATAGAGATCGCCTCGCTTTTTCTCTATTCCACAGCTATCCTGGAATACACGAAGAATATGGCAGATTCTTTCGCCAGCCCTACATTCATGGCGATGGCGGACGTTATCTCAAGGGACATCAGAATTATCTGCGTGCCAGTGTATTGATGTTGATCCGACGATTTCCCGGAGAACCGATGGCATGGTACGCCCAGGACTGGGTGAGTCAGTCACCGGCGAACAAGATGCCTCATGATTGGTCATCTGTCGATGATGTCATGTGGTACAACCCACAAGCCTCAGCACGTTCCCGCCTGTCGGCTCGAATCCCTCTCTCGCATTATGCCGAGGGAACCGGTGCCGTGTATATGCGTTCGGATTGGACTGAAGACGCCACCTGGGTGAGCTTCCAATGTGGTGACCATTTCGAATACCACCAGCACCTGGATCAGAACAGCTTCACCATCTGGAAGTATGAAGACCTGGCCATCGATAGCGGTGTTTACACCTGGGCGAACAGCGAATACGCGAACAACTACTATGCGCGAACCATCGCCCACAACTCGATGCTCGTGTTCGATCCGGATGAGCGGTATTCCTGGGACGACATGCGTGGCGGCTACAAAGGTGTGAATGACGGGGGACAACGAGCCTGGAAATTAGGGGAGACTTCCTGGGATGATACGTATGCAAGTTGGGCTGCGGAAAGCGTGGAATACTGGTTGGAGCGCCAACACATCTATGATACCGGAGACATCAAACGTTACGAGGACACACGAGACTATGTTTACGTGTTGGGCGATGCCACCAATGCCTATCGACAGGATAAGGTACAGAATTTCACCCGCCAGTTGGTCTTCCTGCGACCCAAGATGGTCATCGTATTTGACCGTGTTCGCTCCCTGAGACCGGAGTACACCAAAAAGTGGTTACTCCATTTCGTTGGTGAACCTCTGGGAAATGAGGGGCAGCGTTATATAACAGAGGGAGAATATGAACTTCCAGGAGACACCATTATCTATACGGGTGAAAAGGGAAAGCTCATTACTCAGAGCATCTTTCCCGAGAAGAGATCGATTCTTAAAATCGGTGGAGAGGGAGTCAAAGACTCCTGGGTGAATGGAAAACAGTTCGATCCGGGAAAGTCATCCTATGGAGCCTGGCGTATTGAAGTGTCGCCAGCAGAAGCACGCCGGGATGACCTGTTTCTCCATGTTCTGGTAGCGACACACGCATCGGACAACTATTCACTGCGTGCAAAACGCATTCAGGGAGATTCGGTCGTCGGTGCTCAAATAGAGGATACTGCCATTCTGTTCTCAACACAGGAAAACATCCTGCAGGAAGCAAACTACATGATCGAAGCCAAAGGAAAAGTATGGAACCTGCTCTGTGATGTGAAACCCGATGAAGTGTATCAGATCCTGGTGGATGGAACTCCAGTTCTCACCGCCTTATCGAGTTTACAACGAAGACTCAGTTTCACGCTGAAGCTGAAGGGACGACATCAGATCCGGGTGAGCGTGCTGAAGTAGTCGCCCATGGAGTCAAAGCCTGTTATGCGGTGCGTGAGGAACTGATTGACCGACAGGCTCAGTCCCTCACATTTTCACCGTAGGAGTCTTCCTGGACGCGATCATCGCGGCCGGGAGCCCGCTCCTACCATAGAATTGTGATCTACTGAGGCTGGCTGACGGATATCCAGAAAGGATTGGAAAGGCATCGTGATAAGTTGGTTGCGACATCACATGAACAACCAGACGCTCCTGGTAGCAAGTATCTTCATCCTTGCGTTGGGTGTCCGGATTGCCATGAACGGACTGTTTCAAGGATTGAATGCACCACCGGGTGATAGTATGGGAGCAGACGCCCGGGAGTTTGATGAACTGGCGCAGAACCTCATATCCGGCAAAGGCTATCAGCTATGGGAGCAGCCGACATCTTTTCGAGCACCTGGATTCCCACTCTTTCTTGCGGGTATCTACAAACTCTTTGGTGTGAATTACTTCGCAGCACGGGTCGCATTTTCGCTGATCGGTGCGATGACAGTGGTAATACTGTTTCTGGCTGCACGGCGATTCACGAGCGAGCCGTGGGCTCTCCTGTGCGCTTTCCTGTTAGCCTTGTATCCACACCATGCATACTACAGCATTCATTTTCTCTCGGAGCCTCTGTATACGCTGCTCCTACTGTCGGCAACCTGGTGCCTATTGTATCCGGCAGATAAACTGTGCATAGGGAGGACCATCCTTGCGGGAGTTCTCTTTGGTATGACTGCCCTCATTCGTCCGCTCGTTCTACTATTGATGCCGATGATCGCTATTTGGGCGGTGCTTCATTACCGGAAACGATGGAGACTTGCAGCGGTGAGCGTATTGATCATCGCGGCGGTTCAGATCCTCACAATGGCTCCGTGGGCAATGCGAAACCACCGCGTGCATGGTACTTTCATGAGCATGACGACTAATGGAGGATCGACTTTCTGGGGCAGCAACAATGAGCGTGTCCTGGCAGAGAAAGCTCTTCACGGCGGTTGGATCAGCACTTCTGAGCTTCCTGGCAAGGAGGAGTTGGTCAGTAGCCTGCCGACGGAGATCGCACGTGACAAAAAAGAATGGGAACTCGGTTTTCAGTTTCTTCGAACTCATCCAGGAAGTATCCCTCGTCTACTGATGTACAAATTCCTTCGATTCTGGAATCCCTGGCTTGGAACACCGAACACACTGCTTAATCTCGTCGTCCTCGTATCATATGGAGCTTTGCTTCCATTCATGATCATCGGTTGGGTCTATACATTCAAGGCTCTCGTGCGGGGAAGCTCCCGGGAGTGGCTGTTGAACTTTCATGTATTTGCAACTCTCATTGGCGTATTTATCTTTTGGGGAGCTGCCAGATTTCGTGTTCCTCTTGTGCCGTTCCTGCTGATCTATGCGGTTCTCGGCCTGCAACAAGTGTTGCGATGGGCTGAAGCCGCGATGCCTTCGATCCATGGATACAGCAAGTTCACAACAAAATTCTCCATACAGGAGCAGGATCTTGAACAATGCAGCCCTGAAGGATAGGACACAAGTAACCTCAACGTCCCGTGTCGTCACCGGAGTCAGTTGGCTCGGCGGTTCGAAACTTGTTCAGCAGACATTCAGGTTTGGCATTGGCGCTGTCCTGGCCCGACTGCTTCTACCCAGTGATTTTGGCCTTGTTGCCATGGTCCTGGTTTTCTCAGGTGTCATCGAACTGTTCAGTCAACTGGGACTCGGTGCTGCACTGATTCAGCGGAAGGAGATTACGGAGGAACACCTATCTTCAGTCTTTTGGGTGAACATCGTGATGGGCTTGTTTCTCACACTGCTGATGATAGGACTGGCCCCTGCGATTGCTTACTTCTATGGCAAAAAACTGTTGGTACCAATCGCTTCTGCTCTCGGATTACAGTTTCTGATCGCTTCTTTCAGTATTGTTCACCAGGCGATTCTCACCCGAAGGTTCGAGTTCAAAAAGCTTGCTATCATCGAGACCATAGCGATGACCACTTCCGGCGTGGTTGCTATTGTGTTGGCGCTCAACGGATTCGGGGTATGGAGTATTGTTGCGCAGGCACTACTGGGAAGCACCTTCAATGGGATACTACTCTGGAGCACCTCAAGATGGCATCCTCGGTGGATCTTCCGCTGGGATCGGCTCAAGGAACTCTTTGGGTTTAGCTTCAATCTGCTCGGTTTCAGCCTCATCAACTACTGCAATCGTAATCTGGATAACCTGCTGATCGGAAGGTTCCTGTCCCCTGCAATGCTCGGCTATTACAGCCGTGCTTATCAATTCATGCTGTATCCCCTCCAGAATATATCTGGGGTGTTGGGACGGGTACTATTTCCTGCACTCTCAACTATTCAGGGTGATCTGCCCAAGACACGGGATGTCTATTTGCGGGCGACCCGCTATGTGTCAGTCTTTACCTTTCCGATGATGCTGGGCCTATTGGTCGTAGCGCCTGAGTTGATACAAGTTGTGTACGGCCCCCAATGGAACCGCGCTATCCTTCTGCTGCAAGTGCTCTGTGTCGTGGGTATGCAACAATCCATTGAAACAACTGTCGGCTGGATTTACTACTCTCAGGGGAGAACAGACATCATGTTCAAGTGGAGTCTGGTAGAAATATGTATGGCAGTGACGGCCTTTGCTGTCGGACTCCGGTGGAACATCGAGGGGGTTACGATTGCTTATGCTGTGGCGGCCTCATTGTGGATACTACCTGAGTATTATATTGTATTGAGACTGATCAAACTCCCCATGACCGAATTCTTTCAGAACTTCGTTCGGACCTTTCTCATGGCCCTGGGAATGGGGATCCTCGTCTATGTGTTGCGTAGATACCTGAAATACAGTTTGCAGACAAGCAACCCCGTTACTCTATTCTTGTGTGTTACTGCAGGCATCGTTAGCTATATGGGGCTGATGATGCTCTTTGGCCGACAATTGATTAAGGAACTGGTGAGTCTTCTGCTCCAGATAAGGAAACCTGACAAGACACCTGCGGAATCTGGAAAAGTCGGGCTTCAAATATAATCTCAGTAGATCACAGTTCTATGGTAGGAGTGGCCTCCCGGCCACGATGATCGCGTCCAGGAAGACGCTCCTACGGCGAAAATGTGAGGTACTGAATCTCTTTCAGGAGGGATCGGGATGTCATTGGAAAATCTGCGTTACCTGGTATTCAAGATGGCTAAAGCATGTCTGGGCCAGGGACGGGCATATAAAGTCGTTCGCAGCTTAGCACAGATCGCTGTCAAGACAGATGAAGAATCCAGGATAGCATCTGTCCGGCGAACCTATAGACAACTGCACTTAAGATCACTGTCAAGGAAAGAACTCGGGAGAAATGAACTCCGTCACCTGAAAAGCGTTATCAAGTCAGGGACTCTGTTTCGAGGAGATAAATCCAGGCAATTCAGCGAAGAATTTGCAGAACTCTACGGTGTGAAACATGCGGTGACCAGCACATCGGGAACGGCCGCCATTCACGTTGCGATGGCAATGATCAAC
>JAJRTO010000342.1 GCA_024278235.1 Candidatus Poribacteria bacterium
AGGATCATCGTTCGCAAATGGGCAAACACTTGCGAGCGACGGCAGAGGAGAGAGTCCAGCGATTCCGGCGTGGTGATGAGACAGTCAGGCAGACTACGGGTGGGCAAACGAGGTCGGTCCCCATGTTTGAGTGTCGTTGTGAGTCCCATGTCTGCAAGCGCGCCCTGAATGCGCACGAGCGTGTCATTGGCAAGAGCACGCGTTGGCACGATATAGACGATGGACAGCCCATTCCAATCTTCCGAGACGCAGCGTTCTGCGACCGGGGCAACGACGGCTTCTGTCTTGCCGGAGGCCGTCGGAGTCGCTATCACCACATTGGCGCCATCCAAAATCCTGGGGATCGCCTGAATCTGGGTCGATGTGAGTCGCCCAAACCGATTGAAGAACGGAGACCAGGCGTACTTGAGGCGACGGCGGATAGTGGCAACTTGCATCGCATCCATCATTGGTCGAGAACTCCCGTCCGAATCAAGTCCAATGCCTCCACGGAACCTTTGACAAAAAGGCGTGTTCGATCTCCTTGCGCCCTGACCTGATCAAAGATCCTTTCGGTGATGTCATGAGAGAAATCCTCATTGAATCCTTCATAGGCATCTCTGTAAAGCAATGATAGGTGCAGAAGAAGTTCCCTCCGCGCTTTCTCCGTCAGGGGGGCGAGATCGACTCTCACTGCCGCCTGCAATTCCGGGAAACTGTTGAGGATGTCCACGGGTGTCCAGGCAAAAAGAAGTTTCAGACCGCTCGATGGTTTGTAGAGAAATGGAATGCGCGGCCCGATACCCATCCGACAGTAATCGAGACCTGTGTACTGTGGGGCATCAAGGAGGCGTTCCTCGTTGTTTGCAGTGCGAATCAGAGCTTTCAGGAAGTTCCGGCTCTTGTCGGCCTGATAGAGGTTGTCGTATCGGTCGACGTTTTCCGCTTCGTCGAATATGAGCAACAGGCCCTTGAGTCCCAGGACCTTTTCTGCAACCCAACCGAGCGCGCTCAGGAGATAGCAGTAGATATTTGCCGCCTTATAATAGGGATACAGTCCGGGAAGCCGTGTGTAACCGGCGGAGAGTTTTGTCCCTGTGCCGTCAAAGAGCCGCTGGACTTCGCGGAGCGATTCTTCCATCCGCTGGAGCCCGCGCTCCAGGGCCCCAAAGTCAGCGCGCACAGGATCGAACTTCATGCTCTCGTAGATGTTGGGTGGACGAACACTCGTGTCACGCCCTTCGATCCAGTCCCAGAGAGTCTCATCCAGGGTTCGGCCGCCCAGGCACTTGAGGTAGATATGGTCGTCGAAGGCGTCGCCATCCAATGCTATCCTGATAAGACTGCGAAATCCCTTCAACTGGCGCGTGCCATCTGTGGTGAGATGAAATCGAAGTGTCTGGACAAGCTGGTGATAAACTCGTTTTGGGCGGTGGAAAGGGGATTCATTCGCATCCATCTCAACCAGGGCCACTGCATATCCCGCTTGAATCGCCTTTCCGTAGGCATCGTGGAGGAAGTGGGTCTTGCCTGCCCCATATTCACCGACTGCCAGCATGGTACTTGAGTCGGATTGACCCAGCCAATCCATGAAAGATTGAGCCTCCCCTGAACGTCCGAAGATGAATTCCTGGACGCAATCGTAGGGGACGATGCCAAGACGGAAGGCTTCGATCATGCGGCGGGATCTGAAGTGTTTCAGATCCGATGAATGTGCAAGAGATGCCACAGATGACCTTCTTTCAGATATTCCTGAAAACGCGGTCTCATTTTGACTTCATGGTCAGATAGCACCCTCTATCCTTTGGAGGGCGAGGACGTTTGGAAAGGAAGCAGAGCATGCTGCCAGCTTGTTGGTTCGTGTCGTCTCAGCAGGGATAGTTGGACAACCTTATTCAGGAAACGAGCGTCGCTGTGCTGCCCGGCTCCGTTGAACGTTCAACGTTCCAACGTTCAACGTCCTTCCGGACTCACGAAGCCACACACATGTGTCCAACTATCTATCCTGGTTTTGCACCAGGAAACGAGCAAGCTGCACGCTCTACGGGAACAATTGAAAAACTCGTGTGAGAATCTTACTGGTTTCTCACTTCCAGGTCAACGAGAATCTCGACCAGTAGCACACAAAATCCTGTTGTGAGTAACGCCAACTCCTGTTATACTGTGGCATCAGCAGGAGCCATCCCGATTTGCAGATCCGCCAAACGTTCGGATTGCGCTGGAGGTAAACGCAGAGTGGGTTTTGATGCTGTTTGCATCGCAGGTGTTCGAACAGCGATTTCTCTGATGCACGCACTATGCCGTAGCTTTGAGAGACAAGCAAATGAGGATAAGGAAGGGGTTTTGTCATGTCCTATTTCATACTGTTGGAAGTGGCTGTCACTTTGGTAGGTGCGATTCCATTCGGTTCCCCCGGGCAGAGCGCGCACTATACGGTGACAGGGTTATTCGATCCACCCGATCAGAACGTGGTGGAATTCAGTATAACACT
This sequence comes from Candidatus Poribacteria bacterium, assembly GCA_024278235.1. Lineage (GTDB taxonomy): Bacteria > Poribacteria > WGA-4E > JAJRTO01 > JAJRTO01 > JAJRTO01. Next base: position 2,471 of record JAJRTO010000342.1, read on the forward strand.
CGGCAATACGGAGTTCCAGGCAGATGTTCGCTATCAGTGGATTCATCTGAAAGGAGTGAAGCAGAACGGGCAAAGCTACACGATGTCAGCATTAGTGGATGGCTGGCCGGGAGATCCGGGGATACGCACGGCTCGTTACCTTTTTCAGGAAGCAGATGCCCCAGCATGGGAATATGTGCATGCTTCGACGGGAGAAGCGTTCCTGCCCGAGTTGCGCGGCTGGAGCATCCTGTTTCCAACAGGTGTGGATGGGAGCAAAGAGCCGTTTGCTGACCGAGTCCACTACCTCGGATTTGATTTTGTACTTACCGAAGAGCAGCAAACCGAAATCCCCCGGATCCCGCCGACGAAGCGGATTCCACTCCGACCCGACATGCGCATTGGCACGGGACGCAATTTCCGGGATGTTGAGGGAGGGCGTTTGCTGGCAAACGAGGAGTATGAATATACGCCCTACTCCCAGGAGGACATGGAAGAACTGATAGCCGCCGGATTCAACCATTTCTGGGTTAGCGAGGAACAATATGAGTGGATGCAGGGGCAACCCGTATTTGCTGTGCATCCGCGTCGTGGGGATCGGTATCCTGAGATGCTCTATCGAAGTAATATGGTAGGTGGGCATGCCTATTACGACGAGCCAGGTTGGCGAGCACAGAGGAAAATTCGGCCGGAACACACGCTGACAGAGATCGCACAGTTGGTCGTCGAAGCAACCCAGGAACAGCCCTCTCGTACAGAGAGCTTCCACCGGACACTGGCAGGCCGGCCGGACATTAGCCTGGGCGATCTGGATCTTCGCCATCCGCTGCCGAGTTGGGAGACCGCGGTGAGCACTGTCTGGTATCAAATGCGGGCGGGTGCGATCGGTGCCGTCCACGAAGGACGATACGTCACCTACGGCCAGCCACTCGCGCTCAATTTCCATTATGGATGCCAGATTCCACCCTATCCGGAATACCTCCTCCGCTATTACTATGCCTTTCTACGAGGGGCTGCGCGTCATTTCGGTGGCAACTGGGGTATGGCGATTTATGGACAGACGGAAGCACAGGTGGCCCCACTCGCATTCACTTTGGCCTACGACATGGGAGCGCGTTACTTCTGGTTTTGGACCTCGGACCATGCTGCCCATGTGCCCTACCCTGAGCAGGTGAATCTCACCCGGCTGCTCACATCCCATGCGCGCCAGCATCCGAACCGTGACATGGATGCCTTGCTGCACGTAGCCAAAACGGCCATTGTGTTGCCCGATGGCTATACTTTCGAGTGGTCAGGGCTTCTTTACAACCATCCTGCCCATCATCTGGAGCGTACCAACGAGCAAGGGGTCACCCATCGCCAGGTACTGCACAATGCTGCGGTTGAGATGGAGCGACTGCTGAGACTGGGGATTGATTTTGACATCGTGGTAGATGCGGATGGGTTCGATGGCGAGGGGTATGAGGAGCTAATCTATGTGCGTTCTCATGGCATGATCTCGATTGTTCGAGGTGATGCGGAGGAAATCCTGGAGATACCACGCACGCCTCCCCGACCCAATCACCAGACGACGCTGAAGATAGAGGCGACCCTTCAAAGAAATTCTGAGAATCCAAGACAGGTGAATCTCCGGGCTGTTTCCAGCGGCGGTTCTCCCCCATTGGGCATGGATATAGGCCGAGATTCCGAGACGGGCGAACGCCAACGCATCCTGGTGATATGGGAGCATTACCGTCCCGATGGGAGCTACCGTCTCCTACGTGGCACAGAACATTCCCTGGCATTGGATCCAGGACACCATCGCTTCCGCGCAGGAACAGCCGACAGTTACGGCCAGATCGCCGACCAGTGGCTCGAAGTGGATATATCGGAGTGAGAATTGCGAACTCCTGGAATCCCCTCGACCAAGCCTATGTTTCTGATATAATGCATAAAACATGATGCACGATTCGCATATTCGGGATGCCGAAATGACAGCAAAAGAACGAATGAAACACGAAAAAGGAGTCCAACGAACAAAGACACCATGACCCGCCAGCAGAAGAAGAACTACGCCAAAGCCTATGCTCAAGAACTCATGGAATCCTACAACCAAATTGACGGCTTCCTGCTAGGCGGCTCCGTCGCTCGCGGCAATGACTTGCCCATCAGTGACATCGACATCTGGTGCTTCCTCAAGGAAGGCAGTGCTCAAGAAGAAGCTCAGGTGGGCACTAAAGGGAAGCTCGAGGACCAAATAGCACGTCACGAAGCGCACCTGCCGAAAGGCATCCCATCTGAAGAACTGCAAGCATTCCGGGAACACCTCCGCCAAGCGTTATCAGACCCAGAAACGAAAAAGGTCGCGATACAGGGCTTAATCCGACGTATTGTCGTTTATCCTGATGCGACCTTGGAGATAGAGTTCGCAGTACAAACCCCGGTCTCCAAACCGGGGTGTAACCTAAGTAGCGCTACGGGGAATCGAACCCCGGTTTGATGGCTGAGAACCACCCGTCCTAACCCCTAGACGATAGCGCCCCAATTGGCTGCCGGGGAAGGAATCGAACCCTCGCAGCATGATCCAGAGTCATGCGTCCTACCGCTAGACGACCCGGCAACAGATAGCAAATAACGGCGATAATTATACTGTATCTCCACGCTGATGTCAATACCCGTTCTGCTGACTCACAGGGCAACCTCATTTGGCTCAATAATCGCCAGTCACAGGCTCTGGCCCCTGATGAATACTGGGGTCAGGAAACCAGATTCCTGTGCAAATGCAGCATACGTGTTCAGAGGATGGCCCCGGTCAGAAGCACGTCAGCATGCGACCAGACGCGCGCGGAAAACAGTGGCGCAAAGGCACCGAGAACGGATATAATCGTGTCGGACATTGTCAAGCTCCTTGGTTAGAGTGGGACAGACAAACAAAACTCACCGAGAAAACGGCAGATGTCCATCATTTTTTCTAATGGCCAAAGTCGAGACTAGGAGGACGAGGTATGAAAATCTACATTGTAACAGATCTGGAGGGCCCGGCAATGGTCTCCCGGTTTACTCAGACAAGAGTGGCTGAGTCGCCTGAGAAATCCATTGCGATGAAGCTACTGACCTGGGAAATCAACGCCGCTGTGGATGGCATCCTTGATGTGGATCCGGACGCTGAGGTCATTGTCTGGGATGGGCATGGTAGTGGTGGCATTGACATCCTGGAGTTTCATCCGTGCGCTAAGTTGATCGCCCGTGGCCCAATTGGCCCACCTTACTACCTGGACGAGAGTTTCGACGCTCAGTTCTTTATAGGCCAGCATGCGATGGCTGGCACGGATGCAGCTCCACTAGCGCATACCTATTCATCAAAGAGTATCGAGTATTACAAATTGAATGGGAGATACATGGGTGAGTTCGGCTGTCGTACTGTCATGGCTGGCACACTGGGGGTGCCGACTGTATTTATCGCAGGCGACGATAAAGCGGTCCTCGAAGCACAAGCATTGGTACCAAATATCTGTGGCGTCGCAACGAAGCAAGGGCTCAAGCTCGAACTTGCAATTCACCTCTCTCCAAAGCGTTCTCAGGAGTTGATCCGAGCGGGCGCGTCGGAAGCTTGCTGCCGAATCCCTGAGATTCGCCCCTTTGTTCTTGATCCACCCTACGAGCAGGAAATCCGCGTGAAGGAAGATGTGAGTATCGAGGGATATTTAAAGCGTGGTGCCGAGAAAATAGATGAGCGCACTGTCATCAAGCGTAGTGAGAACATCTGCGACCTGTTCATCTAGCTTCGGCAGATCCGCGACGCAGGATAGAATTGAAGAGCACCTGAAAGATAGCGTGTTGCTCCTGAAGCGTCTTGCATCGGATGCGTAACTTTCCCCCTGCATACGCTTCCCGCACCCACCGGATGAACTTGTAATTCATCCGATTGGAAAGGATTTCTTCTGCGCTGAGAAATTCTGTTGTATACTCTCGCGTTTTCATGGCTTGCCTCCGTTCAAAGGCCAACACATGGTGCTTCGGATAATCACGATGGTTAATAAAAGCCACGCTCTGTGTTTGTGTTCAGTACGCTAACGATGTGAAAAACTTGTCGCTGCTCGGTATGCTTGTTTGCAATTATCAGGCCAGATGTCATCGGCATCTCGAGCCTTGCCATGTTCCTCGCCGTTGGAGTTCGGCTGTGATAGCTCGAAGTATCTCGGGCTTACGCAACGTCCATGTAGGACCCAGCAGCACTGAGGCGGGCGCTTCTCCTGTGAGACGCTGGATCACCACTTCCGGGGGGAGAAGTTCCAGGGCATCGCATACCGTATGCACATATTCTGTCTCAGAAAGGCATGTATATTCTCCCGAAGTGTAGGCATGTGCTAACTCTGTTTCCCGAATCACATGGAGTGCATGGATCTTGATACCATCGAGATTGAGAGGTACGATTGCCTTTATGGTTTCCAGCATCCGTGTTTGTCCTTCCCCGGGCAAGCCGAAAATAACATGTGCACAGATACGCAGGTTTCGCCCCTGAGTACGCTCGACAGCATCAAAGAATGCTTCCGCATGATGCCCTCGGTGGATCCGATCAAGCGTATCATTGTGTACTGACTGCAACCCATACTCGATCCAGACCTCGTGTGTTTCCGTGTATGCCTCGAGGAGATCCAGTACTTCGCTTGAAATGCAATCGGGCCGTGTGCCAACAGCAAGACCAACGATATCCGGATGCTGGCTCGCTGTATCATACAGACCACGCAGGTGCTCAACGGGGGCATAGGTATTCGTGAATGCCTGAAAGTACGCAATGAATCGCTTGGCTTTGTAACGTTCCCGGCCAAATGCCATACCGGAGATCATCTGTTCTTGAACGCTCGATCCTGGGTCAGTCAGTGGCGAGGCAGATCCTCGATCACTACAAAAGATACATCCACCGATTCCTGACGTTCCATCGCGATTGGGGCAGGTAAATCCAGCGTCAAGACTGACTTTATGGACTCTGCACCCAAACCGTTCGCGTAGATACCGGCTGAAAGTTCGGTAACGTTTCTCAGCATCTATGAAAGGGATAGACCCGATATTGGTACGCATTGGTGTTACCTCGGACATCCATGTAGACATTACACCCACGAATCAGCGAGCCGTTCCATATCTAGTGGGTGCAGCCGAGGAGGCAGAGCTTGATGTCCTCATTATCTGCGGTGATGTGTCTCCCAGCCTGATGCATGTTGCCCGGTTTCTGGGTGCATTTGAGTCCCTGCCATGCGCAAAGTTCTTTATTGCAGGAAACCATGATATCTGGGTTGTCGCTTATGATCATGTGACTAGCATCCAGAAGTACCAGGCGATCAACGCTATCTGTGATGAGTGTGGCTTCCATCATCTGGCTGTTGCACCTCGGATTGTGAAAGGAATCGGGTTCTGTGGAACCATTGGCTGGTACGACTACAGCTTCCGTAGAGAAAAATACGAGATTCCGCTGGAACGATACGAAGGCAAACAGTGGAAAGACTCTATATGGCAGGACAAACGTTATGCCCGATGGGAAATGTCCGATCCGGAGATGGCCGACCTATGCGTGACATCGCTTCGCCAGCAGTTCATGCAGCTTCCGCTCTCCGTATCACGTATCGTTGTCGCCACCCACCATGTCCCTTTCCGCAAATGTGTCACGTATCGAAATCAACTCCCCTGGGATTTTTTCAGTGCCTTCATGGGCAGTCAGAATCTGGGAGACGTTTGCCAGACCGAACCCCGCGTCAGCCATGTCGTATTTGGCCATACCCACCACGCAATGAGATGCGAGGTAGGCCCTATCACAGCGATCTGCTCACCGATTGGGTATCTTTTCGACGTTCCTCGGGATGGATTACGGACCTACGTGCAGAAGAGGCTCACAGTATTTGAGCTGTCATAGATAGCAGGTTACTGCGAGTCTCTCGTACTGGATACTACAACTTGACAATATGCTCGTCGCCGTGGCAGATGGCTGCTGTTGCGTTCCGTGTGTCCACGATAAGCCGGGCACACTTCACTATCGAACCATAATCCAGATTGCTATGGTCCGTCATGATGATAGCGGCATCCGCTTCGGCAAGAACTTTATCCGTCAGTGGAACGGAATGGTAACTCCCGTAACCATCCAGTGACATTGTTGGAACATAAGGGTCATGATACATGAGATCAGCCCCGCGACCGGCAAGCAGCTTCATCACATCGAGAGCCGGCGATTCCCTCGTATCTCCCACATCTCGTTTGTAGGCCACCCCGAGGATCAGGAGTGTCGAGCCACGGATGCACTTCTGGTGATCATTCAGAGCATCGATGATCTTTCGCAGTACAAATTCCGGCATGGAACTGTTGATTTCGCTTGCCAGTTCAATGAATCGTGCGTAGAATTCATATGTCTTGGCCTTCCAGGAGAGGTAGTGCGGATCCACGGGGATACAATGGCCTCCCAGTCCCGGCCCCGGATAAAACGGCATAAAGCCGAACGGTTTGGTAGCAGCCGCATCAATAATCTCCCATACATCCAGCCCCATTTTATCGCACATGAGAGCCAATTCATTGACGAGTCCGATATTGACGCTACGAAAGGTGTTCTCCAGCAGCTTGACCATTTCAGCAGTCCGTGTCGAAGAAACGACGATCATCTTCTGAATAAATGTCTCATAAAATTGCTGCGCGATGCGGGTGCATTGCTCCGTGTGCCCACCTATCACCTTCGGTGTGTTTGCTGTGCCATAGATAGGATTGCCAGGGTCAATTCGCTCCGGCGAGAAAGCAAGGTAGAAATCGTGTCCGGCTTTTAAGCCTCCTGCCTCGAGACGCGGCAACACCACTTCTTCTGTGGTACCGGGGTAGGTGGTGCTCTCCAGGATAATCAGTTGCCCTGAATGGACGAACTTTGCAATCGAATTAACCGCACTCACGATGTAACTGATATCTGG
>JAJRTO010000343.1 GCA_024278235.1 Candidatus Poribacteria bacterium
ATGTTATCAGAGCCAGCTTGGACAGCGAGTTCCCTCATACGGGAGAGGATGGAGTGAATCTCATTCATTGCTCCTTCGGCGGTCTGTACCAGATTGACGCCCTGGGATGCATTTCTCGATGCTTGCTGAAGACCTCTGACTTCAGCCCTCATACGTTGTGAAATTGCCAGTCCTGCGGTATCATCCGCTGCACGATTGATGCGGAGACCTGAAGAGAGACGCTCCAGTGATGTCTCCATAGCACCACGTGACTTGTTCAACTGACGATACGTATTCATTGAAGATATGTTGTTGTTGATTCTGAATCCGTTCATGCTGCTTCCCTCCCTAGATATAGGTGAGAGTTGATGTTGCGCTGCACCGGAGCACAGCGTTCATCATTCATCAGGTTTGTGAGCGATGATCAATGTGGGTATCATCGCCCTATTGGGTTGTTGAACGCTTACTGTAACAGAGAAAGCACGCTCTGTGCAGAAGCGTTCGCCTGGGCAAGCATAGACGTTCCTGCCTGCACCAAGATCTGATTCCTCGTGAACGAGGAAATTTCAAGTGCAAAATCAGCATCCCGAATCGTAGACTCCGATGCCTGGATGTTCTGAGCCATGTTGTCTAAGTTCGATATCGTGAAGTTAAATCGATTCTGTATGGCTCCCAGAGTACCACGCTCGGTATTGACATCGTTGATCGCATCATCCACGATATCCAGGGCACTCCGCGCATTGGTAACACTCGTCAGGTCGGCATCTGTCAACTGACTACCAGAACCTGAACCCAATGCACTCGCCTGCATGTTGTTGATGCTGAAAGAAATCGTGTTATCCGTCGCATTATCCGCGCCGACCTGGAATGTCTTGTCCCCTGTCCCCTCAACGAGGAATGTCACACCATCCAAGTCTCCATCGTCGTAAGCATCATTCAGTGTCAACTGAATGCCGAGATCATCGAAGTAGACATTGATGGTAGAACCGGAAGTCGGTGCATCGTAGTAGATTACCGTCTGAGTCGTGGTTCCATTGCCAATAGTCAGTTGACCATCCGAGCTACCACTATCTGAGACCGTGTAGGTTCCTGTGGATGTGCTCCCTGAGACGATGATTTCCTGCACACCGCTGGTGGTCAGTGATTGACTGGTAGCAGAGGCTGTGTAACTCACCGCGTTCCCATTGTAGGAACCATTGACGAGTTTCTCGCCATTATATTCCGTGGACGTGGCAATACGTGAGATTTCGTTTTTTAGCTGAGAGAATTCGCTATTGATGCTTGTCCGGTCAGTGTCTCCGATGTTATCAGAGCCAGCTTGGACGGCGAGTTCCCTCATACGGGAGAGGATGGAGTGAATCTCATTCATTGCCCCTTCGGCGGTCTGTACCAGGTTAATTGCTTGAGACGTGTTTCTCGATGCTTGCTGAAGACCTCTGATTTCAGATCTCATGCGTTGTGATATCGCCAGTCCTGCGGTATCATCCGCTGCACGATTGATGCGGAGACCTGAAGAGAGACGCTCCAGTGATGTCTCCATAGCACCACGTGACTTGTTCAACTGACGATACGTATTCATTGAAGATATATTGTTGTTGATTCTAAACCCTTGCATAATTCATAACCTCCGTGTCGGTTCATTCTTAATTAAATTTGCCCATCCCTGACGAACTTTAATTTGCCTTGATTATCGGCAATCACAGATTATACTTTAGTGGTTTCTTGTATTTTCTCAGCGAGGCCAATCGGGATCTTGTCATTTCATGGTAGACATGATAGAATCATGGATAGATGAGAAATACGTGGGTATGATTATGTGATATGCGCTGAGGAACATCACCGCCAGTGCAGTCTAGGTGCTATTCTCAAACCGACGGATGATAGCTGACAGCTATTTTCAGAATCGTTCGCCATCTGACGGCTCATAGATTGAGGAGAACAGGATGCCCAATTATCGTCGAAGTTATCGTACCATTATGGATGATCATTTTCCTGAGGAAATCAGCATCCGCTTCGGTGCTCAAACACTTCTCTATCGCAAGCGTACGTGGAAGATCGAAGATGAATCAACCGGCGATCTGGTGGAAAAAGGGCTACGCTACGGTGAGAATCCAGGTCAGGAAGCCGCCCTCTATGAACTCATCAATGGGAACCTGGTGCTGGGGGACTGCGCATTTATTGAGCCCGGTAATGGCCTTGTCAGCGCGATCTCTGAGGAAGATATGCTCCATTTTGGGAAGCATCCCGGCAAGATCAACCTGACAGATGTTGATAATGCCCTCAATATTCTAAAATATCTCATGACCAGGCCTGCAGTAGCAATCATGAAGCACAACAACCCATGTGGAGTTGCCCAGGGCGACAGCATCAGCCACGCCTATGGGCGTGCAAATCTGGCAGACCGGGTCGCTGCATTTGGTGGATGTGTCGCAGCAAATCGATCTATCGACAAGAACACAGCAGAGATGATTCAGGGGAACTATGTTGAGGTGGTTGTCGCTCCCGACTATGAGGAAGGTGTTCTCGAAATTCTCAAGCAGCGCCGGAATCTCCGCGTGATCCGTATTCAACAGATTGAGCAACTGGCCGACTTCCGAGAACTCCGTTTTGTGGACTTCAAATCATTGATCGACGGTGGCCTGATTGTACAGCAATCTCCTATCAACGCGATCCTCACAAAGGACGATTTCCAACCGGCCATTGCCACATATCGGCGCAGGGAATATGCAACGGAACGCTTGCCCACAGATGCTGAGTACGAGGATCTATTGTTCGGTTGGAATGTGGAGCAGGGAATCACATCCAACTCGGTCATTTATGTGAAGAACGGAGTCACTGTGGGTATCGGAACCGGTGAACAGGATCGCGTTGGAGTCGCTCAGATAGCCATCTACAAAGCGTACACAAAATATGCAGATATGCTCTGCTTTCAGGAGTATGGCATTTCTTATAATGAATTGGTGCTGGCAATCGCAAGAGGAGAACGGACTGGGGAGGAAAAGGAGATGATTGATCAACGGGTACAGAACGATAAAGGAAACTTGATAGGTGCTGCAATGATCTCCGATGCATTCTTCCCTGCAAGAGATGGTGTGGATGTTGCTATTCAAGAGGGAATTACTGCCATCGCCCAACCGGGTGGGTCGATCAAGGATTACGAAGTGATCCAGGCATGTAATGAAGCCGATCCACCAGTGGCTATGGTGTTTACAGGACAACGCTGCTTCAAACACTAGGCAGCAATGAGGTATCAAACGATGAGATACAGAGCTTTTGCCAGCAGAAGGCTTGTCGTTGGCTTCATTCTATGCCTCAGTACAATGGGATTGATCTGCGACTCCAACATCGAATCAACGGATCCCGGCGGCGAGACGAATGTCTATTATGTCGCTGAGCAGGGAACCGATGATTCCGATGGCCAGGCTCCGGGAACCGCTTTCCGTACTATCAGTCATGCTCTGAAAGTGGTACGTCCGGGAGATATGGTCCTCATTCAGCCGGGCACATATGCCGAAGAAATCGTGATACAGAATATCGGTAGTTTAGAAGCCCCGATCACTATCCGAGGTGAAAATGGTGTCCCGGTGCTCGATGGGCAAGAAAAAATGGATGTCGGTATCTGGTGTGAACAAACCACGAACATCATCTTCGAGAACCTGGAGATACGCAATTATACAGACATCGGGATCGGCGTCTTCTTCAGTTCCAATATCACGATGTGGAGCCTTGTCGTTCATCATAATGGCATGAACGCTCAGTTGGAGGAGTGGGATATTGAAGGGTATGGAATTCACGCGGAGGAATCGAGAAGGATCACCATCGAAAACAATGATGTCTACGCAAATGGCCCTCAGCCACAGTTACCGAAGAGATTACTTGGGAACGGTATCAACACCTACGGACTGAGCGACTCGACCATCCGGGGCAATCAATCTCACCGGAATATTGGTGGAGGTATTCTGGTGGAGGATGGTGTAAAGATCCTGGTTGAGGACAATCAGGTTTTCTCCAATGATCTGGATGCTTCGGTGGACGGATGGTGGGCCGGCGGCATCTGGGTCGATGGTGGTCATGACGTAACAGTCAGAAACAATGTATTTCAGAATAACAAAGGCCCGGGGATTGAGATCAGTGACGAGGATGGTCAAAATCCGTACGGTTACGTGTTGGAGAACAACACGAGCACTGAGAACCTGTTCGGCATCTATGTCTGGAGTTTTGGCCTACCCGATTTTCCGCCGGAGAATATCCTCCGTATGTCAAACAACCAGATCTTCGGTAACATACGTCAAGATATTTGGATTGTGCCATAACGTATCTTTGGGAATGAGATACCCGTATGACCAGCGTGACACGCTACAACATCGATTTATCACACTATAGCAGAGATCACAGGGAAGAACTGGAAAGCCTGATCGCCTCTGATGAATGGCAAGATGTCCTCACTTCCGGCCTGATCGAGGATGTCCGACTACACAGGATTCAGCCGGCGGAAACAAGGAGCTTTATCGATACGGTTGTTGACCAGTTGCTGGAGTTCAACGAGGGAAATGTTGCGACGTTAATTGCTGGTGGAAACAGCGACAAAGAGGAGCTGTTCTCAGTGTTATCCACCTGGCCAGACAACCTACATGGTAAGGATCCGAGGTTATCCTTCGTGGGGATCAATCTCACGGCGGAATGCAACTTCAAACCGAAGTGTCGATATTGCAATCAGCCCTGGGTTCCATCGACTGAGAGTCTGGAGGACTGGCGGCGTATCGTTGCAGAAGTGGCGTCCAATACAACGGATGGTGGCCCTTATCTGTACATGACCGGAGGGGAACCGCTGGTTTTGGGTGAGCAACTATGGGGAGACAACGGTCTGATCCGATTTGCGACAGAACACGGAGCGGGAGTGAATGTCAATACCAACGCAACATTGCTAACACCCAAGGTCGCATTACATCTTATCAAGGCCGGGCTTGGAAAACTCCATATCTCACTGGACACGTCGGAACCGGGATTGCAGAATTATCTGTTCGGCGGAGATTTTTCCGCGACAGACCGGTTTGACAGGGTCATGAGAGGCATTTACAACGTACAGTTAGCACGTGATATTGTAGGTGCTAATTATCCCGTCATACATACGAACTGTGTGCTGACCAAGGAGAATCTGGATACATTCCCGTTGCTATTCGAGTTCATTCTGGAAAAACACAAACAGACGGCAGACAGACAAGATGCGTTCTACAACGATCTATTCCCACATGTCATTCCGGTGGGCGGGAGCAACAATGATGAACGTCTACCCAGTGCAGATGAATTCCGACGATTCTATACGAAGATATGGCCCAGGGTGTGCGAGATATGGGACAATTACCAGGGAGATCGTGGCGTTGTCGAGGATGAGCGAGGAGTTCTGTTCGGCTATTTCTCAAATCCCTCATTGCGGGTTGAACATGAAGGTGGTTTAGAGGCATATATCGATGTCTCGACCAAAGGTGAGTATGGCAAACTGGCATTGTCACAGGACTGCTATGTATGGCCAACCCAGATCGCACTCACACCGGATGGAAATTATCATAGATGTGGAGCCCATGCGATCCGAAGATGCCTTTCGCTTGGCAATATGTCCGAACAGGGGATCTTCGACAGCATACGGGAAAACATCCACACGATAGAACTTCCTCAAGAGCAATACTGCTCAGGCTGTGCACTTGCAACGCTCTACATCAATCAGGCAGTTGAAGCAAAACTAAACGGAAAAATAGAGGATATGTTGAATCCGTGACGAATTCTGAAGAGTTCAGCATTCCCATCAGTGAGATATTTTACTCTATTCAAGGAGAAGGGATCCTCGTCGGTGTGCCATCGATCTTTATACGAGTGAGTTACTGCAATCTCCGTTGCAAGTGGTGCGATACTCCCTATACAAGCTGGCAGCCAGAGTCCCGGCGGATGACCTTCGAACAGATAAGAGAGACAGTGGATTCATTTCACTGTGACCACATTGTGATTACAGGCGGAGAACCCTTTCTGTACACCGATCTCCCACATCTCTGTCAGATACTGGAAGACCATCATATTACCATTGAGACCAATGCCACCCGCTATCTGAGAGCCAACGCGGATCTCATCTCGATGAGCCCCAAACTGTCCAGTTCGACCCCTCCGGGCCGGTGGCATGACCGACATGAGCGTACCCGCCTTCAGGTAGAGAACATCCGCCGGTTTCTCCAATATCACAACTGCCAGGTAAAGTTCGTTGTGGACACTCCCGATGATGCAGAAGAAATCCGTTCGCTCATAAGAACCACCCCCATTCCAGCGGAGAAGGTACTCCTTATGCCGCAAGCGAGACGACCAGACGAGATTCGCCAGCGGGAGAATTGGTTGATCGATCTCTGCAAACGGGACGGATACCGTTATTCCCCCCGGCTACACATCGAACTCTGGGGGAATGAACGAGGGAGATGAGATGTACACGATCACCGTCGAAGTGACCTTTGATGCTGCACACCGTCTGTTGTGCGAAGGCAGCAAGTGCCGTCACAATCATGGGCATACTTACTATGCCTGGGTGGAGATCGGGGGAGAGAAGCTGAACAGCGAGGATATGCTCCTTGACTTCGGCATTATCAAGAAATTCGTTCGGGATTGGATCAATCGGCACTGGGATCATGCCTATCTCTGCCACCAGGATGATCCACTCCTTCAAGCCATCAAAATCTACGGATTACGTTACTATACCTTTTCCAGCAATCCCACCGCAGAAGTGATGGCCCAACATCTGTATGAAAAAACAGACAGCTTTTTGACAGAAACTCATGAGGAGACCATATCTGTTTTATCCGTCAAGATCCAGGAGACCCCAACCTCCTCGGCGGTTTACCGGAAAGATGTCTACCATCATACTCATGATCAGGATGGCGAGCTGTAGCACACGCGCGACACCATGTTGAAAACAGCTACACAAGAAGCAAAAACAAACACGATGCCACTCCGAGTGGCAGGTAGCCCGCGGAGGATAGTATCCCCGCCATCCAGGAAGCAGAGAAGCGGATCAGAGATGCGATGCCCTCCAATACGCCCTGAAGGCATGGCGTCAGCCCACCATTCGTGGATCGCCCGAAGCCAGCAGTTTGATGGCAGATATGTTGCGATCTCGCTACACACCCGCCTCGAAGATCGCGGTACTACAGAGGTTCTTATGTGGCATAAGATTTGCTTAGTGACCGAAACCGTTCGTGACAAACGGTACGATCGCTGATCGCCCGCGATGTCACTAGATTGGAGAAGCCTATCCTTAACGCATTGATGAAAATAAAACTTTCCCGCGCCTCTTATTGAGAGGGGAAACACGGGGAAGATGAGAATGACATATTGGTACAATTTAGATTGTCATACCCAGGCTATAGCCGTTGGATTCTTCGAATCCGACGGGAGAAGATGCTGTGGTTCTGCCAACATGAAAGGAGGAAACCGCAGGGTTGAGTCCCGAGTTCCGGGTAATATACGGATCTGACTCTGGACATCCTCTTACGAGGATATGCGGCTACTTTATGGCAACAGAAAAGCGTAGGGAGACCTCAACAAGTCTTCTACGGCTTGTAGAGGATCTAAGTCAGCAAGCTGTTCAACGATGCTATCAATGTGATAAGTGCGCTACCGGTTGTCCTATGCTTGAACAGATGGATTTTTCCACGAACCAACTGTTTCGGCTGATGGAGATTGGTGCAGAGGATGAAGTGTTGGGTGCGAACACGGCATGGCTATGCGCCTCTTGTTACACCTGTTCGGTACGCTGCCCCAATCAGATTGACATTGCTCAGGTAATGGATGTGGTTCGCACCATTGCATATGAGCGGGGTTATGCTTCGCCTCTCGAGCGTTTCACAGGATTCCATGAACTGTTTCTGGATATTATTCGACGTCGCGGGCGCATCAATGAGGTATCGCTCATGGCGCGATTCAACACAAATCCTCTCGACTTGCTATCACAAAGCAAACTAGGATGGACGATGTTTCGTAAAGGACGGCTGAAATGGCCAAGTCCTGGTGTCAAGGATCGTAAATCATTGAAGCGTATTTTTGAATCGGCTGCTGATAACAAGGAGGATTCGCATGGCTTATAGTTTCTTTCCCGGATGCTCTCTAGACGCCTCCGCGAAGTCCTACCGTACATCCATTGACTGGACACTGGATGCCCTGGGGATCGAGGTGACAGAACTCTCCGATTGGAATTGCTGCGGAGCCACTTCGACACATGCATTGCACACACCTTACGTCGACGCCGTCCCGGCTCGCAATCTTGCCCTTGCAGAAGCAGAAGATCGTGACATTCTGGTGGCCTGTTCCGCTTGCTATCACCGACTTCAGCGCACACATCAGGCACTCGTCGAAGATCCCGTTCTGCGGGAGCGCATGGAATCCATCATTGGCCAACCATTGACCCCCAAACGCCAGGTCTATAACCTCCTGGAGATCCTCGCTTCAGACGAAATTCTAAAGCAAGTTCAGCAAAGACGGACGGACTCCTGGAAAGGGGTTCGCGTTGGATGCTACTATGGCTGCCTTGCAGTACGTATTCCAGGAGCCGAGGGATTCGATGACACAGAGAACCCGATGAGCATGGACCGCATCGTGGAAGCGGCTGGCGCTGAGGCTATCGATTGGCCCCACAAAACTCGCTGTTGTGGTGCAAGTCTCTCAGTGACCGGTCCTGAATACGCTGAACGGCTCTGTGATCAGATCTTAGAAATGGCTCAACGGTGCCACCTGGATCTGCTCGTAACAGGATGTCCCTTCTGTCAATACAACCTCGATGTCGTTCAATGGCAGCGGGATAGTTCCCAGGAAGACAAATCGATTCCTATCGTCTTCATCACACAGTTTCTTGGGACCGCGTTGGGGGCATCCTTCAAAGAGATGAAATTTGCATCGAATCTCGCAGGCGTAGAGGCGTTGAAGAGGAGAATGGAAACATGAAACAAGAGAAGCAGCACAGCAGCGAATTTGCGAGTCTGCAGACCGATGGAGCCTCGGAACAGAGTGTGTCGATTCGCCCACTTGCTGGTTCAGCTATTGGCTCCGTTGCCGTTGTTGGAGGTGGCATCGGTGGAATGCAGACGGCGCTGGATTTAGCTGAATCAGGATTCAAAGTGTATCTGATTGAGAAAGAATCTTCCATCGGTGGACGCATGGCGCAACTCGACAAGACGTTTCCCACCAATGACTGTGCCATGTGCATGATCTCGCCAAAGCTGGTAGAATGCGGACGACACCGTAACATCGAGATCCTCACCAATGCTGATGTGCAGGATGTGGATGGCGAACCCGGGAACATGCGGCTTCGGTTGATCCAGCATCCCCGTTACGTCGATGAGGAACTGTGCAACGCATGCGGTTTGTGTGAAGAAGTCTGTCCCGTTCGCCTCCCCGATGACTTCAATGGAGAACTTCAGCAGCGTTCGGCTATCTACAGGCGTTATCCTCAGGCGATTCCAAGTGCATACGTCATCGACAAACAGGGCACTTCTCCCTGTCGGCTCGGTTGTCCTGCCGGGGTGAATGCCCACGGTTATGTG
>JAJRTO010000023.1 GCA_024278235.1 Candidatus Poribacteria bacterium
CCCCGTGGGAGGGAAATCCTGATGTGTGGTCTTGCAGGCGTCATCTTCGGAAAGAAACGACGGAGGGCTGAGGAACGTGAGTATCTGGCTTGGCTTTTCACAAGGCTGCTCGTTATCAGTGAATGCCGAGGACCTCACGCCACAGGTATCGCCTGGCTCAACCGCGACGGGGAGCATCGGCTCTTCAAGCGCCCCATTCCCGCCGGGCAGTTTGTGACGGACAAGGCATATCATAAAGTCTTGGCTGGCATCGACAACCGCACCACGATCTTACTTGGCCATACACGATGGCGGACTCGCGGGGACGAGCGGATCAATAGCAACAACCAGCCCATCCGTGCGGGCATTATTCTCGGGACTCACAATGGCACAATTTACAATGCTAACTATCTGTTCAGGCGGCTCGGGCTGCCCCGCTTTGCCGAAGTGGACAGTGAGCTGATATTTCGCCTGGCAGATAGATTTGCACCGGATGGCTCCATCGAAGCCAATGACCTAAAACGGGCATTGACCCTTTGTCGAGGCCAGATGAGTGCTGTTTTGGTTTCTCAATTTGATCCAGGGGTCATTACCGTCCTCAAAGGCAACAAGCCGCTATTCTTATGGACTCACAAGCTATACCGGGTGGTGCTTTATGCCTCTGATCAGGGATTCATCAACCAAGCACTGAACGGTGAAAAAGGATGGCGGGAGCTGGATGTCCCACCTATGACCATGCTGACTATTCAGCACGCGAATATCCGAGCGGTCAGGGCTCAAAAATTCAACTTCATCATCCAGGATCGGAAAGGAACCATACCCAAGGGAGTAGATGCATGAACCTTCGAGAATCCTCCAAGAAGAACACAATATCTGCATACACTGGTAAGACAGTCATCCGGCTATTTGTCTACGGCACATTAAAAAGAGGTGGCTGGAATCATGATCGATTCTGCCATAGTGCCATCAAGATCGAAACGGCTACCGTCTGGGGTCGCCTTTACCTTCTTTCTGCAGGATTCCCTGCTTTGGTTATCCCTGAACGCAGTATTCTGGCAGCCGGAACCGGAGACCCGTTGGCTGATGCCGCTGTCCAGGCAGATTTTACTGCCAGAATAGCGGCTGGCACTGACCAGTCACATCCGCAAGGTGACTGGGACCTGGTCAAAGGCGAAATCATAACCTTGGCCTCCCCAGACCGAGAACTCCCGCCCATTGACCGCCTTGAAGGATTTCACCATGGCAACCAGAGCATGTATCAAAGGGTGTTGGTGATCGCGCAAACCATGGCAACGAAACATCCCGCTTGGGTTTATTCCATGTCAAAGGCTCCTGGAGGAAAAAGGCTTCGAGGCGAATGGCTGGATGGGTCTATTCCGCGGAGGATTTGATGGCCTCCGCGGCCTTTAGAAGCTGTTTGAAATCCTCAACCGCAAAATTTGAATCCTTAAGGAAACGCAATAGATTCATGGCTTCCGGTTGCTCATGGAGAAAGTCAACGATTTCAGGATCAGTGGATGAAGATAGACGAAATAGAACATCAGGGTCTGCAGCGAGAACCTTCGCTAGTTCCTTGATGATCTCCGGGCGAGGAGGGTGCTCTTTGCCCCGCTCGATACGGCTTAGATAGGCCGGGGAGATTCCCACCTTGCCAGCCGTCTCTCGAAGGCCAAGATCTTGCGCGACGCGCAGCTCTCTAATCGTTTCACCGAAATCTTTCATAACTCAGATAATATACCTCAGCGTTTAGTGTTTTGCAACACAAAATTTCTCTGGCATTTTTTACCTTACGGTGGTATATTATGGTTGATTTTCTTGAAAAGTCTGGTAGAATATCTCTGTTTAGGCAAGGATTTCCATCGATGATTACAGCCTGCTGGAGGCGACATGACAAACGAAGAGGTCTTGAAAATCAAAGACGTGGCCGCTTTGCTCAAGGTTGGAGAGAAAACAATTTACTCCATGGCCCAGTCTGGAGAGCTGCCCGCCTTCAAGGTACGCGGTCAATGGCGGTTCTCCAGGAAAGATATGGACGAATGGATCGAAAAACAAAAGGAAGCGACCCAAGGCCTGAGCGAGGACGAAGGGAAATGAAATTAGCCTCCCGTGATCGGAGTTTAGTATGAGCAACAAAAAGAAAAAACAGGCACAAGGCACCATAGCAGCCGGATACACGCTTGACTATGTCTCTGGAAAACAGGTTAAAGAGACAAAGAAGGAGCTTGTACGCCAGCGCATCGCTCGCGCCCTGATCCACGAATATGGCTTTTCACCGGAGGATATGAAAAACGACTTTTCCGTCGGTGGACGAAAGAAGGTGGATGTTGCCATTTTTCACCATGGCTCGGAACATACCCTGGAGAATCTCGGCCGCGTAGTTATCTGTCGTCCTGAGCCCAGAGTCGGCAAAAACGCGGTTCGTATCCGCGATTTCAAACAGGCCGCGGCGGATCTTGATGGTCTTGAAACCATTATGCGCAGTGTCGAGGCCGTTCAATATGGTCTGTGGACCAATGGCCTGGAATTCTTTTTCCTCGAAAAGGAACAGAAGCGCTTTGAGACCAAGTGTAATCCCATTGGCGATTGGCCCATGGCAGAAGAGTCAATCGGCACCAAGGATGTGGTGTCCGATGCCCACACCCGTGTGGCTGACAATGAAATGCTTAAGATAACCTTCCGCCGTTGCCACAACTTCATCCATGGCAACGAGGGCATGCCCAAGGACGCCGCCTTCTGGCAGTTTCTCTATCTGATCTTTTGCAAGATGCACGATGAAAATCTTAGAGGAAAGCAGCGGCAAGCCTGGCAGCGTCGGTTTTGGGCCGGGCCAAAAGAACAGTTCGAAGACAAAGGCCGCAAAGAGATTCGCAAGCGCATTGACGGGCTCTTCTCTGAGGTGAAAAAAATGTACCGGAATATTTTCCGGGGTAATGAGGAGATTTCCCTCTCGGATCGCGCCTTGGCCTTCATCGTTTCAGAGCTGGCCAAGTATGATTTCACTCGCACCGACGTGGATGCCAAGGGTGTGGCCTATCAAGAAATCGTCGGCACCAATCTACGCGGGGACCGGGGCCAGTATTTCACGCCTCGCGGTGTGGTGAAGCTGGTGGTTGAAATGCTTGATCCCAAGGAGGACGAGCGCATTCTTGACCCGGCCTGCGGTACGGGGGGCTTCCTGGTGGCCACGCTCGGCCTTATGCTGAAAAAATTCCGTGAGGAACAGGACACCAAGCCGGGACAGGAAAATACCACCGAGTTTCTCAGCGTCCATGAACGTCTCAAGGAGTACGCCAGCACCATGATATTCGGCTCGGATTTCGATCCGTTTCTCATCCGGGCTTCCCAGATGAATATGGTCATGGCCGGAGATGGTCGCGGACACCTTTATCACCTCAACTCGCTGGAATTCCCAAGCGGTCATCTCCCACAGGTGAAGGATGCCAAAAAAGACCTTCTTCCCTTCGGCAGTTTTGACATTGTCATGACCAATCCCCCTTTCGGATCAGACATCCCGATTACGGAAGAAAACATCCTTAAAAATTTCGAGTTGGCTCATAGTTGGGAACCTGACGGCGAAGGCGGCTTTCGCAACACCGGTGTTCTCAAAAGCAGCGTGGCCCCGGAAATCCTCTTTGTCGAACGTTGCCTTAAATGGATCAAGCCCGGGACAGGCCGTATGGGCATCGTCCTTCCTGATGGTATTCTCGGCAACCCGGCGGCGGAATACATCCGCTGGTGGATCATGCGCGAAGCCCAGGTGCTTGCTTCGGTTGATCTGCCGGTAGAGGCCTTCATAGCCGAAGCCAACGTGAACATCCTGACCAGCCTGCTCTTCCTGCGCCGCAAGAGCGAAGAGGAAAAGCGGGCTGAAGCCCTCGGCGGTGCGGAAGAGTATCCGGTCTTCATGGCCGTAGCCGACAAGGTCGGGTTCGACCGACGCGGCAATAAGCTCTACAAACGTACCCCGGATGGAGAGGAAATCATCGAGGCACGGGAATATCCCGAGCGTATCCGCATCGGGGGGAAATGGGTGAAGCGCACTCTGACGCGCAATGAAAAGGTTGAGGATAACGACCTGCCGGTAATTGCTGAAGAATACCGCGAATTTCTCAAGGAGAATGACAGATGAGCGATTCGAACAATGATATCACCCAAGTACCTGAAGAGGTTGCCGAAGCTGATGCGCCGGAAAATTTCTTTATCGACATTCTCACCGGCAACAAGGAAAGCCCTTCGCCCAAGAAACTGCTGATTCAAAAGGTGCTGCGCCAGCTGATTGAGAGCTATGGATTTGATCGTTCCGACTTGGAAGTGAACTATAATCCGGCGATTCAGGGACATGGCCGCAAGCGCGTAGATGTCGCCATCTTCCGCCCCGGCGCGGAGCATACCAACGAAAACCTTCAGCGTATCATCATCTGCAAAACCCAGAGGAAACGCGATCAGCTGCGCTCGTTTGCCGAGGCCGAGACCGATTTGCGTGGTCTCAAGGAACTCATGGAACTGCTCCCGGCTGTAACACTGGGAATGTGGACCAATGGCCAGGAGGAATTTCTCTTTCAGGTTGAGCGAGCCCGTTTTGAGGTGCGTGCCAAGCCTCTCGGTGTCTGGCCGGTACCCGGCGAAGCAACCAGCGACCTGGAGCGAACCGGCGGCGTGATCCAGGTCAGCGCTGAAGCAGAGGACCTGGAAGATGCCCTTCTACGCTGCCGACAGTATTTGAACCGTAACCTCGGACTTGACCACAAGGATTCCTTCAAGCAGTTGGCGGTTTTGATGCTCGCCAAGATACACGATGAAACGCGCCCGCCCGGTGAACGTAATTTCTGGATTCGCGGGGATGAGCCTTTTACTGAGACTGGCCAGCAGGAGATTCAGCAACGTATCAACAACGCCATTCGCGATGCCAAAGCCTGGCAGCCAGACTTGTTGACCCGTGGCTGGGATCTGACCCTGGAACCGCATGAAACCGCCCGCGTCGTTACAGAGCTTGCCCGATACAGCTTGAGTGAAACTCAGCCCAGTTACCGGACCAAGGCATTCCGCGCCGTGGCCCAAAGTGTTATGGACGGACGAGAGGGGCGTTACCCCACGCCGCTCAATGTGGCCGACATGGCGGTGCGAATGCTCAACCCGCAACCCGGCGAACGTATCATGGATTGTTCAAGCGGCACCGGAACCTTCCTGGCAATGACCGCGACCTATATTTTTAAACAACACCTGGCCGACCTGGGCACAACGCCGGATGACGCCAGCGTTGAACAGCTTTTGGAAGCACAGAGCCGAACGGCGGAATGGGCCCAGAGCAACGCCCTGGGTTGCGATATCGATCCATTCCTGGTGGTCACAAGCCGAATGAACATGCTCTTCACCACTGGTCACCCCGGACGTATCTTCCGGCTTGATGCCCGAACCTTTCCAGACGGCAATCTCGATGGACTCGAAGCGGGCCGACCGGTTATGCCGCTTGAAAGCATGGACGTGGTTTTGCTCAACCCATGGTTTTCCACCCAGGATACCATCAGTGACACCTCCATTCTGGAGCGTTACGACCTCGGCAACAACTGGGAGCGTGACGAGGCCGGCGGCTACCGTAACACCGGCAACCTGAACACGGGAGGCGTCCCGCCTGAGGTGCTCTTCCTCGAACGGGCGCTGCAATGGGTCAAGCCCGGCAGCGGCCGCATCGGGATTCTGCTGCCCGACGGATTACTGGGCAATCCCAGCGATGAATACGTTCGCTGGTGGATACTGCGCCACTGTGAGGTGTTGGCCAGCGTCGATCTTCCAGTGGAACCGTTCAAGGTCACGGTCAAGGAATACGGCCTGACGCCCGCTTTACCGAGTCTGTTGGTGCTGCGTCGCCGCAGTCGGGAAGAATTGATACAGACCGAACACCCTGAATACAAAGTCTTCATGGCCGTGGTGGACCGGGCCGGTGTGGATGCCCGGGGCAACCTGCTGTTCCAACGAGCGCCCGACGGAGAAGAACTGATCTTCGATGAGGAAGTTGTTGAACGGGTCCGTGAAGGCGGTGAAGTGCAGATACGACGCGCAACCCGCCGCAATCGCCGTATTCATGATGAGCTGCCGCTTGTGGCCGAGAAATTCAAGGAGTTCCAGGAAACCGGCGAGGTGACGTCATGAAACGTAAATTTGCCTGCAAAACAATACCAAGTACTTGGCTTGAAATTGAAGGCCGTCGCCTTGACTGTGGACCGTATATGTCCGGGGCTATCGAAGCCAAAGAGTTGTTGCGGAAACTACGTGTATCAAAGGAACCTCTCCAAGATCTGACGTCTGACATTTACCATGCGGGACGTGAAGGGCGGACTTGGGTTAATAGCCCTGAGTACGGCGTTCCGTTTATGGGGAGCACCGATATTTTGGCTTCGGACTTGTCAGTGCTGCCGTTGATGTCGAAAAAGCAGATTGCGGTCACTCCCAGGTTCATCATCAAAGAGGGTTGGACGCTTATCACAAGGTCTGGAACGATAGGGCGTATGGCCTATGCTCGTTCTGACATGGATGGACTGGCTTGTTCCGAGCATGTGATGAGAGTGGTACCCGACGAGGACAAAATCAAACCCGGTTATGTGTATGCATACTTGTCAAGCCGTTTTGGAGTACCGCTGGTTATCTCTGGAACATACGGTTCAATTATTCAAAGCATCGAACCCCACCATATTGCCGAACTGCCCGTGCCGCGACTGGGCGATGTGGAAGACCGCGCCCATGAGCTCGTTCAGCAGGCAGCGGACCTCCGGACCGAGGCAACGATTCAATTACAGGCCGCAACCGAAAAGTTCCTCGACTCAGCGGGGTTGGTAGACATACCTTCGCACGAATGGATTGATAAGTCAGGCCGCTTGGGATTTACGGCTTCTATTTCTAAAACTTTGCTTAGAGCTGTAAATTACATACCACTGAACACAGAGCTTGCTGAGCGGGTAAAAAGGAATAGTCCATCTTGGAAACCACTTGGCAATATCACAGAGCCCGGCACATTACGTAGTGGGTTAAGGT
The DNA here is from genome assembly GCA_024278235.1 of Candidatus Poribacteria bacterium. Taxonomy (GTDB): domain Bacteria; phylum Poribacteria; class WGA-4E; order JAJRTO01; family JAJRTO01; genus JAJRTO01. The sequence goes on from JAJRTO010000023.1 coordinate 7,006, forward strand.
TCAAACGAATAGATGCTGAACCAGAATATGGGGTTGAGCTGATTGGTCAAAGAGAAATATTCAACCTAGTCCCGAAGGGACGATGGATTGCAAGGGGTTATCTGCCCAACGATAAACTGATCTTCGTTCCAGAAGGAACAGTATTGGTAGCTGCTCAAGGAGGCCTGAAAGAGACAGATTCTTTTTCACGGTCTCAGTTTGTTGTAGGAAAACGGTTGCAATACGCCTATTCGCAGCATTTCCTGAGAGTTATTGCTATCGAAGGGGAAATTCCTCGGGGTGCTCTGTTTGCTTATCTGCGCTCAAACGTTGCCTTTCGGCTTTTGAGGTCTTGTGCCATAGGAAGTATGCAGCAAGATTTCCATCCTGCGCTCATACGTGAGTTCCCTGTGCCCATAATAGCCAACTCAGCTGCTTCGACCATTGATGATATGGTTCGGGATGCATACGACAAATACGACCAAGCTATTGATTGCGAAGACGAAGCCCGCGCCCTCGTCGAACGTGCCATCGAGGAAGGAGGTCGCTAATGGCGAAGGTCATAGCCATCGGGCAACCAGCAAACGAATCAGAACGCCAGACCATCGGCTTCCTTCGTGATCGTCTGCCGAATGGTTGGCTCGTCTTTCATAACTTCGAGATGCGCCAGGGCGAGGAAGTGTTCGAGATTGACCTCGCGATTCTCTCCCCTCATGCGGTGTATCTGGTGGACATTAAGGGGACCCATGGCCTGATCGACGTCTACGGCTCCAAGTGGTACCCGGAGGGACGGCAGCCCTTCCATTCGCCATTGGCCAAGCTTCGCAACCACGCCAAGATCATGGCCACCATTATCCGGGAGAGCAACCCGGGGCTGACTGAGCTACGCAGGGCCCATGTCCATGCCACGGTGCTGCTAACCGCCGATGATGCCGCAATCGCCGACCCGACCGGCATCGACAGTCCGGATGTGACCGATTTCAAACACTGCCTGAAATATTTCCGCGATACCAGCCGCATTCCCTCTAACCGGCTCGATAACATCAGCCGCTTCCATTCCCAGATCATCAAAGCCATTCAGGGCAAAGCCAAGCCCAGAAGTGCCGCGCTGGTTTTCCGTGACTGGCAGGTGGAGGAGAAACTCGGCGGCACAGACCGCTTCACCGAATACCGTGCCAAGCACAACCTTTTGGGAAAAAGCGGCGGCATGGCCCGGCTGCGGGTTTACCAGGCCGACCCTTATCAGGATGAAGCGGCCCGCAAGGAAGAATTCAAAAAGATCAGCAACGCATATCGAGCGGTTGCTCACATGCCCTCACACGCAAATGTGCTTGCGGTCAAAGACCTCTTTGTGGGTGACGACGAAGATAAGGTGGTGCTGGTCACTGAGGACGTGGCCGGACAGGCCCTCCGCCAGCATATCAATAAAGCAACGCTGGCGCTGACGTTCGACCAGAAACTTCAGGTCATGCGGGATGTGTTGGATGCGCTGGATCATGCCCACAGACACGAGGTCATTCATCGAAACCTTACGCCCGACGCCATTATCGTGACTAAGGGCGGTCAGGCACGGGTAACAGCTTTTGATTTTGCCCGGGTAGGGAAAAACCGTACTTCCACCATCGCTGGTCAGATCGTGGATGACTTGGATGTGAGTTACCAGGCTCCGGAGTGTTTCAAGGACCCGACCCAGGCCAGCATCGCATCAGACCTCTATGCCACCGGGCTCATCTTCTACGAACTCCTCACCGGTGAGCTTCCCTTTGAAAATGTGGATCAGATGATGGAGGCGGACGGTAGATTTCCTGTCAAGCCATCTGAGCATAAACCGGATCTGCCCAAAGGCATCGACGAATGGCTGCAGAAATTCTGCGAGTTTGATCCGGAGGACCGCCACACGAGTGCGGCCGTGACCAGGAAAGCGCTCGATGAGCTGATCCTGCCCGAGGGGAAAGATGAATCGGATGCCGACATAAGTGGTTCTTCAGAGCCGGCACAAAAAATCCCCGATGACCTGACCGATCTGCCCCAGGATTTCATTCTGGCCGATCGTTTTCGAATCCAATCAAAGCTGGGCAGCGGTGGCTTTGGTGTCGCCTACAAGGTGTTCGATTCCCTGGGTGATGTGGTTCGCGTTATAAAACTGGTGACCAGGGACCGCCGCAGCGTCTATGAACGCCTGCGACGAGAGTATAAAACCCTCACCAACCTGCCCGATCACCCGCATGTGGTTAAGGTTGTCTGGGCAGATCGTATGGGTGATGCCAAGCAAACACCCTACATCGTTTTTGAATATGTTGAAGGCCTTGATGTTTCCGACCTGATTGATGCCGAGGCGCTGTCGCTGGAAGACGCGGTTCGGATCGTGCGTGAAGCCGCCGAGGGCTTGGGACACCTCCATCAACACGGTGTTTATCATCAGGATGTTAAACCATCCAACCTTCTTTGGACCGACAGCGGCGTACGGATTATTGATTTCAACGTGGCGGTTTCTGAAAGGGATGAAGTTCAGGGTGGTGGCGGTACCCGGCGCTATCTGCCGCCGGATTATGATTACTCCGGGGAGCCCGTAGGCGAAGATCGGGTCGACCGAGACATCTATGCGCTGGGCCTGAGCTTCTACGAGTGTTTGACCTGCCACTACCCCTTTGACGAACCGACACCGCCCATTCGAACTCAGCCCAAGGACCCCAAACAGTTCAAAGGGTGCGCCGACTTAAGTTCGTCTCTGGTCCAGGTGCTGGTCAAGATGATCGCCCCGGAACGTAAGGACCGTTTTGCGTCAGCAGCGGAATTCCTGAAGACACTTGACGAGGTGAAGCGTTACCGCTCGGCGCTGACCACTGACGAGGCCGCGGCAACTCCGAAAGTAGTCAGCAAGTTGGGTTTCGAACCTGTAACACCAAACACCAACCCGTTTGTCACCCATCTTTTGACTCTTTACAGCCAGAGCCAAATTTCCAATGCTGGAACGAGAGGGCTGGATGAGATCGGCAAGGCGACCTATGTCCCCACCTTTCTGGATGAACGGTTAAAACCTGCGTTGCTCAAGGGCGAGTTCCGGTTAGTGATCATCAGCGGTAATGCAGGTGATGGAAAAACCGCCTTTATTCAGCAATTCGAGGCATTTGCCGAGAGCAAGGGGGCCCAAATACAGTACGGAGCCAACGGAGCCGTCTTCCAACTCAAAGGACATGCTTTCCAGAGCAATTATGACGGTAGCCAGGATGAAGGTGACGAACGTAACGACGATGTTCTCCAAAAGTTCTTTGGCCCCTTTACAGGCGATGATCACGGGAACTGGCCCATCAATCAGACTCGAATCATCGCCATCAATGAAGGACGGCTGGTCGATTTCTTCCTGGAGCACGAGGCAGAATTTTCCCTTCTTTCCAGGCAGATTCAAGAGGGCCTCGCAGGGAAGGAGCCTCAAGATGGGATTGCTGTAATCAACCTGAATCTGCGCTCTGTGGTCGGAGACCCCGCTGATGAGCGGGTCTCAATTTTGGAGCGATTAATCGGACGCATGACTCAAAAAGAATACTGGGAGGCTTGCGAAAATTGCGATCTTAAATCCAAGTGCTACGCCTACCACAACGCCAGGACCTGTCAGGACTCGACCTTTGGTCCCAAGGTGATCCAACGACTCAAAATGCTCTACACCATCACCCACTTACGCGGTCGGCTGCATATCACCATGCGTGATCTACGTTCCGCGCTGGCCTTTATGCTTGTGGGTACAAGGGACTGCGAAGGAATCCACCAACTTTACCAGAATGGCGGCGAGGACAACCAAAACCGTATTCTGGATGGTTTCTACTTCAATTCCTGGATGGGAGGAAGTGTCGGTTCCAATGACCGCCTTGTCTCCCTGTTACGGGAAATTGATGTGGCCCAGGTCAGTAATCCTGATCTCGACCGCGAGTTGGGCTTCCTGAATCCCGAGGCCAAGGCAATGAGCCGGTTCAGTTTTAGTGAGCGTCCCGTCTATGACAATGAGTTGGTGGGAGTTCTTTTTGCTAACCTGCCACGGGATTACTCGTCGAGGAACCGCGGACGGCTTATCGCCAAGCACCGTAACTACCTCGCACATCTGCGCCGACGTCATTTCTTTGAACGGAGGGATGATGGGTGGCGAGATATGTTGCCCTACACCAGCATCGATCCGTTCCTAGAGGCGATCAACCAACCCGGCCAGAAGAGTGCTGACGAGGTTTCAGCAATTCTGAAAGCCATCAACCGCGGTGAGGGCCTGAGTGACCCCGGGCGGTTGGGCAATCAACTTGCGCTTCGAGTGCGTCGTGTCCAACGAGGAACCATACGAAGTTATCGTTTGTTTGACGGTGAAAATTTCACGCTTAAAACTGAGCAGGAATCGGAAACACATCCCTTTCTGGAATGTCTGCCGCAAGCACTACTGCTGCAATACGACTCCGGCGAAGGGAATAAAGCCACCCTGAAGATCAACCTCGATATTTACGAAATGCTGATGCGGCTCAATATGGGTTACCGGCCCAGCATTGAGGAAGAAGAGGGGTTCTATCTAAGCCTGGCCGTGTTCAAGAACGTACTCTCCGCTGCGCCGTATCAGGAGGTCCTTCTGACGGAAACAGGCTTTGAGTTTTTCCAGATCCGCAGAGACTCCGGCGGCATCCTGCATCTGGGTAAAGTAAGCAGGAGGGCTGAGGCATGAGTGTGAAAGGAAGAGACAAAGAGTTCCGGATTCCCAAGACCACCTACGTGGATTTTAAGCATATCGAGATGGATCGCGTACTAACGATGTTTTTCCCCCGCTTGAAATACGATGGCTATGGGAGTCGTCGCCCGCCTCGTGGTGGAGACTTAACGATTGAAGAGTTCCTTGAAGATTTTCTGGAACATCCCGAATGGTTCGCGGGGTTTGAACGATATCCAGAAGTGGTGACCCGTTGGATCGAAACTGATCTGATGGATGTGGTTAATCGTGGAAAGGCAAATCAAGCGGTCGCAGCGCCCCGGCCTCTTCACGGCAATACCTATAAGTTTCGTAATGCCAAACATACCAGAGATTATGGTGCGGCCGAGCAGATTTACTGGATGCTGTTTTACGCCCGTAAAGGTAAAGGCCAAGCCGCCAGGGATGCATTGAAGCAATTCTTCTTTCCGGGGATTGACCTGGTGACGGATCGTTACGATCCAAACATGTCTGTCGATGTGGAGACACAGGCAATTCTTCGTCTGGATCACCAGGTAACCCAGGATATGAAAGATTCGAAGGAGCCTTCGCGCTTCCCGCCACTGTGCATTGGTCAGGCTGATTTGTTGGCCGACGATGTACTGAGGCTGCTTGCTTATGAACCCTATATCCCACGGTCAGTGCTGGTGGATTATCTGAAAACGCTGTTGGCATTCCACCTGGCTTTATATCACCTCAAACTCATGCACATGCTCCCAACGATGGTGAAACAGCAGGCCGGGAACGATCTCTGCTCCATCAAAGATTGTCCTGCTAACCCAGGGCAGGACGACGCTCTGGAAGGTTGCCCGTATCGGGTTGCAGTGGTTGTGGATATGGGCGATGCCAACAACGAGCATATGGCCGAACTGGCACGAAAGTCGGCTGACCGTTTCTATCGGCAGATCCCTGCTTTCGTGCATGCGAACTATGTCGTTAAGAAACTCGATGAAATGGCGGAGTACCTGAACAAAAAGACCGGCAAACTTGCCACACCCTCCAGCGGCTTTTTTACTGTAGGGGATTTGGTCGCGTTGCTTAAACCAGAGTACGACACCGACCGGGAGGCCTATTTCAAGTTTCGGCTGGCAAGTCTCATCGAGGGGTCAAGTGCCGGTGCTGATGAACTCGACCCGGAAATCCGCGAAGTCACCGCCATGGGGTTGGGAGACTTTGAATCCTTTATCGAAATCCTGATGGCCTATCGCGGTAAATACCACCGCCAATACATCACGGAATGCCTGGATTCGCTTCTTTTGAAAAACAAGGATACCGGGCTTCTGGCTCAGGCCCGGACCAAAGGCAGCCCCCGACGTTTTGTGCTCGGCAGCAAATTACTGGAGGTTCTGATTCAAATTGCTGTGCTTACCCAGGAAAACTGGCGGTTTGCAACCCGAGAGATCCGCATTGAAGAATTGCTGGCCTTTCTACGGGAACGATATGGACTCTTTATTGATCGGCTCCCTGAGTTCAATCAAAACTGTGGAAGCATTCTGGACCGGCGAGCGTTGCGGCTGAATCTTGAAGCGTTCAACCGGCGGCTACGCGAGATAGGTTTTTATGAAGATCTATCGGACGCATATGTTACGCAGAAGGTTACACCGCGTTATGCAATCGAAAGAGCAAGTCAAGGGATATCATCTCGTGGCGGGAGGAAAGCATGAGTAACGCATTCACAGAACTCTCCCAGGATAAACTGAATGCCGCGGTAGCAGAGCTGCTTTCTCCCCGGATCGAGACCATATTGGGTGATCGGGGTCCGGGGCATTGCATGCGTGTCGCCGATCTTGATGATGAAATTATGGAGACGGTGTGTGCGGAGCTGCGTAGAATATTTCCCAACGGCAATATTTTTATTCTGGGAGGGCACGATCAGGAGAATCTGCCATACCGGATCACTTCCACAAAACTGGTGGAATTGAGAAACCCCGAAGCGAACGGCGAACTCCGCCCGCCGCTGCTGGTGTTCATCCCCACCTCATTGCGTACCAGTGCCGAAGATTCTTTCGGTGTCGCAACTTTTGAAGAACTGGCATTTACGTCTATCTATGATGACCTGATCCGGTCCTTGCTTGAGCGGATTCCAACTACGTTAGTGGGGCATGTTCGAGACCTTCTGGACATCCTGAGCGAAGAGAAATGGCTGTTCGCCGATGATGTTGCCAGGGTGCGCTATCTGCTCAGCGCTCTTAATAACGGTATTGATGGGGAAACGTTGGGGGCAAGCCTATACGAATTAAGATTAGTGCCTGATTTCAGACTTTTCGAAGATCCCTCGCGGGTAAACGGAAAGATTCGCCGCAACTTAGATAGCGTTCGGCAACTGATGAGTTCCCACAGGTCCGTGCGGGGACGCATCGCAGAACTTGGCCTCAGCGACAATACATTGGAAAAACAGTTATTTGCTCTTTTTGATAAATTCGATGTCCAGGCTCCGGAAATTTGGACACCTCCCATCGCCACTCAGAAAATCTGGTGGGACGTCTCATTCGATAAATGGACCTTTAAAGAGGAGCTTTCGCTCGACAAGATTGAAGTGACTGTTCTGGAAACTGACCTGCCGATCATTCAAAAGGACGAAACAGATGAACAACTATCGAGCCTGATTGGACAACAGGTATTGGCTCCGAATGATCGACGAAAAATGAATGTCGTCTTTGAGGTCAACCCTCATCCGACCAAAGTCAGCGGGCTCGATCATTTCACTGTACAGATCATCTCTCAGACGAATGGACCCGTCGGGAAATCGAAAAAGGCGAAGGCATGGACGCCGAAACGGACCAGAGCCACAGTAAGCCTATTGAAATTGAACAAGATCGAATTCGAGGAAGGATGGCATTTCATCCGTGTACTTCCATGGACCGCTGATGGAGATCCAATCCCTCTGGAATCCGGAGGTGATGCAAGCTCCTCTGCACACAGACCACATGAGAGCGAGCCGTTCTATGTTCTGCCAGGCGGAGCCCTTGAAGAAGAACCCCCACAACGGGCTATTCCCATTGAGAAAAGCCTTGAGCACTCCAGGTTTCGGCTTCAACTCACGGCGTTAGGGGACGAGCGAAATCCGGACGAGATCGAACCAAGTAGTGTCTCCTGGGCTGAGGGAACTCGGTCTAAGCGGCGCTCCCGCCAAGAGACTCTTTACGCCAAGTTTGGTCGGGAAGGTACTGTACAGATCCCACTTTCGCGCATGCTCAAGACCATTGAACAGCGCATTTTGGCGGGACCGAAGCACCCCTCCGGTTGGCGGATGCAGATTAATATGGACGCTGCTGAACCGCCCAGTGAAGTCGGCTTAGCTTTGCCTTCTACCACCGCGATGCAATCATTTCTTGCTGCCCGGGAAGAGTTTTTCTCCCTTGTGCGACAAGATACTGCTGAACTGGTCATGCAGGGATTCTCGCTGGCCGGCTATGAGGCCTCATGCCTATCATATGCAGAAGCCTACCTTGATCTGATTCAGAGTACAATGAGACAAGCGGAAACCACTTCCGGCTCTGAGCGTCAGGGACATTTGCAGGCATTGCGCAACGTTCTCGCTGTCGACTCAATTCATGTCATTCTGACTGATTTTAGAGGAAAGCACAGGGAAGCAGTGCTTGTTGCACCTACGCACCCATTGCGGGTTTTATGGTTGTCCAGTTGGGTCCAGCTTGGCAAGAAATGGATCACCAAGATCAAAGCTGGAGGGAAAGACCATATTGCGGCTGTACGTTCAGCATTACTTGATGGATTACAACCCTCTGCCTTCCCGGTAGGAGTGCCTGTTGAAGACGGAAGAATTTTCACGCCGGTTGACAACCTTAATTCTTTTTGGGGGCTCTATGCTCCCACCACAGAGGACAACACCCGAGGGCTTATGGCAGAGATCTGTGTAGCCTTGGGTCTTCCGGAACCGGCAACTGTCGGTACGGATATTTCCGGCAAGGTGCTTGCCGACAGGATAGAACGTTATCTTTCGCAGCACCCTTATGTTCGTGAATTATCTATTAATGTATTCAATCCAGGTTCGGGCTCCATTGTTGCCGACGCGCTCGTTGCGATTCAGCAAAAACGCGAACATACTGATTTGCGTTACGACATTCGGCTGTTCACTTCCGACCCTGATTCCCCGGCTCTTGGTGAAGCTTTGGAGGCCATGGCGAGGCCAGGTGTTTCCGTAAATGAAGCTGCCGATGCATTTGCAACCTCTACAGGAAGCCATCTTTTTTCCAAGCTATATCTGGCCAAACATGCCCTGGAAGAATTTCATACAAACACCAATGATTACGCTGCGCATATCAGTGTTCTTCTGGATGTATTTCCTGCTGAAGAACTCTCTATCAGCGAAAAGCCTGTAGGCTCAGTCCCCTTACATGGATTGATTCAGGATTTTGAAACCAGTTTTGTCGATGATGATACCGGTACCTATTGGCACAAACGCCCCATCGTCGGTAGTGTGGCAAGTGTGGACGAACATCAGGGATGCTATGACCTGCTTACACATTTGAGCAAGAGCATCTGCTTGGCCACGTCTGCTGTTGCTGCTTCCGGCGCGAGCTTTAAGGCTGTTCCGGTAGTGACTCTCGGGTTGAATGTGACCCAACGTGAGCTGATCTATGAGGTTCACCAAATCAGTGACTGGGTGTTCACTGTCGACAGACATATGGGGATAGAGTTCTTCGATCACGGAGGGCGAAAAAATCGACCCGACTATCTGATTGATTATGTGCCTGGGGCGAATTCTCAGTCTACCCATAACCTCATCATCTCTTCCAGGTCCACTGATGAACTGGAAGCCATGCTTAAACCGGTACTCCAGGGATATGGCTTGTCAGTAAACGGAAACCAATCTGTTCAGATTCTTGCGCATCTGCGCTCTCTTTCCGGGCAGCTGGCGCTTAAACTGATCTCTGCGCCAACCCAGCAAGCTGAAGCTTTGGGGCTCGCTCTGGCAAGGTTATACCTTGAGTACCAGGGTGCGCTCAGCAACCAGGTCATCGTACCTTTGGATGCACACACCGATCTTTATCGCACGTCGGGAGAAACGGACGACATCAATGATTCCATAAGTCTTCAGCGGACTGATCTGGCCCTGTTTGACCTTGACCTATCCAGGCGAACCATTACCTGCAATCTTATAGAGGTGAAGTGCTATTCGCAGGTGGGAGATTTTTCTGCATTTAATCAGCTCAAGGAACGGATTTCCGCTCAGATCAACCAAAGTGAAAGAATTCTCCAACGTCATTTCGATCCGGCATTAAAGAACCCTGACCGTCCCGACAGGTTGTTGAAGAGTCGTGAACTTGCACAGATCCTTCGATTTTATTTAGAACGGTCGCTGCGCTATGGGATTTTCGACACTTCGGCCTCCCAGGAAGCAAAAGCCTTTCTTCAGTCAATTGAGTGTGGCTACTCCCTTCAGTTTCGCCGGTGTGCTTTGATTTTCGACTTCGAGAAAACCGGTACCGAGTCTCCAGAAACCGAAGTGGGCATTGAGTTCCATCGCATCGGGAAGGACCTCATCCACGCTTTACTGGAAGGCTGCCAAGTATCCATTACTGAAGAAAGTGCCGATGCTATCCCCTCCAGTCAATCTCTAAGCGAGCAGTTCCTCCCGGATGTGCCAAAGCTTGAGACAGCAGCATTTATCGCCCCGGTTCGGGAACGAACAACATCGTGGCCTACGGGCGAGGACGATTGGGAACATGAGGATGACGAAGCGGATGCTGATATGTCGACAGCCAACCATGCACCAACCGATGTTATTCAAGATCCGGTTGAGGTTCAGGATGAGGCGAAGGCATCTGACACAGAGCATCCACAACCATCACCGAGCGAGGAGCCTATCTCGCAAGCCGGCAAGCCAAAAGCCGAGACGAGCGCGGAGGCATTGGAAGCTCAACCAGAGACTGATGTGGATTCTGAAGATCATCAATCCGAGGTTCCATACGATGTTCTATTGGGCGTGAGTGACGCCTCACCTCAATACGGTTTACTTGGTGAAGTCTCTGGCCGGAAGATCGCCCTTGACTTGAACCACACTCATACAATCAGCCTTTTTGGTGTTCAAGGCGGCGGTAAAAGCTATACCCTGGGCACCGTCATTGAGATGGCTTCCATGGCTGTTGAAAACCTGAATGTTTTGCCCAGCCCGTTAGCCACGGTGATTTTCCATTACAGCCCGACGCAGGATTACGCACCTGAGTTTACATCGATGATCCATCCCAACACTGTGGATGAGGAGATTCGCATCTTGCGGGATCGCTACAAGGCAAATCCCCAGGCTCTGAATGACATAATCATCCTAACCCCTGCAGATAAGATAGACGAACGGAAAGCTGAGTATCCAGATCTCGACGTTCGTCCAATCGCATTCTGTGCTTCAGAGTTGAAGGCTGCTCATTGGAAATTCCTCATGGGGGCCATTGGCAGCCAGAGCATGTATTTGCGGCAGATTAATCTCATAATGAGAGGGCTTCGCAACAACTTGACATTGGATGCTATCCGAAACGGCATTGAAAACTCTGGGCTTTCCGATCATCTAAAAGAATTGGCTCAAACACGCCTTCAGTTTGCGAGTGAATATATCGACGACAGCCAGCGTCTTCAGGACCTCATCCGCCCGGGTCGTCTGATCATTGTGGATTTGCGCGACGAGTACATTGAGAAGGATGAGGCTCTCGGGCTCTTCGTTGTCATGCTGCAAATATTCTCCGAAGCAACTTTTAATGGGATCGCGTTTAACAAGCTCGTTGTTTTTGATGAAGCCCATAAATACATCGAAAACGATGACCTGGTGTCAGGACTCGTAGAGGTCGTTCGTGAAATGCGGCACAAGGGAACAAGCATCATGGTTGCCTCGCAAGATCCGCCTTCTGTTCCCGTATCACTCATCGAGCTGTCGTCCCAGATCATCATGCATAAGTTCAACTCTCCGGCATGGCTCAAACACATCCAGAAAGCCAATGCTGCCTTGAGAGAACTGACGTCCGGGAAGATGAGTCATCTCGGAACCGGCGAGGCTTATGTGTGGTCGAGCAAGGCATCAGACGATTCCTTCACGCGGAGCGCTGTGAAGATCAAATGCCGACCCAGGGTTACTCAGCATGGCGGTAGTACAAAAACTGCGGTGGTGAAATAAGATGGAGAGACAGAAGATATCAAATCAGCAGAAGAAGTAAGCGAGGATAATCTATGAATTCAAAACCAGAAGGAGCCGGAGCTCGGGCATGCTGGTTTGTTGGAGCCACCTACGGGACCGATGACCAGACTCCTAGGTTCCTCGAAGAGGGAATATGGGAAAACGGATATCAGGACAAGTATCTCGATGCTGTGATGTCTATCAAACCGGGCGACCGTATTGCAATCAAGTCTTCCTATACGCGCAAGCACGATTTGCCGTTTGATAACCGGGGACAATCAGTTTCTGTCATGGCGATTAAGGCCATTGGAAAGGTAACGGAGAATCTTGGTGATGGTCGCAATTTAAAGGTGGAATGGACCAAACTCGAAACACCACGTGAATGGTATTTCTATACACATAGAGGAACTGTGTGGAGAGTTTTGCCTGGAGATTGGACAACCGACGCATTAATAAAATTTACTTTTGAAAACAAGCCTCAAGATTTGAGTCGGTTCAGAAACGCGCCTTATTGGCGGGAACGATTTGGTGATGGAGCGATTGATAAGCGACGCTTCAAGTGGACACGGTTCTATGAAGCTGTTGCTGATAAGCTGGTTGGTTTTCGTGATAAAAGAGATGATCTGATTGCTGGAATTCACGCCATTGCCGCACGGGTGGAGGGGCTTTCGAATTTACAGGATCAATATATGGATGGTTCGACAGGCCCGCTGAAAGACATCTGCCCATTCACAACTATGGGGATCTTCAATCGTGGCATAACAGACGCCAACCGGAAAGCAATTGCTGCAGAATTAGCAGAACTTTTGGGCGTGGATGAACAGGTACCAGAGTCCTTCGAGGGGATACCTATTCTCAATAACCAGAGGTCTTGGTTTTTCGGTTTCGAGAAAAAGCGTCAACCTGATGATATAGATGTGCTTTGGGAAATCTTTGCGGAAGCGATACGATATGGTGAATCAGAAGATGCCGATGCCAGATCGGCGTTTGTTACAGCCTATGATAATGCGACAGAAAGGTTTGGGGTTGGTTGGAATCTAACTATGGGTCTTTATTGGATTCGTCCTTGGAATTTCCTAACACTTGATGGCCAGTCCCAACGCTATATTAGTAAGAAACTGGGAATTCAAATCGGTCTGAATGGTCCCAAGGGGCGTTGCAACGCAAATGACTACCTTACTGTTTCGGACACGATAGAAGCTCGTTTTCAAGAAGATGCTTATCCTGTTCACTCCTTCCCTGAACTGTCACTGGCCGCATGGCTTTTCAAAGATAGTGGAACTCCGACACAACCCGGTGCTGTCACCCAAGATGCCCAAAGTGATGATTAGGAGCTCGAACCGGAATCTGAAATTACTGCAGCACCTATCGAGCCTTATTCGGTAGATGATATCCTGGCAGATGGTTGCTTTCTAGAACGTTCCCAATTGGAAAAACTTCTCGAACGTCTCCGGACGAAGAAGAACCTGATACTCCAAGGACCACCAGGCACCGGTAAAACCTGGCTTTCAAAACGACTCGCTTTCGCTCTTATGGGGCAGCGAAACGATAGCAAGGTGCGGGCGGTGCAGTTTCACCCAAACTTATCGTATGAAGATTTTGTGCGTGGTTGGAGACCTGCTGGAGACGGCAAATTATCTTTGGTTGATGGCCCCTTCATGGAGATGATAAGAGCTGCATCCAAAGAACCAATGACAAGGTATGTCATTGTCATTGAGGAGATTAATCGAGGAAACCCCGCTCAAATATTCGGTGAGATGTTGACGCTGCTCGAGGCAGACAAAAGAACACCCACGGAGGCGTTGGAACTCTGTTATCGACGGACAGACGGGGAGCAAGTTTTTATCCCTGACAATTTGTATGTCATCGGCACGATGAACATCGCAGATCGTTCTCTTGCTCTTGTTGACTTGGCATTAAGGCGTCGCTTCGCCTTTGTTGATCTGGAGCCCAGACTCGGAAAAATATGGCATGACTGGGTCCATGTTAAATGTGGTATCGATTCAGAAATCCTTTCGGAAATTGAAAAGCGAATCCTGTCGTTGAACGAAGAGATCGCCGCCGATACGAACCTTGGCACCCAATTCCGTATTGGCCACAGCTACGTGACACCGCCTTTCGGCATACCAATAAGCGATGCCCGGGAATGGTTTAGACAAGTTGTCGAAACTGAAATTGGCCCACTTCTCGATGAATATTGGTTTGATGCTCTCGACAAAGCCCAGAAAGCGCGACAACGATTAACAGAAGGATTCTGATAGTGACTGTAACGGCATCCGTGATAATCCAGGAAAAACCGCTGGAAAGCGGTCATGTTGGGCGGATACCCGTTCGCAACCTATGGCTTTTAATGCTATATGCTTCGGATCTATTCAGGCATATTAACCGGGGGAAAATTGCTGTAGAGGAAAATCCAGAAGACATTCCAGATTTAGTGGCAGAAATCCTTGCGCGATTTGTCGAACGTCGACTGATGCGTAACTTGAGTTTTGGATACCAGTCAAAAAGAGCTGTACTTAGCCGGGTCCGTGGCAAAATAGACCAATTAAAAACAGAGCGGTATCAACTTCTTGCACGAGGGATGGTCGCCTGTCGATTTGAAGATCTCACCGTAAATACGCCGCGCAATCGTTTCGTTCGAGCAGCGCTTAATGCTATTGCCAAAATAGTTAGCAGGTCAGACCTTGCACATCGCTGTCGGTCCCTTTCCGGCAGCTTAAAGCGGATGGGCGTCACTGGTGAGAAGCCTAGCCGTTCTGAAGTGTCTGCTGACCGTTTTGGACGTCACGAAGCCAATGATCAACAAATGGTGGCAGCGGCACATCTTGCTTTCGATCTGGCGCTTCCAACTGAAGCAACCGGAACCAGACTTCTTGCTATACCGGACAGAGAAATTACCTGGGTTAGACGCCTATACGAGAAGGCCGTTGCAGGTTTTTTTGATGTAGTTCTGTCCCCATCTGGATGGCGTATTGATGCGGGAAAAACAATCGGCTGGCTAATCGATAAAAAAACTTCGGGAATTGATAAAATCTTACCTTCTATGCGTACCGATGTTGTTCTTGACCACCATGATACAGGGCGACGAATTGTCATTGATACAAAATTCACTTCTATTGTTACACGGGGATGGTATCGGGAAGAATCCTTACGTAGTGCGTACATCTATCAGATATACGCCTACTTGAGATCCCAGGAAGGTAAAGGTGATCCGCTCTCAGCCAATGCATCGGGGCTTCTATTACACCCATCGATACACGCAATGATGGATGAGTCTGTTGTGATTCAAGGGCATGAAATACGATTTGCGACCGTTGACCTTGGAGCTACGGCTCATGAAATTCGGAAACAATTACTTAAGGTCGTGGAGTTCCCAGATGAATCCAATGATTGAGCGAGCCCAAGGATGCCTGCTTGGCCAGCTTGCTGGTGACGCGCTGGGTAGCTTGGTGGAGTTCCAGACACCGGAGCAGATTCGACAGGAGTACCCGAATGGTGTCCGGGAACTGGTTGATGGTGGGACCTGGAACACCATTGCTGGCCAGCCGACAGATGATTCCGAGATGGCGTTGCTGCTGGCCCGCATGCTGGTGGACCAG
>JAJRTO010000344.1 GCA_024278235.1 Candidatus Poribacteria bacterium
CGGCATAGCCAGCTTTGTTCCAGCGAAACTCCCGTCAACAGCTTCCACCTCAATGGTATTAGGGCCTTGCTTCAAGTCGACACTGACAAATTGCCATGCACCGGCGATCCGTGAAGACAATCTCGCATCGGATAAACCGGATGGCGGCTTCAGATCCGTAAACTGGTCAATAGAGGTCGCCCTGGCAGCAGCAACATGTTGATCGTTGATGCGTAATCGAAGTGTCGTGCCAAGTTCTGCAAATACCGTAACCGTAATACGACTCCGGAAGAACGCTTCATTAGGCAGTGGAGATGCGATGAGGAGTCCCTTTTTGAACGCCGGTTTCTGGATCGCTGCGGACGAGTTGGCAGCCCCCTGTGCATCCGCGAGAGGAATATAGCCAAGTAGCAGAGTCGCCACCATAACCGCAGCCAAGACTATGTTTTTTCGCCTTCTCATGGTTTCGCCTTCTTGCATTTTCATCTTCACGTGCTACTCCACTTTGTAGGCCACAATAGCACGCTGCTTGAAATTGCCTTCAACAGCGATCACTGTGATTTCGCCATTATGCCAACCGGGAGATTCGTTTTCCGGGACGATGTATGATGTTGACCAATGGAAGCGTTTGTCACGATGCAGATTCAAGCGTTTGCCGTTACGCAACCTGATGGAAACAGACTTGGCATCGATCAGGAGGGTTACTTTGAGTTTTGTCTCTCCCCCCGACTTGATTTTCTTCGGCACGAACTCCGCATAGATGTTAGGGATGGAATTGTCCACAGTGACCGTTATGAAGTTGTACCACCGTCTCCCTTCCGCATCGGTGATCCAGATGATGAATGGATACGGGCCTTCCGGACTTTCAAAAGGTACGGTGAATTCATGCAACCAACTGCCATTATCTTGTTTTTTGAGGATGATCTTGCGACCATCCGGGTGCTCTGCAACGACCTTTGTGAGAGGCTGATCCGCAGTGACCGTTATCTTTGGATCTCCGGCGGGGATACGAGCCGGTTTGAAATCAATCGCAATCCTGGGCGGTGATAACGGTGCGATGACGCTCGGCATCCTCACCGGCGTGGAAATACGTTGCGGAGGTGGTTCTGGTGGCGGCTCCGGAGTCGGTGGAATTTCTGGTACAAATCGCGGTTCCTCTTGCACAGATTGAGGCTGCAAAACAGCCGCTGGTGCTATCGGTGTCTGTATCTGCCTTCGCGGCTGGATGACCTCTACCTCAGGGATCATCGGCGGTGCCATCGCCCCCAGTTTTGGTTGAGTGACTTCTGGGGATGTCACAGGCGTGGAGATACTCACGCGGGGTTGTTCCACAAACACTTCCTGTAGAATGAAGTCAGCTTTTTCCACAGCACCGGAAGGAACATCAAGGAACTGGCTCACAGGATCCCCCGCAGCACGCGTCGTGTGGCGTACTACAACGTAGTTACCGGGGATGCTCTGAACGTCGAGCTTGATCACGTGGATACCCGGCTCCACCTCCGGGATAGAATACTTTCCAAACTCATCGGTGATGACAATTCGGCCATCCTCCAGGAAGAGACGCACATTGGGGAATCCCTGCTCGTTCGTATCCTGTTCGTTGTCATTATCCTGGTCCACGAATACCTTACCGAGAATGATGCCTTCTCCGACGAACATCGGACGCCGGACACGCATACGCCACTCTACGGGATGTGGTTCGGTACTCACCGTGACCTGGCCTCCTACAACGACCGCATTCGCGATGATCCCCCGTGCAAATGCCGTATTCAATACGCTGAAGGTGCGGCCTGGATCTCTTACCAGACGTGCACGGAATACCAACTGATGACGTGCATTGGCTGGCAGATCCAGAAGCGTTGTCTCATCCAGACGTTTCCATGTAAGCCCTGTCTTCCGATCTTCCAACTCAGCGATGTCAGGATCGGGTATCGTCACGCCGTTATACTTGCTGGTTCCGGGAACATACTCGAACCCGGCAGGAAGTACGTTCACAATTTCGAGGTTCCTGATATCGGTATCCGTACTGATGTTATCAACGTGGATCACCAGAGCGACAGCGTCGCCGATTTCGATGACGCGGCGATCCCCCACCAGCCGTACTTGCAGGAACGGTGGCATTGCATATACTGTCCACCTGGCTTCTGAAGATTCGCCGGAATCATCCTCTATCAGGGCGACGTTCTCAACCGGATGAATCTGAGGCGTTAAATTTTCCACAACACGAACCGTGAAGTGAGTGGAGGATTCCGAACTGTTCGCGGGGAGGTCGCCTACATCGATCGTTACAGTATGTTTCGCAGCGTCGTAACTCCCACCATCGACATATTCCAGTTCCGGCGGTAATTTGTCCGTGATCACAATGCCGCGAGCAGCCACGTTTCCGAGGTTCTGGTAAGTGAACCGGTAGATCAGGATGTCGCCCGTGGTGGCACTTTCCACAACCTGTCCCTGGGTATTCAGGGCCTCTTTGGTCAGTATCAACCCTGTTCGGATGTCGATGCTTGTCTGTACGGATGCTGTGACGGGGGTGGTCTCCTTACTTTCAATACTCGCCGTGTTCTGAACCTTAGCGGAGCCGGGCGCACCGGCCACTTCCACGACAAGCTCGACAGATCCAGATTCGCCGGGAGGCACTGGACCGATCTGCCATACGACGGAACTACCGGCTTCGACACCTGACACTTCAACCGTATCCGTCCCAGGTGCATTCACGTAACGGGTATTCTGCGGAATACTGTCGCGGATCACAACATCGGTTGCGGTGGCTTTTCCGGTATTCCGATATTGCAGTGTATAAGTGAGACGCTCGCCTGGTTGAACGAGAGCCGGTGCGATCTTTTCTATCTCCAGTTTTGGATTTTCAACGGTCGTCTGAACAACCTGAGTGGTCACGGTCATCTGGTCACTGTGCAGACTTCCCTGATTTTCTATGATGGTGTCTGTAGGGACGCCTGCGGCCACTTCGAGAACCAGTTTATAAGTGGTTGTTACCTGAGGGTCTATATCTCCGAGGTTCCAGGTCACTGTGTTATTTTCAACAACAGGTTGTCCCGTCGCACTGACGAAGATAGTATTGGACGGAAGTGGATCTTGCAGTACCGCATTTGTGGCAGTGCCACCTCGATTTGTAAAGCGGAGAGTATAGGAGATGTGCTCACCCGATTTGGCGACCGTCTTATCGACACTCTTGGTCACTTCAATCGTCGGGAGCAAATCCACGGTCACCTGAGTGCTCACAGGAGGACCTTCATTGGATCGCACCTCAGCGACGTTGACGATTCGATCTGTGGAGGCGGTATCGAGCACTTTTACCTGGGCATTCAGCGTCTGTGGAGCACTACTGGCGATGAGCCTGCCGATGCTCCAGGTGATCGTGTGCGTTGCAGGATCATACGTGCCACCCGATATATACTCTACTTCATCGGGAAGCCTATCCACGACCTGCATCCCTGTGGCGTCAAGGCGTCCTGCGTTCTGATAGACGATAGTGTAGAGGATGTCATCCCCTGTGCGAACCTGTTCCACATTGGCCCGTTTTTCTACCGTAAGAATCGGAGTGAACACCACATCCACGGACGCGCTCGAGGAAACGGGACCTATCTCGTTGCACTGCACGGTCACCGTATTGTCCAACCTGGCTGAACGGAACTGATCAGAGAGGCGTAGCGTTACATCCAGCAGTTGTGTTGCCCCCGGTGGGAGCACCCCTACCTCCCAGATGAGCGATTGCCCCACCTGATTTGCGCCTGCGGTTGCGCTGATGAGAGTTGTCCCGCTCGGCAATGTCTCACGAACCGTGACGTCTGTTGCGCTACGCCCTCCCGTATTGGAGTAAGCCAGCGTATAGGCGACCTCTCCGCCAGGCTGCACCTGCGGGACATCCGAGTTCTTTGCAACACTGAGTGCCACCTGTCTTACAACGGTCGTTGCAGAGGCTGTCAGTGGGTCAGGAGAACCGGGCTGCGCCATGGTGGCGACGTTCTGTATCGGGGTGTTGTCCGTAACATCGCTGTTGATTTTCACAATCAACTCGAGGGTTCCGGCTCCACCGGCAGGAATCGTCCCCAGATCCCATGTAACGATACCGTTCTGGAAGGTGGCTCCACTGGATGCCTGCTGGAAGGTTGTCTCCACAGGCAGTGCATCGTTCACGGTGATATTGCGAGCTTCCCCACCTGCGTTGTTGTATGAAAGTGTGTAGGTGAGCAAATCGCCGGGGAAGGCGACGCTTTTATCAACGATCTTGTCAAAACTGAGAGAAGGCAAACGACTCAATTCCAGATTCGCGTTGATCATCGTTTGTCCCACCTGGTTCAGATTGACCAAGATAGATGCGCTATCACTGAATCCATCGAGTGCTCGTGATACCTGTACGTGATAGTTTGCAGGTTCCAATTCCAAGATCGTATAGCGTCCATCCGAATCCGTCTGGATATTATCCTGTACGGTACGATTGCCATTCAGTAGGCGTAATGTGGTACCGGGAAGGGGCTGACTCGTGGTAGCGTCAAGTACGGTCCCTACAATGGCGTTCTTTGGGCTGAATTCGCGGCCGATGGTGGCCTGGACCTCTACGCTTTCCACAAGCGCAAGCGCACGCCCCAGGGAATCCGATGTCGATAATCCAATCGAGTACGTAGATGATTGAACGACGGGGACCTGATATCGTCCATTGGCATCCGTGATGGTCGATTCAACGATATTACCGGCAATCCCAACCTGGACACCAGACACAGGCGCGTTATTGCGCATCCAATCGGTCACGATGCCGAGGATCGAAGCGGGAGCAAAAGTTACCGTTGCCCGGGCCGTGATTTCACCACTAATGCTATCCGCCGTTGAAGCGACGATTCCGGCTTGAACAGCACTGCCCTGGATCACCTCAGAACGAAGACGGACCGTTGCCGTTCCATTCAACGTCGTATCCGTGATCTCACGTCCGCCATTGGGGAACATTCCACGACTGGTTGTAAAGGTCACAGAGGTACCATCATCAGCCAATGCACCACTCGCCTTGCGCACCGTTGCTGTGAGTAGCGAAGTATCGACCCCATCCCCCAGGATGATCTCCGGATCCGCGATGAGTTCAATGTTCAGCCGCTCACCGATGAGATTAGTGGTCACGATGTTGGAGGGTGTGTCCAGGATGCGTTGACTTCGGAGCATGGCGACGTTCTCCACCTGGCTTCCATTGACCGGAACAGGGCCGTCCACTTTTGCCAGAAAGCTCAGCTCCACCGAGACACCAGGGGCAATCTCCTGGATGGGCCCCCAGGACACTGTACGCGTGGTCGTTATATAGACACCGCTGCTATTGGCACTTCCGGGAATATAGCTAATGACGGGTTCCAGGGCATCCGTGATGACCACATTCAACAGGGATTCAGAACCTCGATTCTCAAGCGCGATGGTGTAGGTGATCTCTTCGCCAACGGTCGCTTCCGCTTTGTCCGCACGCTTGGTGAAATCGAAATTGGGTAACTCGGCAAATGCCTCAACGACGCCAAAGTCAGCTTGAGCGACTGTATCATCCAGCTCATCTGAGACGGCCGTTACGAGGTTGGTGATGAGACCCAGAGGAGCATCATCCTGGACTTTCAACGATAGCAGTACCACCTGAGATGCGTTGGGGGCAAGATCGCCGACAATCCAGATCACCTGCCTTCCGTTGAATGAACCTCCGGCACTGATCTGCTCGACCTGAGTAAAATCGGGAATATCATCGATGAGACGTACATTGTGAATCGCCACAGGATTGGGGTTCGTACAGGTAATGGTATAGTCGATCACCCCTCCTTGCTGACTGGTTTGCCCCTGATTACCGGGCTTCTGAGCGATCCCCACTTTCCGGAGTGCTAACTGTTGGAGTACCTGCGTATCAACCGGATTGCTGGGAATCGTGATCTCTTGACGGACCAGTTGAGATCGGTTGGTGATGATCTGAGCCGGTAAATCGGGTGCGGTGCTCACATTGACAGTTACCGTTTGAGAAGCCCCCGGCGCAAGATCGATCCCGGTCCATGTGACCTGTCCGCTGGCGAAGTTCCCGCCACGCGAGGCCGACATGAAATCAACCTGTGGCGGAAGCATATCCTGGATCTCCAGCCCGGATTCGACAATCGTACCGGTGTTCTGAACGACAATCGTGTAAGTAAAACCTTCAATGGCTCCTGCAACAGTCTGCGCTGGCCCTGACTTTGTAATCACAAGCTCGGACACACCACTGACTCTTGTCTGCACGGGGTTACTCTCAACCTCATAGGATACGAGACCATTGCCGCTCTGGAAATCTATCTGAGCGACGTTCGTGATAACAGTCCCTGCTGGTGTCGCTGCATGGGTAACTCCCGCGATCAGCAGAAGGACTAGTATGAGCATTGAAGTTTTTTCGGCGTTCATCTCATTCTCAATCGTTTGGTCGATTCGTCAGACAGACGCATTCACGATAACCATCTAGCCTATGCTAATTGATCCTGACCTGGAAGGTAATCTGCCCCCCCGTGTTAGAGGGTACGGAGCCCACCTCAACCGTGATCACAGATCCTGAGACAGTGACACGTGTATCGCCTACCTGTGTGTTGTCATTGATACGGACACCATTGACGAAAACACTGTTGGTCACATATTCGGTCTCAGGAGGTGCTGTATCACGAATCTGTACATTCGTGGCGTCCCCGGTACCGTTGTTACGATAACCTACTACGTAGGTCAAGATAGTCCCCGGGGGCTGATCTCCGGTCGGTACGACTTGTTTGGTCAATGTCATGCTCGGTGCACGGACAGTGATGGTATGTTGGACGGCATCCGTTTGAGTCGCGTCGACGGCCGAACGGCCGGTAAACGTCGTCACATCCTGAGATTGATCGGTCGCCGTGGAAGGTATGGTTGTTCGTGCAATCACACCTACCATCTGTCCCGTTCCTACGATGCCCGTATCTACTGCGCTGCCGCCGCCTGTATTCGTGAGCGGGAAATCAACTCCCGTATCGATTTGACCATCTCGGTCTTGGTCACTGTACAGGGTCCAGGCATAGCCTAGAGATGACTGATAGGTGAGATCAATCGTGTCCGGACCGTTGCCCAGGTTCTTCACCGTGAAGGAATAGAGTACAGTGGCGCCCGGGTCCGTTACAATGGCTCTATCGGGTTCCAGATCGATCGCGGCTGTGATCACAATCGTTGTCGTTACCTGGTTTGACGCGACCTGCGGCTGGGAGACTCCCTGGGGCTGCTCATATTGCACAAAACCTTGATTCGTGATCGTTTGGCCCGCAGTCAACCCCGCGTTCGTTCGAGTCTGAAATTCTACCTGCACGCTGTTCGTGGGTACGAATGTTCCCACTGTCCAGCGAACGGTATTACCAACGATGTTGACAGTTCCATTCCCCTGAACGAAGCGGGCTGAACCGGGAACAAATGTTGTGTTGGTAGGGATCTGATCTTCCACCACTGTATTGAAAGCGTCACTACCACCCGTATTGCTGAGCTGCAACGTATAAATCAAGATCTGATCGGGCGAAGCCTGTTGTCTGTCCACTGCTTTCGTCAGGGAGATCTGTGCCTTGGATGCCTGGGTAGTAAAGACAGCGGAATCCTTCTTGGTGACATCATTCTGACAGGTTACATTGATCGTTGCCGTATGGATATCACCGTTGTTTGCCGTCGAAGGGACGTCGATACCGAGTACCGCATAAAAGGGTCCATCCGCAGGGAGCACCCCTGTGTTTGAGACAGGACCGGCTGTGCGTTCATTCGGATCCAGGATGCCATCTCGATCCGTATCCGCATAGATGTTGAATGCCCAGGTCGCTGTGGGTCCTGCCGTGGGTCCCGTAACCTGGATGTTGATACTGTCCGGTCCGTTTCCCGTGTTGGTGATGATAACACCATAATCCGCCGTATTGCCAATGCCGATCGTTTCTCCTCCCTGGGGTGGTGAAATATCCACACCAGATACCTGTGCCACGACGGTAACCACTTCATTGGAGTCTACTGACGGGCGTGGATTACCGTTCGCATCATTATATTGAACCGTTGCCTTATTCTTGATCTGTGTTCCTGCAGGTGTTCCCGCAGCGTAGGCCGATACCGCCCATGTAAACAAGAACAATACTGAGCACAGGAGCACACGACCTCTTGCCGATGAGTGCATCAAACCGTCCCCCCCTTCCATATTCCTTCTTCACAACGAATGCTCAACAAATTTAGCATTTTGAATATCTATTCCACCTGAACCTGGAAGCCCATTTCGAGTATCGCTCCCGGTTCAAGCGTTTCCTGGATTTCCCATTTGATATGAGTGACTGGTTCCCTGGCCATAGGTGCAACCGAGTAGGTTATACCACCATCCGTGCTGAAACGGATGAGAGTTCCAGTGCCAAATGCAGTGTCTGGTAAGTAGCGAACCCCAGCAGGGATGGGATCGATGATTGCGCCACCGATGGACTTCCCGGTTCCTGTGTGGGCACACTTCAAGCGATAGGTGAGTATGTCTTCGGGGAATACTTCCCACTTGTCAGGCTCGATCTGCACAGAAAGCCTGGGTTCCGGCTGGCCACTGGCGAGATAAGCCGCAAGATTCTCAGCTTGCTCACGCGCAAAAAGAGCCTCGTGTGTTGTCACAGCGATATGTATCTGACCAAGCTCTACTCGCCCTTTAGCAATACGCCGCTGTACCGGCTTCGCAGCCCATACAATGGTCGAGACGGTCAGAGCGTCCTTTCCCTGTGGCTGTCCTTCCAACATGATGGACTGTGGAGTTGGTTGATAGGTCTGAACCATTATCGGCCAATCGTCGAGTTCATCCGTGATCGTATTCCGCGACTTATTGATGGTGAAAATACTATCCGCCGTGTATTTTTCTGCAAGATCATCGTTGGGGTGACGCACCGAAAATCGGACGTCAACCGTCCCTGCATTCTGGTTTTCTAATTCAAAGCTGATCAGGAGGCGTTTGCCTCCTGCCACGTTGATATCTTTCAGCAAGGTAATGAATCTCTTTAGCCGAAAATTGTAATCTGGGGTACGGATCTCATATTCAGTGACGATGCGATCACGCTCCGTCTGATCATCCAGGACGACCTTACATCCTCTATTTTGTGTGACTCCCAGCATTTCATTCAGGCTCACGCGCTTGATAATTTGCTGGGCGCCCTCATCATACAGTTCATAAACCCAGAACTGATCGCGATCCACACTACCAAATAGGATGCCGAGCCATTCGTTGGGTGTCTCTGAGCTTAACTGAGCTGCAACGAAGGGAAGGGAACGATTCAATTGGGGGGAGTGTTGTGGCTGTGTATAGATCTCAATGAGCAACCGATCCATATTCCAGGCAATCGCTGCTCCGGCGTCTTGGCTTCGGGCAGGACCCGCCAGGCTTAAGAATAACCAGATGAGAGTAAATATCCAAACGCGCTTCATGTTTCCCTCCATGATCTCAGTCGATTGTTACTTTCATCCCAACAGTTCCCGTCTCCTGGGGATTCAAGAACCCCTGAAGAGTCCATTTTATGGCCACGACAGTTCCTGCATCTGAGGAATCAAAAGGGCCACCAGGAACATGTTGATAAGCAATCGTCGTACTGTTGCCAAACGCACTTCCCCGTACATAAGTGGTATGCTCTGGGATCGTATCGATCACAACGACATCCTGAGCCAGCCCACTCCCTATATTCCGGTAGGAAATGGTATAGGTCAGTTGCTCATTGGGTGCAGCCGTCGTTTTATCGACAGATTTGGTCAGTGTGAGCTGCGAATCGCCTTGAA
Organism: Candidatus Poribacteria bacterium; assembly: GCA_024278235.1. Taxonomy (GTDB): domain Bacteria; phylum Poribacteria; class WGA-4E; order JAJRTO01; family JAJRTO01; genus JAJRTO01. The sequence goes on from JAJRTO010000344.1 coordinate 9,751, forward strand.
CCGTTGTCGTATCGATAACCTCTGCACTTGCATTGGTATTGTTCGTGGTCGCACGGATGCGGGTCGTATCCATCGTCCCTGAGGTCGCATCCACAGGCACATTGATTTTTATCATAAACGAAATGGATTGCCCTCCCAATACAGTCCCAACATCCGGCCTCCCATCCAGATTGGTATCCGACAGAACTATGGAGCCCGTCGCATCATAGAAAGTAGCGGTCCATCCCCGAGAGCTAATCGCCTCCAGATTGATAACACTTGGGAAAGATTCCTTGTTCGTAACGGTATGGGAATAAGAGACGACGCTTCCAGGTGCCGCAGTATCCGTATGATCCGGTACCAGCGTGATACCTTGTACAGGTATGGGAGGTTCAGGTCCGCTGAAAATCTCAAAAGTTACCCCAATCAACGTCTGATTATGGGCATCCTGGCCGCTCCAGCGCCATTCGTACAATCCTGATTTGAGAATCAGACCGCCCTCGCTGTAGATCTCGGTGCGTGTCTCTTGATTACCGGAGGGCTGAAGATTTGTGAATACGAGAATGCCGTCAGGATCATACAGTTCGTAGCGAATGTCAGGAGCGATGCGAAAACGATCATCCGTATTGTCATCTGCCGGATAACCGTTCCGAAGCCTGTGGTCCGCATCTTTCTCAGTGAGGGCAACCGCTGTGGTGTTTTCGGGTACACTCATGTAGAATCGCCAGATACCATCATTCGTGTTCTGTGCTGTGCCGAGAGCAGGATCTTCTCCAGGACCATCATCTTCTTCAGTATTGATGGGTGCGCCGATCACAGCAACAAAGCGATCATCCCCGGGTACCAGACTCAACTGTGCATTGGTGCGGATCTTGAAGCTATTGACATCATCCGCATCATCCTCGTTCTCCGGCCAATCCACAATCAGGAGGTAGAAATAGTTGCCACTTTGAGAACGCGCATTTTCGCCGGACAGTATCGTACGCGTTGACCATGCGTTCTCAGCCATGTCATCGCTTGTCCAACTGTCCACCGGCAATCCCTGGATGATCCCTTGTTTATCAGGGTCCGCATAGAGCCGCCAACGAGACACATTCGGCTGACCCACAATGAGGTCCCACAATCCGCCCTGATTTCCATCAAAGACGCTGAGTTCAAAAAAAGACATCTGGGCATCGACCCCAACCCAAAAGTAAATGGCCTGTTTTCGTGCACCACCCAACGCATTGTTGCCTGCCAGTGCCAGGAACTTTCCGTCGGTGACGATGTCACTGGGAAATGCTGTATACTGAGCTTCGGCGTCGATACTCCCCAAACTAACAACAAGTACCAGGAGAAAAACAGCAATTCGACCTTTTGCTCGCATCCGTCGATTCCCTTTGCAGAAAATAGATGAAAAAAAAAGGACTACCTTATGACTCGGTAGTCCGGCGATCCTCGAGGGATCCGTAACTTTGCGCCCCATCCTTGCAGATGGATTGCCTTTTTCGAGTTATCGTCAGCAGATGATTTTATTCTTCCACTTCCGGGCATGCAACACATTAAAAAGCTTCATGCTTCTTTGAAATCAGCCCGGTAAACACCCAACCATCCAAATCCCTCGCGTATATGAAAATCTAACGTTCGAGAGTTCGTAGACGTTTCAATCGTTTTCTTTGGATCCACCCGAACCGTAAAAGTTAGCAAATCCTATGCCATGCCCCCGTGTCCCTGCCAATTGCCAGTGTGACAAACACGGGTGCATTATAGATCAATCGTACCATATGTGTCAATGTTAAAATCTAGAATCACGCTACTATTGATGGCAGGTCATATGCGATGCCCTGGAACATAGAGGTTTCTTCCGATTTCTTGGCCATGCTATCGGCCGATACGACTATCCCTATCATCCGCCAGTCAGTGCAAACTTATGCTTGCTTCCTGCACAAAAATGCGCACATTGTGTTTCTCTGCATGATATATGAGTCCGGGGAGGATGTTATCGAGGATAAACGTGACGTTGTTTGCCGGCAACATAGTACGGGATGATGGGATGGCAGGGGGAATGACAAAACCCTTAGCCTCTCAAACAACATTGTTTGTATTTCTTCCCGCTACCGCAGGGACAGGGTGCGTTGCGACCAACGGGCTTAGCAGGAAGAGGTTTTCCGGGGCGCATGAGTGGCATGATGCTCGCGGCAGGTCGTCCAGCGTTCAGCGCGTGTGCCATCATTTGCATCGGTTCATTGATGTGCTTGAAAAATCGCTTGTAGCCGGCGCAAAGATAACTCAATCCCGATTCGCCATTTGAGGCATTGCGAAAGCGATTCTTGGGGCAGCCGCCATTGCAGGCAAATCGCACCTCACATTCACGGCATTGTCCGGGCAAAGCGTCGCGCTTGTCCGTGCCAAAGCCGCGCTGGAACGGTGAAGCCACCATCTGCTCAAGAGGATCTTCCATCAGATTGCCGAGTTTGTACTCGGGAAAGACGAAGTGATCACATGAGTAGATATCACCATTGTGCTCGATGATCATCGCATCCCCACACGTCTCATTAAACACACAGAGACTCGGTACGAACCCCAACCACGCTTCGAGCGCAATATCAAATATCTGGACAAAGATCTGCCCGATGTCATTGAGAACCCATTCATCAAAGATTTTACAGAGGAATCGACCATACTGTTCCGGTCGCACAGATCGCTTCGACACTCTCGTTTCGTCGATCCGTTCGACAATTGGAATAAACTGGATGAATTGAGCACCAAGTTGCTTGAAGTAGCCGTAGACATCCAGCGGGTAATCTCCGTTCAGAGCATTCACAACACACAGGATGTTGTACTCAACTTTGTGCTTCTGCAACATCCTCAGACCCCGGATTGCCCTGCCGGACGAGGGCTTACCTCCCTTGTCCAACCTGTATCTGTCGTGTAGCCTTGGTGGACCATCGATGCTGATACCGATGAGGAAGTGATGCTCATGGAGGAATTCCCCCCATTCGTCATCCAGAAGGGTTCCATTGGTTTGAAAGGCGTTCAGAATGCGCATCCCGGGGCGGCGGTATTTCTCCTGAAGCTCGACGGCTCTACGGAAGAAATCGACTCCCATCAGTGTGGGTTCGCCCCCTTGCCAGGCAAAGTTCACATCGTTCGTCTGCTGTGCTTCGATATACTGGCGCACATATGCTTCGAGCACTTCATCTGTCATACGCCATGAGTGCTTCTCAGGATAGTACTCCTCTTTCTTGAGATAGAAGCAGTAAGCGCAATCCAGATTGCAGATCGGGCCAATCGGTTTGGCCATCAGATGGAACGCTGGTGGTAGGCCCTCTGGCCTCTCCCGGGATTGGAGGTCGCTTGCTATCGTGGGGTTTACTGTATTCATAGGTCATCCTTGCTTTCTATAGGCAACACCATGTGACGATAGACCAAGCCATCGTCATGGCTCCGTTTCTCGTCATATTGTACGAATCCTCTCCGTGCATACATCTTCCATGCAATATCATTATCCTTGACGACCGTTAGGTAAACCTTCGCCAGTTTTCGGTGACGCGCTTCTACTATGACAGAATCCATCAGCCGACTTCCCACCCCCTGCCCATGAAATGCATCCGCAACGCTGAGACCGAAGGTCGGCTTTTCTTCGGACAAATTCCAGATGAAACACCAACCCACGATCCTCCCATTTATCCATGCCACAAGGTCATAGTTTTCGTCAGCACCGAGGTTCCTGGATGCCATGTGCTCACAAATTTCAACCGTTGTTTGAGTGCCCAGCGGTCTGAAAGTACGGATAGATGCCTCTGATAGCCCGTTATAAAATGTAGCCAGGGCAACGGCATCTTGAAGCTGCAGACGTTGAAGCACGAGAAGATTCGTTCGATGCAATACGCTCACTCCAGGTCGTTGTCAACCAACAGATAAGGGATCCCATTCCTGATCGGATAGCATCGTCTACATTGTTGACAGAGGATGCGCTCGGCTTCCCAGAGGACATCCCCCCGGCATGCGGGACAAATCACGATTTCTTCGAGGGGACGCATGATTCCCTGATGTTGCTGGGCGATATGGGATTTGATACGTACACGCCAGCTTTGCGGCAGAGCATCTTTCAAGGATAGCTTGAGCCACTGAAACCAACTTCTCGAAGCCGTCTGTTGCATGATCGCTTCAATCACATCCCGTGATTCCAGATCCAGCACCGGTTCTCCGGAGGGGAGGATCTCCAGCGAGATCTCTCCTTCCCACTCATATTGGATAAGGAACAAATTCGGATGACGATTGTGAAAATTTGCGAAATCGCGATCATGTGCCGCAAGCGAATGAAAGAGCTGTCCGAACTGGTTGGGGATATGCTTGGCCCGAAGAACCAATTTACCCTCGACAAGGTTCACCAGCCAGTGGTGATAGGGCCAACCATAAAGTCGCTCGGCGATCTCCGAGGGTGTCTCGATATAGCCTCGCGGTGCCACCCGCTGAAGCTCTTGAACCAACCGTTCCGGATCGCTCACATGCTCAAGCACATGTGAGCAGATCACATAATCGAAGGACTGATCCACGAATGGCAATGCCTGAGCATCCGCCGCAACCAGCGGTCGACCATCCCGCCATATCTTGCCGCCACGCTGAGTGTCATCCTCGATAAACTTGTCACAGAGAACACTGGCGTGTATCTTGGGATCGTGACCACTCCCAACTTCGAGGACAAAATCTGTGGGACGAATGTTCATTGCCTTTGCACTACCATGCTAATGTAGGGACTCAAACGTGGCACCCCCTTTGCCAGGAGACGCCCCTTGCTACCAAATCCGACGGCAAGTTTGAGTATCCGGCAACCGTGCCGGGTAAAGTAGCGTTCCAGATCGATGGGGCTCGCCAGATACACACTGTCTGCATCGCCGCCGATAACACGATCCTCGAGATCCGGATCCCTGTACAGAAAGTTCGCTTGCCGAGAAAATCGTTTGCGAAATGAGATCGCGAAATTCCTCCATGCCATCACAAGCGCGTGTCGGCGTGTCTCTGCCCAGATGGGCCTCCCCTGTTTCCCTCTGAGAAGTTGCAGGAGATCCAGGAGCGGCATGATCGGAGAACACAGATTGGGACCTGAGATAATGATCCGTCCCCCCGGTACTGTCAGACGGATCATTTCATGAAGCACATTCTCGACATCGGGTACGTGCTCGATCAGTTCATTGGAACAGACCACCTCAAAACTTTCATCCGCAAAGGGCATTTCATGAGCATCACTCACGCGATAAACGACATTGGGGTGTGGTCTGGCGTCTTGCAGAAACAGAGAAGAGATGTCCGTGCCAACCACTTGAAATCCCCTCTCTGCCATCAGATAAGTGGACAGACCGTTCCCACATCCCATGTCCAGGATCCGATCTCCTGGCTGAGCATGCTGTATGACCAGATCCACATAGGTCTGGAGATAAACGGCATCGTGGGCATCCAGGAATCCCCGATAGGTTTCGGAAGATTCATAGAATTGACGCATACGCTCGCGCAATGACTTTTGCTTGCCATCCGTCGTTTCAGAGGAGACTATCCGAGGTAGGATCCTCACGACTCTGTCACTCCGTACATCTGTTCGATCTGCTGACGGTACTTCTCAAGAATCACCTTGCGCTTCAGTTTAAGGGTTGGGGTGAGTTCCCCCGCTTCCGCGGTGAATTCTTCCTCCAGGAGAGTAAACATCCTCACCTGTTCAAAGTCGGCAAAATCAGCCGTTCTTTCGTCGATCTCCTCGCGGAATAGTTGGCGGATGACGGAGTGATCGAGGAGTTCCCGCAACGAAGATGTTGAGACCTGCATGCGCTCCGCAAATCCTTTGACAGCCTCAAGATCAGGCGTGATCAGAGCCGTGATGGTCTTGCGCCCATCTCCAAGTAACATCACCTGATTGATATAGCGGCTCTGCTTCAACCGGTTCTCGATGGGTTGAGGGGCAACGTTCTTTCCGTTAGAGAGAACAATGATGTTCTTTTTCCGATCAGTGATTTTGAGGAACCCATCCTCGTCGAACATCCCGATATCTCCTGTGTGGAACCACCCATCCGAGTCAATCGCTTCTTTCGTGTCCTTCGGCTTCTTGTAGTATCCCTTCATGATGTGGGGACCACGTGTCAAGATTTCTCCATCCGGGGCGATTTTAACCTCAATATCTGGGAGCGGTTTGCCAACCGTACCAAACCTGTTCTCATCCAGCGTGTTGACGCTGATGACAGGAGATGTTTCCGTGAGGCCATAACCCTCCAGGATCAGAATTCCTGCGGCATGAAAGAACTCCGCAATCGGCTGAGAAAGGGGAGCGCCACCGGACACAAAAAACCGCAGGCGTCCCCCGGTATTCTGCCTGATTTTACTGAACACGAGCCTGTCGGCTATCCTGGCTTTCGCTGCGAGAGGGCCCTTTACGGGAAGTTTGTTTTGTGTCCGCTGGCTCACCTGTTGCCCGATACCAATACTCCAGTTGAAGAGGCTCCGACTGACTTTTGAACTCGCCTCAACGGTTCGGATAACACGCAGGTGCATCATCTCATAAACCCGTGGCACGCTTGCCATCACCGTTGGTCTTACCTCCAGGATGTTCTGTGGAACGGTGAAGGGACTCTCCGCATAGGCGATGCTGGCACCGGCAGCAAGTGGCAGGTAATAACCTGCCATGCGCTCGAAGACATGTGACAACGGGAGGAATGACAGGAACACGTCCTCAGGCCCAACTTCAAGTCGCATCAAACCGGCCCTGACATTGGACATAAAATTGCTGTGCGTGAGCATCGCTCCCTTCGGCTCTCCTGTAGTCCCTGAAGTGTAAATAATGGTGGCAAGATCATCCGGCTTGCTGGCATGAGCGCGTTCCTGATAGAGACTATCGCCATTCTCCACCTGACTTCCGAGCATCATGA
>JAJRTO010000003.1 GCA_024278235.1 Candidatus Poribacteria bacterium
CTTACCAGATTGTTCTTACCAGATTGTTCTTACCAGATTGTTCTTACCAAGAGGCGCACTGGAACGAGCAAGCTGCACGCTCTACGAGAATCACTCACGGCGGAAGTAGAGCATGCGGCCCGCTTGTTCCGTAGAGCATGCGGCCCCGCTTGTTCTTGCCAGATTGTTCTTACCAGATTGTTCTTACCAAGAGGCGCACTGGAACGAGCAAGCTGCACGCTCTACGGGACTAACAGGCGTGATCTACTGAACCCGGGCTCCCTGATTGTTCGCCCGGGTGAGCATGCAGGTGCCACCTTCCGGGAGTCCTGCCAGAAACTGCTTTGTGATTGTGGCAAGCTCCTCAACATCCTCACCAAATACGGCCATCGTTGGCCCCCAGCTACTCAACGCAACCCCTGTTGCCCCGTGTGCCATCAAGAACTCCCGCACTTTCTGAACGACAGGTCCCTGTGCCTCGTACTCCACCCTTTTCCAGCCGATCTCCTGAAGTCGATTGAGCGCGTCACCAAAGGCGTCGAGATCACACTCCATCATCGCGGGCAACAATTGCATCAGGATGATGTGGCAGTTATGTTCTGCGGTGCTCCGTGGTATGGGGCACAACGTCCGGAAGCGATGGATTTCGTCCTTCCCACTGATGCGATGGCAGCGGGGAGTCACCAACAGAATCGGCCAGTCAGGAAAATCGTGGCGTAGCAGGACAGGCGGCAATGGTGTTCCCTCAGAAGCGGATGATGGGAGAAAAGATACCTTTTGCTGGGGAAATGCATGCCCTCCGTCCAGGATAAAACCGCCCGAATCAAAGGCGACGACACCGATCCCCGAGGTTCCACCTCTCCCGATGAGATGGGCAACGGATCGTGTATCCCAGTCCAGATCGTAGAGCGCGTAGACGGCGCGGGCAATGCCGAGCGTCAACTGAGTTCCGGCACCCAGACCGATGTGCAACGGTATCACGCTTTCGATCCGAATGTGCGCTCCTGGCAGATCGTGCATCTGCTGAAGTTTGTCGAACACGCGATAGGCGCGCCGGATCAGTACATCCGACACGTCACCAACGATCTTCAACCCGCTTGCCCGCTGCGCATACACACGCACCTGTGGTTGGGAGATCGATAGCCCGACACTGCCATCGATGCGACCACGATCCCCATTGAGATCGATCAGCGCGAAGTGTAAGCGTGATGGGGTGACAACAGAAACGGTTTTCATTTTACAAAGGCTAATACCCGCGTTGGCGCACCCGAACTACGTGCCAGTTTAAGTGGTGAGATGGTGACAAAGAAGTGCGTCGGCAATCCACTGAGCCGTGCGATATTCTCCACGATAGGGATGTCGTTCCCCAGGAACGCATGATGGGCCGGAAAATTGATGTCGTGCCCTGCCATACAATCGATGCTGCAGGCATCTGTCCCGACGACCTGGATCCTTCTCTCTACAAGGAGTTCAGCCGCTTCCCCGGTGAGTCCGATCCATTTCCTGTTGAAGATATCCTGATAAACATACTGCTGCATCCCCGTGCTGAGGAAGACTATCTCATCTCGCGGAATCTCTCCGTTCGCAGCTTCCCAGTCACGTATATGTTGAGCCGTGATCTCATCGCCGGGTTCCAATCCCAGCTTGATACAGGTCACAGAACCCGTTAGATTTTCAATGGGTACATGTTCAACGGTAAACCCATCCGCATACATTAACGAGGGGGTGTCCATATGAGTGGCACTATGGCCTGAGAGATCTGCTCTACTTTCAAAGTACCCGTCTTGTTCCATCGTAGCCGTATCATAGATGCGCACCGGATCAATCGGCAACTCACGTGGGCTGCTTTCATCGACGACATAAGAGAGGTCGATGACTCTCGCAAAATCGATCTGCATGGGCGTTCCCTTCATCGTGATGAATCATGAGTATGACAAAGTCAAGTTATTATACCATGTGGAGATGATGCATGTGAACCCATTCGGACGTCCCCTTAGTTTTCGTTTGAATTCACAGGAGGGGTATGCTATACTAAGGACATTCTGGTAGAGTATCAGTGGCATGGAGAGAGTCGTCCAATGTTAGCTTGACTTTGTAACATCAAGATACGAATGCTATGGAATCTGACAAGGTCAGATGAGGAGGCAAGAATAATTATGGTTTGCTCTAAGGATTCTGTATGGCACGTTTGGATACTGTTGATTGTGATTGCAGGCTTGACCGCTGGCGGATGCGCCACGTCTGGCGGATTAGGTAGCCTGCCACCCATTTTCCCTGTGGAGGAGATCCCACCGGACCTAGGCGACGTTGTCGTGGATCGGGAGGTCAAACCGGCAACCATCGAGATCACCAAAGATAACATTACAGTGGAAGCCAAGTACTATCGCGCCTATGATCTGGACAGGAAGTTCAATAGGGGCTCAATGACATCTCCATTCTTTTACCGTGAGGCATGGCATCAGGGCGAAAAGACCGATGTGTTCTATGTCAAAATCACCAACAATCGACAACAACCCATCCTTTTCGACGTAAGCAAATGTGTCTTGAAGGATGACACGGGTGCCGATTATCAAGCCTTGAGCTACAAGGAGAATACGGAACGTCTCCTCTACAAGGCCGGGCGGGATATCAAGATCAACAATGGATTGGAAAAAGCCAAGGAGATCCTGCTGGAGATGATGGCCCCCGATGGGGAAATTGCCCCTGGTCAGACGATAGAGGGGTATCTCCCGTTCCAGATGATCACAACTCGTGCAACCAAGGTAGACCTCGTGATCGACCTTGAGAAGGCACCCGACACCCCCATCGGCCGTTACAGGCTTGAGCAATTTGTCTTCCCATTTGCACATGACAAAGCCATCCGCTACGCACAACCTGCTACGGTGCAGTTCTAACGGTATTGAGCGAATCACCTAGTCATGAGCGTTCGTGCGATGGAGCAGGGGGGAAGATGGGACGGTGAGAAGACGGGAAAGTGAGACGGTGAGAGAACACGACTCCCCCCCTTCCCCGCTTCCCCCTTTCCCCCCTTCCCCGCTTCCCCCTTTCCCCCCTTCCCGCTTTCCCACCCTGCAATTTCTTGCACACTCCTAACATCCCACACACACGCCAACTCTCCGGGACTTATCCCTGCTCATACTATGCAACTTCTTGC
>JAJRTO010000345.1 GCA_024278235.1 Candidatus Poribacteria bacterium
ACTCAATCGAGACTCAACCAGCGACGGTAGATCTCCAGGGCGGTCAATCCCAGACGTTCAGATGGAAACTCACCGTGAACTCTGATTGCATCACCGAGGAAGTTACTTTCAAGGCCAGCGCGCAGGGGGAAGACAACAACTCACAGGTCGAGATAAAGACACCAGAACAGATCGCAATCCTGCCATTGAGGTGCGAAGACTTGTTGAGAGTTACTTCGCTCACTGTCAAAGTTGACAAGGAAGGTGTACTTGTCGAACAGAGCGTCCTCAGCGAAGGGCAGTATGGACACATCGAGATGATTGTGCAAAACCCGAGTACCATCGACGCACTGGCTGTCCAGCCTGACCTATCCATTGCTCCTGCCAGCGATCTCATCACACTCTTCAGTCCCGAACCACGGGAGATAGACATCCCAGCTTCCGGTGAACAGACCTACACGTGGAGGTATAAAACGGGAATGGGCAGCGAGGGTGAATACACCCTCGCGGGAAGCGCAAGTGGCATCAATGCCGTTTCCCGTGAGCCGATTGGATCGAACCAGGTTTCTCCGACACTGACGATTCAAGAGCCCGCTCGACTGGTCATTGAGGATATTCGCTTCAGAAAATCCACTGACAATCAGGGTAGCGAAACCGAAACGCTCACCATCAGTGAAAGGCAAAGTCTCCATGCCCTCGTGACCGTCAGAAACGAAGGCGGCGCTACAGCGGAACAGGTGAAGGTAACGCTCACAGAAGTTATTACCGGCAAGATTGAGTTGATTGGCGATGTGTCTGCTCTGTTAGACATTCCCGGAGGGGAGAGTCGAGATTTCGAGTTCCAATACAGGACGGAGAGAGAGAAGAGCCAATCGATCCAGATATTCACGGCCAATGCGTCTGGTGCAGATGTCAATACCTCTCAGCCAATCGTAGCGACAGCCTACAACTCGGAGACTCTGATCATCCAGACCCCGGCTGACTTATTTGCTGAAGTTAGTGTGTTGAATACAAGCAACAACAAGATCAGCAGGATAAGCGCCGGGTCCACTATTATCATTGAGCTTGCCGTCATCAATCTAGGTCAGGCAGACGCAAAGGAAGTCCAGCCTGAAGCATCGATCGCCATCAATGGCGAAAGCACCGACCTATCTGTTTTGCCCAGTCAAAGTGTTCCTGGTAAGGAAAAAGAGAACATCGCAACGTTCGCCTGGGAATACGTGACGAAGGAAGCAGATGCAAACAGAACGGCCATCGTCACCGTTACAGTTGCTGGTAAGGATGCTAACTCCAATGAGACACTCACAGCGGACAGCAGTATATCCATTCCCATCGTGCCCATAAGCGTGGAAGTCGTCAGCTTATCTTCCGATGCCACCGAACTCGTCGCAGACGGTAAATCCAGTGCGATGATTACCATCTCTGTGTTCGATGCCAACAGTAACCCTGTCAAAGATGTCGACTTGACCCTCGCCGCTACTCTCGGTGAAATCCCGCCGAAGCCAACGAACAACGGTGACGGCACCTACACTACCACCTATACAGCTCCTACCGAAACCGGGACAGCCGTGCTCATCGCGACCGCCCCCAACGGGAAGTCCGCCTCCACCGAGATCCGAGTCATCGCTGATGTTACCTCATCCTTTCTGGTGGAAGCCTCTCCCACCGATCAAACGGTGGCCATCGGAGGAACCACAGCGTTCACATTATCCTTCACTCGTGAGGGAGATTTCAGTGAGGAGATTCGACTCACGTTCGCGGAGGACCTCCCCGCCGGCATACGCGGCGAGTTCAACCCAAAGAAACTTCAACTCAACGCCCAGCAACGCGATGCGAGATCTCAAGTAACTTTCCGGACAGACGATGAGGCTCGCGAGGGCGAATATCCCATCGAGATATTTGCGGTGAGTTCTTCAGCGAAGAGCGTCACTCTGACACTCAACGTGCTCAGACGCACCGATGCGAGCATCACAGTTTGGCCGAGCAATCCGCCTCCCATACGCCTTGGGCAGACATTGAGCATCGGAGGAGAAATCGTCTTCGAAGATGAACCGGCGGATTCCCGCACGGAACTCCCTGTCCGGCTGACGCTCATCCCCCCCGGTGACCGAGAGCCAATCTCACTACCGGAAGCCCATACCGACTCGTGGCGGAAGTATGAGACGGCGTTCAACCGCATGGACCAGCTCGGGGAGTGGACGCTTCAAGCGGAATGGGGTGGCGACACAAAGTACGAAGGTATTCAGAGCGAACCCATCACGTTTGGCGTCACAAAGGGGAAGTCGAGAATCGAGTGGAGCGCCAGTCTGCCCATTGACGTGAAGCTAGGCGACAAGGTAATGTTGCAGGGACAGTTGTTGGTGATGCGACAAGGGGAGTTTGTGCCAGCCAGTGCCAACGAGAATATCACCCTCGAAATCGCTTCCCTCGAGGCGCACGAACTCACCGTGACTACGGACGATTTCGGGGTGTTCCGGACGCACGATGAGCAGGGGAGATGGCTCGTCCAGAACGAGAGGGAATGGCTGTTTGATACAGAAGGCGCATGGACGCTCAAGGCAAGGTGGGGCGGAGATGTGCGTTACGAGGAAACTCAACAGACGTACGGCGTGCAAGTCAACCGTCGTGGCATCGCCCTCCTCGTCCTGGGTGGCGGCAGTGACATGACAATCTCAGACCAGGAACTGTCCCGCAAAAGCATGCAGGGGATTCGCGGATACTTCGTCCGTCAGAAGTTCGCCGATGAGGAACTGCGCCTGATGACACCCATTTGGGCGAGTCCAGCCGCAGCAGACGTCACTTCCATCCCCAATCTGGAGACCGCCATCACACAATGGGCGAAAGAACGTGTCAACGTTCATGTGCCCTTCTTCCTCTACCTGATGAGTCACAACACTCAGGGAGGCATTCATCTGGGGCATCCCACGGACCCTACCTCCAGACTCACACCTGATCTCCTTGATGAGTGGCTGGATCGGTTACCCCCCGGCGCCCCTGTGACGGTCATCATCGAAGCGTGTTATGCGGGTGTGTTCATTCCGGAACTGGCAGGTAAGAACCGCACCATCATTGCGAGTGCAAGTCCTAACAGGCAGGCTATCATCAGACCTCACTCCTCCTTCTCGACCCACTTCTTCAGTAAGATCACTGAAAACGCCTCGATTCAGCAAGCGTTCGAATATGTCAGAGATCTACTTCCGAGGACCCGTGATCACAAATATCAGTCCCCGCAACTCAACGCAGACGAGAATGGCATTCCCAACCAGTGGAGTGATTATGAGCGGGTGAGAGATGCCTATATTCCCGCCCGATTCATCGTGGCTGCGCCTCCCCCGACCATCAGCGATTTCTCAGCCAAGGTGCTCACAACAGAAGCGTACGCCGTCGAGGTGTCCGCCAGGATTGTCGCCGCCACCGAGATAGAGCGCGTCTGGTGTGAGAGCATCCCGCCCAGTTTCAACCCCGAAGAGGAGTTCACCAGTTGGGATTGGGTGGTGTTCCCGAAGTTCTCATTAGAGCGATCCGACGTTGCCGACAGATACGTGGGGATAGCGGAGGACATCCGTGCGCCTGGTGAGTGGACGTTCAAGATTTACGCGGAGGACAGGGAAGGGAAGGTCTCGTTGCCCCATGAGATACGGCTTATGGTTGGTCCGTCATTGCCCGGTGATGCCAATGGGGATGGCTGTGTGGATATCCTGGACCTGGTTGCTGTGGGCTCCCAGTTCGGACAATGTGGCGACGACCTGACAGGTGATGTCAACGGGGATGGCTGTGTGGATATCCTGGATCTCACCCTGGTCGGTCAACATTTCAATGAATGCATAGCTCCTGCTGCGCCAGAGAATGCACGCCTGACAAACGACGGCAATCGCGTCATTTCCTCATTGCCCCGTTTCCCCATTTCCTCCCATTTCCCCATGCAGCGCATCCAGCAGGCAATCCATGTACTCAAGGCCATGCAGGAGAAACCCTACGGTGCCGAGGTGGCGCTTCAGTTCCTCCGCGCATTCGTTGCGGATGCGACCCCAATCCCCGAAAGAACACGCCTGCTTCCCAACTATCCGAATCCGTTCAATCCCGAGACATGGATCCCCTATCAGCTCACCACACCAGTTCATGTGGTGATCACGATCTATGACCTGAACGGAGCGGCTGTCCGGACATTGGATCTGGATTACCGGAAAGCAGGGGTCTACACAGAGAAGGACCGTACAGCTTACTGGGATGGGCGTGACAGCTTTGGACAGATGCTCCCCAGTGGGATCTACTTCATCCGTTTGCAGGCCGGGACGTTCGCTCAAACGCAAAAGGCGATCCTGCTGAAGTAGGTTCGCAATCGGCGGGCTCAATACTTGCGCATTTTGATCTCACCAGAAAGGAAAAGACATGAATACGATTCGTCACCTTCTACTCCTATCCCTCATTGCGGCATGCGTCATCGGCTGTGCTAAAGAAATCCCGATGAATCACCCTCCCGTAACGCAGGACAAGTCGTCACTAGAGGATCTGAACGAGAGAGTCTTTCGGCAGATACTATCTCGGGAGGCAGTTCAGAGAACAGGTGTGGGATACTCCAAAGACCAACCGGCTCAGGCCAAGCAAGCAGCCATCGTGGATGCCATCGTAGAGATCGCCAGCTACATTGGTGGAATGAATGTTCAAGCGGACATTGATGACAGAGACAGTTCGGTAGATGCTGATACAATAGCTCGTGGTTTTAAGATATATGGTTTCGCAGTTGTGAAGGAGTCATTCTCACAGAGCGAGACAGTCGGAGGAATGGTGTCCTATGCGAGAAGCGTTGAGGAAGCGAAGAGCGAAATGGCGGATCTTATCGGCAGCAGCCCGCTCGTGGTGAAGGCTATCGGCGTCCGTGGTCGAAACAAGACACACGTGGTTGTGGGTGATACTACTGCGGTGATTATCTTTGCTGCTGATGTCCGGGACGATTTCCTTCGATTCGGAAAGGTCATATTTGTGATAGACTGAACTTAGCTTCAGCGATGGTGCGTTTGACGGTGCCCAGGACTCGATAGCGAGGTGAAGTAATGGAAACCGATTTCTGAAATAGTCCTTTCCGGGAGGCGTTATCTATGGAAAGTGGGTAGGGGCGAAGCATTCGCTGGTCCATGGGGACTTACACCGAGTTCTGCCTGTGAATGCTTCGCCCCTACCATGCGCAAAGGAGGCCAAATACGATGAATGCCAAACCTCTCATCTGCACAGTGATACTCCTCGTCTTGATTTCCGCGCTGGGTTGCGGCCAGAAGACGGCCACGCTAACCCCTGTGGACATCACAGATACCCCGGAGTATAACTACAACATCGGGATGCAGCATCTGAAAGCCGGGGATCTCGAAAAGGCACTTGCCTCATTTGATCGGGCGAAGGGGCTCGATCCGAAATTCCCACCCGCGTATGAGGGGATCGGGCTCGTGCAGTTGGCCCAGGGCGACCTGGAAGCCGCGATGGAGTCCCTCAAGAAAAGCGTTAAGCTGGACGGGAAGCACGCCCCTGGGTACATCGGCATGGGAAGAGTATACATGGCTCAGGATGAGCTTGGCTCTGCCCGCAAGCAGTTCTATAAGGCGAGGAACGCCGACCCCGGGAACGCCGATGCAGATTACTACATGGGCGTCTCCTACATGCAAGAGCGCAAGTTCGATGACGCGGAGCGTTGGTTCCATGGGGCGTTGGAGAAGAACCCAGCCCATGCCGATGCCGACCGAATGTGGGAGAAGGCCGACAAGATAAGACGTGCCGCGCCTGGGACGGAACTGGGAGAGGAGATGTGCCTCAAGGAGACCCTCTCCAGAGCAGATTTCTGTACCTTACTTATCGAGGAGCTGAAGCTGGATACCGTGATGAAACCACAGAGGCCGTCGCAAACGGCTGAATCGCGTCGGAACGTGCCCGATCTCGTGGATATCGAGGGACACTGGGCGGAGAACACCATCCGAACGGTGGTAGGACTGGGTGCGATGATGCAGTTCTCGGACCATACCTTCCGTCCAGATAAGACGCTGAAACGGGCGGATCTGGCCGCTGCTGTCCAGAACATCCTGGCAACGGTCACCCGGCAAGAGGATCTGAAGACGAAGTTCGTTGGCAGCCCGTCGCCATTTCCGGATGTGTCTTCCGGCAGCTACAGCTATAACGCCATTGTGTTGGTATCTACGCGGGGTATCCTCAACGCCGACATCGAGACAGGCGAGTTTCGACCTGATGAACCGGTGTCCGGCGCGGACGCGCTGCTGGCGCTGCGTAAGTTGATGATCGTATTGGCCCAGTAGGGATAACCATGTTCCTCCCTGTCATTGCCCTGATATTTTCCTTTGCATCGCCACCTGAATCGCTGGACGGGGCAAAGGACTTCATCCGGCTAGGGCGCTACCTGGAAGCCGTCGGCCTATGCCGCGAGTTCATCGAGATGAGCGACGACGCTGAGTTGAACGCCCAGGCCCAGATGCTTATCGCGGACACGCTCAACACCATGCTGGACCAGCCCGAAGCCGCGCTGAAGGAATATGACCGCCTGATGTCCGATTACCCCGAAAGCAACCTGTTCGATGATGCGCTCTACCGGTCCGCTCTGCTCCTCTACCGACTCGGAAGATACGAACAGACTATCGAATCCATCCAACAGTTGCAGCGGGAGTTCTCTGACAAGCCGGAGAGCTTCTATAACGTCTACAACAGCAAACTTCTGCTTGAGAAGTGCCAGGAAGCTCTCGGCAAACCGGAGCACCCTCCTGTGCCTGCGAAGCCGATCCCGCAAGCAGATACCATTCGCGTTGCGATATTAAGCCATGTCACCTTTGTCCAGGTCTCGTGTGATGCGGATTTCCACGCCAGGACCCCGTCGAAGTCGCTCCGCTTCAGGGCGGGCGAGACGGTGGAAGTCTCCGCCTATGGCAGGACTGTTCATCTGCGGCCACCAGACTCTTTCGCAGAATCCCTGGTGATAGGCGCCGATGCGAATCCCGGGCATTCCCTGGACGTGAACGGTGTCCGCTACCGAGGCATGCTGCGCCTCTATCCGGCCGGGGACGCGCTGTTGGTGGTGAACGAGCTTTCCCTGGAAGAATATCTCTACGGCGTGTTGCCAAAGGAGATGCCCACCAGTTGGCCGATGGAAACCCTGAAAGCGCAGGCGGTGGCGGCGCGCACGTTTGCGCTCAGCCGGAAGCGCAACGCACAGACCCCGCTCTATGATCTGGATGACACGCGCAACAGCCAGCGTTACGAAGGCGCGGATACCGAGGTCCCAAACGTTCGAAGGGCTGTGGACGCAACGCGAGGCGAAGTGATGCTGTTCGACGGCAAGTTGGTGACGGCGTGTTACCATGCCAACAGCGGCGGCATCACAGCGAACTCGGAGGACACCTGGGGTGTCGCGCTTCCCTATCTGGTGAGTCTTCAAGACCCTTACAGCCGGAATTCCCCCGTATACCAGTGGCAGATACGTATCCCAGAGGATTCCCTCAACCAGGGCCTTGCATCGCTGCTGGGAATCCCCAATCCGGAAATCCAGTCCATGCGAGTGGTGGAACGCGATTCTACCGGGAGAGCAAAGCTCATCGAGATCGCGCATGCGGAAGGCAGGTCGAGAATCCCCGCGAGGCAGTTTCGGCAGGCGTTCGATAGTACGAAGGTCAAGAGCACTTTGCTGGAGTTGGCGCTGGACGGAAGGACGCTGGAAGTGTCCGGGCGCGGCTACGGTCACGGCGTCGGCATGAGCCAGTGGGGCGCGAAGAATATGGCGATCGAGGGGAAAAGCTATCGGGAGATATTGGGGTTCTACTATCCTGGGATGGAAGTGACCGGGCTTCCAGTTGAGGAGTGAATCAGCATAGAAACATCCCCTACTTCCGATCTAGCCGTTCGTGGACATTATATCGTTGGGAAATCTCAGAGTAAAGGGGATGTGAGAGGAGAAATAAAACGATGATTGCGATCCTGTCCGCTATTACTCTCCTTCTGATAAGTAGCCAAAACGTGGCAACCGATATCCTATTCTCCAACGAACACGAGTTCGAGCAACAAGCCCGCTATGAGCGTGAGCAGAAACTGAGTCCGGAGAAGGTCGTCAGGAAACTCCACCGCATCGTCATCGACCCCGGCCACGGGGGCTTCGACTCCGGCGCGGTGAACAAGGAACGTGGATTGGGCGAAAAGGACGTCACGTTGCCGCTTGCTCTGAAGCTCAAGCGATACCTGGAGGAACGTTCTGACATCGAGGTGTTCCTCACACGAACCGCCGACTATTACGTCACGCTGAGCGATAGGACCGTCACAGCGAACCAGTATCAGGCGGATCTGTTCCTCAGCATTCACTGCAATGCGCATGAGAACCCGTCTGCTCATGGGTTCGAGGTGTTCTTCGGCTCGAAGGAGCCCTCTGATAGGGAGGCTGCGCGGGTTGCGGCCATTGAGAATAGGCTCGGTCTGGACGACCCCTTCTTCCAGGAGGATAACTCCATCAACATCGAATCCATCCTCAGTGATCTGCGACGACATCAATTCTTGCGAGAGAGCGAACAATTTGCTTCATCTATCAACGAGGGCATGAAGCGGAATGTGGACATCAGGCGACGCGGCGTGAAAAGCGCCAATTTCTTCGTACTGCGACATGCTCAGATGCCAGCGATACTCGTCGAGGTGGCATTCCTGACCCATGCCAAAGAGGCTGAGCTGCTCACGGATGAGCAGTTCCAAGATGCGGTCGTCAGGGCGATAGGGGAATGGTTGGTTGAGGGAAACGGGGATAAAGAACCATGAAATCCACTCTTATCTTCTGCGTTCTCTTGATAGCATTGGCAAATCTCGGATTTGCTGATGTGAGTGACCATCTGATACGGGGAGATGTCTATCGGATGCGGGGACAGCTTGCACAGGCGGAAGGTGAATATCAGAAGGCTCTGAAGCTCGATCCGGACAGCACCTATGCTCGAAACTGGCTGGGCTGGATATACGCCAAGGGGGAACGATACCCTGAGGCGATCAGAGAGTTTGACCGATCCATCAGCATCTCAAGAGATATTGCGTTCCCGTTCCTCTGGAAGGGAATCATACTGCTGAGGCTTGGTAAGCTCAAGGATGCAAAGAGCGCCTTCGCAGAGGTGATCGATCTCGACCCGATGGAGCATAAGGCACGCTACTTCCTCGGATTCATAGCGACCCTGGGGAGAGAAACCACAACCGCATTGGCTCATCTGGATAAGGCTGTGTCACTTGATCCCAATGAGCCGGATATGCTGTGCCGCCTCGCCAGACTCTACTCCAATCTGGGGATGCCCTACAATGCTCTGCTGCTTTACCGCAAAGCAATAAGGCGTGACCGAAGGTTCATCCAGGCTTACAACGAACTCGGGTGGATATACTACAACCTTGGGGATGAACAACTCGCTGTGAGGACGTGGGAGCAAAGCCTGAAAGTCAACCCGAATCAGATAACCGCCAAGCGCAACCTGGCGAAGTTTTACAATGCCTCCGCCTGGCGAAAATACCAGAAAGGAGACAACGAACCCGCCATTGAGGATTGGCGGAAAGCACTCCAATACCAGCCTGATGATAAGGCTGCCAAGTTCTATCTAAGGAAAGTACGTGCGACGCATTGACAGCAACCTGTTAACCATCGAATGGAGGTAAGAACCATGATGCGCTGGATTTCACTTGGGATGTTCTTCTTACTCGTCGTTTCCATTTCCCCTTCCGAAGCTCAGTTTTCATCGGAAGCGGAGATGCAGATCTACAATCAAGTACTCGCAACGTTACTGCAAAAAGAGTTCATTGAGGAGACTTCTATCGGGATTGGCAGGACACGCGGCGCTGCCCGGATAGCAGCGAGGACAGTTGCTCAAGACCAACTGGTGCAGTTCATCAATGGGATCAGAATTGATAGTAGCACCCTGGTCAGGGACGCTGAACTTGTGAGCGCTGAGGTGCGGAGTCAGGTCAGTGGCATGGTCCGGTTCGCTGAAGAGGTGGATGCCTCGTACCAAAGACAGGAGGATGGCAAATGGGAAGCTACGGTGAAGCTGCGGATTCCACTGAATCTCAGCCTGGCCCAACCCGTCCAGCAGGTCATGCGACAGAAAATCGAACAGACCCCTCCTCGGATCTTCAAGAAGACCAGGGATGAACTGGAAGCTCAGAAAGCGCAACAGGAGGTGAAACTCCTCAAACGACGCAACCTTGAGCTGGAGTCCGAGATAGAGAAGCTGGAGAAGATCATCGCTGAACAACTGGAGTCTCCGGGAGATAAGGAAAAGCTCCAGAAACTGGAAGCTGAGAAGTCGGGGCTGGCAGCCCAACTTACCGAGAAGCAAGCAATGATCGCCGAGATGAAGACCATGCTGGAGAATCTCCGCGACAAGGCTGCGGAAGTAGCTGCCGAAGCCCATGTAACAGCCCTCGTCGACAAAGGTCCCTACACAGGGCTCATCGTGGATGCCCGCGGACATGGGGTTCAGATGGCAATGGCCCCCAGGATTCTCACTCAGGCTGGTTATGAGATATACGGATTCGTGAACGTGCTCTACCAGGATGAGATGAATCATGGGATGGTGCTTTACGCGAAGGACGTGGAGAAAGCCAAAGGCGAATTGGGAGGAGTCATCGGAGATGTCCCACTAGTCATCAACGCCATCGGCGTACGAGGCACGAACAAAACAGACGTCGTGGTGGATGACAGCACTGCCGTCGCTATCTTCGCCTCCGATGTCCGAGACCATTTCCTGGAAATGGGCAAGGTCGTGTTTGTCATTGATTGAGTGAATTGCAATCCTGCTGTCCCCTCACCCCGACCCTTTCCCCCAAACTTCGGGGGAGAGGGAGATGTGGGTAAGGACAAGATTAAGAAACCGACAGATACGCCATGCGATACTATTTCCTCAGCATCTTGTGCCTCATCTCACCCATCATCTTGACCCCTGCGTGGGCTATTCGTCACGGACAGACGTGACTGGGCTTGCTGGACGCCCAGGGGAGCTACGCCTGTTCTCCCTCTGGCGATAGGTTCATCGGCTGGCAGGTGAACCGGGGACGAGGGAATACTGCCGATTACTACTATGCTCACCAGTTCAAGGAGCGGTTCTACCGTCCCGATGTGGTGAAAGCCGCCTTCGCCGAGACGAGTGTGGAAGCAGCGATGAGAATGCGGGAAGCGATCGACATGGCGCGTTCACGGCTGCGTTACTGGAGG
>JAJRTO010000346.1 GCA_024278235.1 Candidatus Poribacteria bacterium
AGGCCATGATCTTGAGGTTGTACCGTTCACGATTGTAGTAACGTGTTTCCACCAGGTCTCGATAGGATACCAGCAGATCCTCGCAAGTCACATGACAGAAACCTTCCTCCAACACAGCCGCGAAATAAGCGAACGTCGCGCCACTTCCCAGGCCATACAGACCGATGCGATCAACATCCTCCCGGGTACGCAGATAGTCATATCCCCGAAGCACATCGTATACCCGCAGTCCCAACGTTGAGATGCCGAGCATCATCGCATCGCATCCGAGTCGGTATTCGTTCCCATGCACACTTCTGGTAGCTTGTGCATTGATGGGACGGCCCGCAACCGCTCCTGTACCTCGGACATCGAACACAAACAGGCGATGCCCGGATTGAAGCATGCCCTCCAGTTGTGTTCGCTGTTCCGGAATATCCACCGTACCGTTCTCAAGTAGTACGAGATCCGTCTGCAACACTTCGAGTCCGTCGGGGGGATGAATCATCACTCCTGTGACGACAATATCCGGGGCACTGAAGAAGAAGAGCTTCTCATACGCGAAGCCATCCCGCACTCCATCGTTCACGATTCGAGGATAGATAGGAATATCATCTCCATCGGGCACGCCTAATACAGTTCTCACTTCGGCACGCCATTCACCAGGAGATAGAGCCGATGGACGTGGAATAGAGCGTTCCCGATTGAGGTCGAACACGGTCTTGCTCTGAGGGAATGCGTCGAGTACCTGGCCTCGGGGAGTACACCAGAGCGATTCTTCAGGAAGAGTCTCGGGCTTCTCTGTCTCAAAATCTTGTTCTGCATTCATCAAATGTCGTCGGAACCAGTTGACAGCAGCCTGACGCAAATAGGGGGAGTAGCTGTGGCGCGTCGGGACGATATGAATATCCACCTTGTCTTCCGCTCCATAGAGGGAGTAGATACGTTTTGCACGCTGGAGTGCGTCGAGCGTCCCCTCTATGGGAAAGAAATCATATGCGGCACAGCCAATCATCACTGGCTTGGGGGCCAATCCCGTGAGATAATCATCGTGGTCGGGGCCATTCATAAAACAGCCGCGCACGATCTGCTCACTGTCCTGGGACTGACCTGTCTTGAAGTAACTCTCTAGTGTCATGGGAAATGTGGCTGGAACCGCTGCGGCAAACCGAGGCTCAGCAAGCATCAGATAACAGGATTGGGTCCCTCCACCGGAGTTGCCCGTCAACCCAATGCGCGAGGCATCCACTTCAGGTCGGCTCTGCAGATAATCCAGTCCTCGTATGGTATCCCAGATAAAATGTCTGGCGATGCTTGCCCCATTGAGCACAAATTGAAGTCCTGCATGGGTATGCTCTGTCGTGCAACCGCCGATGATCCGCTTGCCGTTTTCCGCGTCCCAATATTGAAATCGTTCTCCTTGACCGGGGGGATCGATGGCGAACACGGCGAATCCATTCTGAACGAGGTCAATGCAGACGGACTGATAAACAGGATAGGCTTTTGCCTGATCACTGTGTCCATGGACGAAGATCACCGCCGGGAGAGGATGGCCTTGCTCCTTTGGTAGATACAAAATGGATGTGACATAGAAATCCGGGAGACTCTGATAGAGGATCTTCTCGATGGTGTACTCACCACGGTCGATAGTGCCGATGACCTCGACGGAGAGTGGCGTCCGTTCCTCAGGAAGACCACCGATGGCTTCAAGAAAAGCATCGCGTACTTTCTGCCGATGAGCTTCAAATGCGGCTTGGGTCGTCAGTTGTGCTTTCCGATCCGCTTGATCGGCGAAGGCCATCTCTGCACGTCGCCGCAAGTCGTGGATCATCTGATCTGAGACATCATAGTAGCCATCTACATGTGAATTGAACGTCTGCATGGAGCCTCCTGTTTCGCTGGTGATCCTGAAGAGCCAGTTAGCCATAAATAAAAAGTCAGAGTCGAACTGTAAGCCGAGTTCTGTTCCCGAAAAAAATCCGGGCGGTGATCATTCATCTAGGACCCATGTTGCCATGAGCCTCTAGCGGCCTAACCCGAGGGAAACGGCGGGCCAACCTGTCCCTCCTATTTGGCCTTGCACCGAGTGGGGCTTGCCTAGCCAGGCATGTCACCATGCCTGCTGGTGGTCTCTTACACCACCGTTTCACCCTTACCGGAAGATTCCGGCGGTTTGCTTTCTGTTGCGCATCTGCCGTCGGGTCACCCCGCCTGGGAGTTACCCAGCACCCTGGCCCAATGGAGCTCGGACTTTCCTCACCTGTGTCGAAACACAAGCGCGACCACCCATTCGACTCTGACAGTCAGTATGGTAGCATAGATATGGCCGAGGATCAAGATCTCACAAGAAAAAAGCACTTGCATGATGCCCCCAATTCCTTTATAATCTCAGAAATGTGGTGTATGACTATCCATAGCATGATATCGAGAAAGGTAACCATTCATGCGTGTTCGTATGCGGTATGGTCGTGGTGAACTCGAAGTAGAGGTTCCCGATCAGAACATCGTTGGTCCCCTGCGGATGAAGCGGGCGAAACCTCTGAGTGCTCCTGTCGAAACAATCGAAGCTGCGTTGCTCTCGCCCATTGCGAGTCCCCCTCTTTCGGAGATCGCCAGAGGTCGTTCCTCTGCATGTGTGGTCATTTCTGACATCACACGTCCTGTGCCCAATAAGCTCATCCTTCCACCTATCCTGCGGACACTTGAGAAAAGTGGCATCCCACGTGAGGAGATCGTGATCCTGATCGCCACAGGGATTCACCGCCCCAATGAAGGAGATGAGTTGCAGGAGATGGTTGGGGCGGAACTGATGAGCGGGTACCGCTTCATCAATCACTATTCGCAACGCCCGGAGACATTGCTGGATCTAGGGAAAACAGATCGAGGGACGCCGGTCTTGCTCAACAGAGTTTACTGCGAGTCGGATCTCAAGATCAGTACCTCGTTGATAGAACCGCATCTGATGGCAGGTTATTCGGGAGGACGAAAGGCGATCTGCCCAGGTATCAGCTCTCTTGAGACAATGAAGGTGATGCATGGCCCTCACATTCTGGAACATGAGCGTGCTACCACAGGAGTTTTGGAGGGGAATCCATTTCACGAAGAAGCCACTGAGATCGCCCGGATGGCCGGAGTGGACTTTAGCCTCAACGTCGCCTTGAATGACTCCAGAGAACTCGTTGGTGTCTTTGCCGGAGAATTGGTAGCAGCACATCTGGCAGGAGTTAAGTTTGTGGAACAGTTCGTTCGTGTCGAACTGGATCAGCCGGTGGATATCGTGCTTACCTCCAGCGCGGGCTATCCTCTGGATACCACTTTCTACCAGGCAATCAAGGGGCTTGTAGGGGCACTGGACATCATTAAACAAGGTGGCACGATGATTCTCGTTTCAGAATGTAGCGAGCAGCTCGGTAGCCCTGAATTCACAGACCTGATTCTGAATACCGAGGATCTCAAACAGTTCGTTCAAGATCTCTACGACCCAGCACATTTCACTGTGGATCAGTGGCAGCTTGAGGAAATGGCCAAAGTAGCTCGGAAAGCGGAAATCTGCTGTTACAGCGAAGGGATCCCATGGGAAGATCTCAAACGTATTTTCGTGCATCCGCTACGAACTCCAGAAGAGGGGATTCGATATGCACTCGCCAAGCACGGCAAAAATGCACGGATAGCCGTTATCCCTGAAGGACCTTACCTCCTGCCCGTGCTTGCAGATCCATCCAGGAGAGAGACGTGAAGAATCAACAGCAACCATTGGTCGAGGTCAAGGGATACCGCGAAGGATTGCGGATCATCCTACGTCCTGAACCGCCGTTCGAGGATGTACAAGATGCACTCGTCCATCAACTCGACAGGTTTGGAGATGCGTTTGCAGGAACGGGGATCCTGCTGGATGTAGGAGAACGATCGCTCAGCGACGATGAGCTGCGCCGATTGCAGAAGCTCCTCTATCGACGTTATGGACTTGAGATTCGGAGAGTGATCAGCGATTCGGATCGCACACGTCAGTTTGCAGAGATCTTGAAACTTGCGGCCGTTCCTACACTGCACCACCGCGAGACAGCCATTGAAGCCTCCCAGGTGGTACAGACTGAAATCGCTCGCGTCATCCGCCAAACGGTTCGGGCCGGACAGGTAGAACGCTTTTATGAGGGGAGCATCATGGTACTGGGGGATGTCAACCCAGGCGGTGAGATTGTTGCCTCAGGTGATATTATCGTCTTAGGAACTCTGCGCGGCATTGCGCGGGCAGGTTGCCTGGGCGACACGAGTGCCATTATCGTTGCACTGCAATTGGTACCAACACAATTGAGAATTGGCTCCATTCTGGGCAGATCTCCGAGTACCAGTAAGTCACTCCGTGATAGAAACGCGGAACGGGAAAAAAATACGGAGATAGCACACGTCGTCGATGATCAAATTATTATCGAAGAGTACCGAGGGATTTGAGTTGAAAGGATGGATTCAAATATGGGAAAAGCGTTCGTCGTGACATCCGGCAAAGGAGGCGTCGGTAAAACCACGGTGACGGCCAATCTGGGAACTGCCCTATCTGTGTTGGGTAAAACGGTTGTCGTTATTGATGCTGATATTGGGCTACGTAATCTCGATATTGTCATGGGATTGGAGAGCCGTGTTGTTTATACTTCGATGGATGTCATTCAAGGGAACTGCGATCTGAAAAAGGCGCTGGTGAAGGACAGACGCTCCGAAAACCTGCATCTACTGGCAGCTTCCCAGAAGGATGACAAAACAAGCATTCAACCAGAACAGATGCGAAAGATCTGCATGGAACTCAAGGAAGAATACGATTTTGTGTTGATCGATTCTCCTGCAGGGATCGAACAGGGATTTCAGAACGCTGCCGCTGGCGCGGATGCGGCTGTTGTGGTGACAACCCCGGACGTCGCAGCGGTAAGGGACGCTGACAGAATCATCGGACTCTTGCAGCAGCGCGACCTAAACGACATTAGCCTGATCATCAACCGTCTCGATCAAGCGATGGTCAAGAGAGGAGATATGATGGATCAGGAGGATGTCGTGGACATTCTTTCCGTGCGACTGATCGGCGTTATCCCTGAGGATGATGCTGTTGTCGTGTCGAGCAACCGTGGATTGCCTCTTGCCCTGGAACCAAATGCGATGGCAGCGAGAGCTTTCAAAAGGGTGGCTCAACGACTCCTCGGTGAGGAAATACCAATTCCAGAATTTCGTGAGCCAAATTGGTTCACCGGTCTTATCCAACGATTGCTGAATTCGTGAGGGGATATCAATGAAGCTGGACAATCTGTTGTGGCGTTTTTTACGTCGAGAATCCAGTAAGGATGTAGCGAAGAATCGATTGAAGCTCGTGCTTATTCAGGATCGGATGGGCATTGAACCCGAAACGATGGAGATTCTGAAGAAGGATCTGATCGCATTACTATCAAGGTATTTCGAGATTAGTAAGGTAGGACTCCAGATGGACCTGCATCGTGAAGATGAATCGATTGCCCTCGTTGCGAACGTTCCCATCACCAGTATGAAAATACGTCCCGATGCACAGGCTTCATAGGAGTAACGTCCGGATTGCCTGTGCAACCCCACCTTGATCGTTCGAGGCTGTGATATAATCGGCGTATGCTCTAATCGAGTCAGGCGCGTTCCTCATAGCAATACTGAATCCTGCTGCTTCCAACATGCTCTGATCATTAGGTCCATCTCCGACGGCAACCGTATAGGATCGTGGAATATTGAACCGTTCTGAGAGAGCCAATAGTGCGCGTCCTTTGGAGACTTCCCGGTTGATGATTTCGATGTATTCAGGCTGGGTCCGAATCGCCAATACACGGCCTCGAGTCCAGGTTTCTACCTTCGGGACCAACTGTTCGATCCGATCAGGTGCATCGACGATCTGCATCTTAGTCGGCATATTGCCACTAAGATGATGGAGATCGCCCACAGCGTGAGACGTTGCTCCCGTTCGCTGGCTGTAGAGTTCACTCCACTGATTCGTTTCGCTCACATACAATTTGTCGTCCACATAGAAGTTAAGATGCAGTTGACGGACGACGCACCAGTCGATCAACTCTGAAGCGATTTCCCACACAATTGGCAGATGATGAAGCGTTTCCCCTGTCTGAATATCCCTGACCAGTCCACCGTTGTAGGAGATGATCGGATCTTGAAGGCCGATCTGTTGGCTGAAGGGAAGAATGGTCTGATGCATCCTACCGGAAGCCAGGATCACATAGATCCCCGATTCAGCAAGCTGCCGCACAGCAATGCAATCCTCTTCTGACAACTGATGTTGGCTGTTGAGTAACGTGCCATCCAGATCGATTGCGACGAGGCGGCAGTTTACCGTGGGCATCTTTCTCTCCCTGTTCTCCACTTGGCTTGAAAACTAGATTCATCCGGCCTGGATGTGATCATGGGGGCATCGGGCTTCAGGGTCTTGGTTTTACTGAGGACTGTAGCCCGAAACCTGTGGCCTAAAGGCATCAGCCCTCAGCAAGTAAGCCAGCTACTGAAGACTGAGTTGCCTCCTCATTTGACAGAGATTGTGCTCTGTAATCCCTGTCATAACCGTAGAGCTTGGTGAGCAGATCCGGGATATCGTCCGCATGAATCTCCCGCGTATGCTCATCGATCCTATGCACACTATCCCGTGGGTCATCTTCTTTCCATGTGGGTTCCATTCGCTCATCACGAAACAGAATCGGTTTCCCTGGATCCAGGGGAGCGATTTCAGAACATCGGCCCACCGCAGCCTGGATGTCGTCCTGAATCATCCGGCGTGCCCTGGTGGCCGTCCAGGAAATCGCGGAACGACGTGAAAGCCCCTTCTTGACGGCGGTGGTGACGATGCCTGGGATGAGCTGTTGAATCTCCTCGCAGGCGTGATACTCGCCGCTCACATAGATCATCGGCACTCCATAATGCCCTGCGATGGCGGCCTGCAATCCCATCTCTCCAATGGAAACGCCGTTGATGGACCAATCGCGAATCGACTTGGACATCGTGTGATAGCAGGTAGCGGGGGGGGAACCTGCCTTTGCGTGAGCACCGATCAGTATCGTCGCATCGCAGGTCTCATCGAGGAGCGGCAACCAGGTAGGTCGCTCATGGCCGTGAACCACCTGGATTCGAGAATCCAGCATTTCAAAATCGAGGGTGTAGCCGGCGCCGTGCCCATCATTAACGATCACTTCCGTCACTCCTGCGGAAAACAGTCCCTCCACCGCAGCGTTCACTTCGCCGGTCAGTAGACGTTGCATACGCCTTCGCACAAACCTTTTGTAGGGGGTATCCTCGGTGCGATCCTCAAAGTCCGCAACGCCTGCAACGCCTTCCAGATCCGTCATCATATAGATTTTCATACCACTCTCCTGTGATCAACCTGCAAGGGATTTTGCGATGATCTGTACGGCCTCATCGATGTGGGATTCATCGATGTTTAGCGGCGGAAGGAAGCGGAGCACATGATCCATGGTACAGATGGTAAGCAGGCCGTTCTCGATACAGCGAGCGGCCGCAGGTTTCCCATCAATCGAGAGTATGAGACCCATCAGGAGTCCCTGACCCCGAACGCCCTCAATCACATCAAATCGTTCACGTAACTTCAGCAACTGTTCGGTGAAGTATCGTCCCATTGCCACTGCATGATCCGTCAGATTCTCGTCAAGAATCGTCTGCAATGTCGCAAGGGCCGCTGCTGACACCAGCGGATTTCCACCGAACGTCGATGCGTGGGTGCCGGGGGAGAAACTCTCCGCAATGTGTGCTTTGGTCAGCATCGCACCGATTGGCACTCCACCACCCAACGACTTGGCCATGGTGAGAATATCCGGTTCCACGCCAACGGCCTGGTAGCCGAACAGCTTTCCCAGGCGTCCCATGGCTGTTTGCACCTCGTCGAAGATCAGCAACAGATGATGCGCGTCACATAGTTCGCGAAGCCCTGCCAGGTAACCCGGTCTTGGGACGTTGACACCACCCTCGGATTGGATCGGTTCCACCATAATAGCGCATGTCTGTTCACCGATCGTTGCTTTCACCGCATCCAGATCATCGAATGGCACATAGCGAAATCCTGGGACCATCGGCTCAAAACCTTTGTGATACTTCGGTTGAGCCGTCGCCGTGATGGTCGCCAGGGTCCGTCCGTGGAAGGAGTGTTCCATCGTGATGATCTCGAAACGACCGGTACGCCCCTGATCCTTCGTGTATTTCCGGGCGAGTTTGATAGCGGCCTCGTTGGCCTCCGCACCACTATTGCAGAAGAAGCATTGATCCATGGTGCTATTGTCAATCAGCGTCTTGGCAAGTTGTGCCTGCGGCTCGATGTAATAGAGGTTCGAGACGTGGATCAATGTTTCCGCTTGTTTCTGAATGGCCGCCACAACTCGCTGGTGACAGTGCCCTAGCCCGTTGACAGCGATCCCACCGAGAAAATCGAGATAGCGTTTGCCGTCCGCATCCCACACATAACATCCCTCACCTCGTACGAGTGCAAGCTGACGTTCCCCATAAGTATTGATGATGTACTTCGTGGCTGTCGCTTTGATTTCCGTCGTCGTCATGATTATCCTTTCTCAGCATAATATCTGGTTCTTCCGACTTGCATGCGGTCATCTCAATCCTTCACCATCTCGGTGCCAATTCCCCGTTCCGTAAAGATCTCCAGCAGAATTGCATGGGAAATACGGCCGTCGATAACATGAGCCTTTTGGGTCCCGGCTTCCAGCGCGATTCGACACGCCTCGATTTTTGGCAGCATCCCTGTGCTGATGATCCCCTGTCTTATGAGATCATCTACCTGGGTTGTTTGGATGGTTGGG
>JAJRTO010000347.1 GCA_024278235.1 Candidatus Poribacteria bacterium
GCGTTCGATGACCCGTAGGGCCCATGATCTCCTGACAATGGTGGACCAGCACGCCATTGTGAATGACGGTCACATAAGCAGGGCTGACCAGCTTCTCACCGTCGAAACGAGGGGCGATGAAAACGATATCGTACGTCTGCCACTCACCGGGTTTACGACAGGCATTGACCAGCGGTGGGTACTGGCTGTAAATTGCCGCTGTCATGCCATCCGCATACGTCGGATTATCATAGCCATCGAGCACCTGGATCTCATATTTGCCCATCAGAAAAACGCCACTGTTACCGCGTCCCTGACTATCTCCCCTCACCTCTGCGGGCGCGGCCCATTCGATATGTAGTTGGCAATCACCAAAGTGCTCTTTGGTCTCAATATTGCCCGTTCTGTTGACCTCCATATAGCCATTTTCGACTTTCCATTGGACTTCACCGTCACGTCCGATCCAGTTGGACACATCCGTACCATCGAAAAGCACAATTGCATCGGATGGAGGTTGACTGTTGACAGTGCCAGGGGTCACAATCCGAGGCTGGGGACGTGTTCCGTCATGAACCCGCCACCTGGAACCTGGAAGCATCGGTGTATCATCATAACCGATAGATGGTTGATTTGCGTTCTGTGCCATAAATCGAATCTCCTTTTGGGTTGTTCAGCAGTGGATCTGGTGTCCCGCTACCAATACTAAATGCAGACGAGGTAATTCCAAATGGTATTATACCACTTTCCGGCTGGGATGATAACACATGAGTTTCTACTCATCTCCTCCGCCAAGTAACCCGAGGCGGAGCAGAAAGTAGACCAGGGTCAGTAAGGCTTGCACTGCCGCTGCCACATATGTCAGAGCGGCTGCATTGAGCACCTTCTTGGCCTGCGCTGCTTCCTGGGAGCGGACAATCCCCGTTGCCTGAAGTTGAGCAATGGCACGAGTCGATGCGTTGAACTCGACGGGGAGCGTCACAAACTGGAAGACAACCACCAGCGCGAATAACAGTGCCCCGATGATCGCAAGCTCGAAACTCCCCAGAATCCAGCCAAAGAAAAACAGCGGCATGGCGAGTTGTGACCCGAACATGGTCATCGGTACCAGTGTCGAGCGCAGTCGAAGTGGGGTATAACCATGCGCGTGCTGTATCGCATGCCCTACCTCATGAGCTGCCACACCGATGGATGCAAGCGAACGTCCGCTGTAGACATCTTCGGATAGACGGAGTTTCTTGTTTCGCGGATCATAGTGATCTGTCAGGAATCCCCTGGCAGGCTCCACCGAAACATCATAGATTCCATTGGCATCCAGGATGGCTTTTGCCGCTTGCGCTCCTGAATAACCGCTTGAGGGCACAACACGAGAGTATTTTGAGAACGTGCTCTTTACCTTGATCTGCGCCAACAATGCGATCAGGAATGCCGGTCCTATAATCACAAAATACATCGGGTCCCAGAACATTATCGGCCTCCTATTCTGTCCTGTATTTTAGCACAATCCCAAGATCCCCTGCAACCCAGGCTTGGTTCGGGCTCAGGACATGGATTGAATTCAGATTATACGATGTAGGGCTGGTCTGTCGACGCCAGACCTCCCCACCGTCTACCGTGTAGAGGATCGCACCTTCGCCACCAACGACCCAACCATTGAGGGCATCGGCAAAACCAACATCCCGCAAGAAATTGTCCACGGTGCTATCCTGACGAACCCAACTATTCCCACCATCGGTCGTATGGGCGATGAGGCCATCGATACCGACGATCCATCCCCGTTGCGCATCCAGGAAGAACACACCTGAGAGCCACTGTTCTTCGAAAACACCTTCCGCCTGCTGCTCCCAGGTCTGTCCTGCATCCCGGGTATGGAGGATCCAACCACCGTCGCCAACGACCCATCCCTCATCCTCATCGACAAAGTGTATTCCAAACAGGTCGCGCTCCGTGCCACTTTTCTGGATGGTCCAGGTCTCTCCACCATCGTTGGTGTACAAGATTTCGCCCGCGTTTCCAGTCACCCAGCCGATCTCGCGGTTGACAAAGAACACACCCAACAGCGCCTGCTTGGTTCCGCTTTCCTGGATTTCCCAGCGTTTTCCACCATCGCTTGTGTGGGCGATCTCACCCCATTCCGCAACAGCCCAGCCATACTTTGCATCCACGAAGTAGACCGAACAGAAGCATTCCTTCGTGCTGCTGTTCTGCGCTTCCCAGGTTTTTCCGCCGTTGCGAGTCGAAAAGATAATCCCTCGATCCCCAACCACAAAGCCATATCGATCATTGATGAAGTAGCTGCCGGAAAGCAGATAGCTTTGCACGGATTGAAGTTCCCAGTTCTTTCCACCATCCACCGTGTGGAAGATCGTACCGAATTCCCCAACGGCCCATCCACGAGACGGATCCACGAAATCCACCCCCATAATGACGCTATCACCGCCGGTTCGACTGGTCGCACCACCGGCCTGATGGAACCATGTTCGCCCCCCATCTCTGGTTACGAGAATGGTCCCCATATCGCCAACGATCCAGGCATGTTGCGCATCCACGAAATCGATATCAAACAGCATGAATGAATGCAGTGGTTCATCGCCCCGTCGTCGAACTTGCCCGTAGGTCTTTTCATGCCGGTCGTTGGAGCCTTCCGTCATGAGATTCCATGTCTGTCCACTATCTGATGTGTGAAGAACCGTTCGGCTATCGCCAATGATCCAGCCGTTTGCGGAATCCAGAAACAGGACTTCTGTCAATTCCCAGGTAACACCCGTCGGACTCTGTTGCCAGGTACGTCCCCCGTCCAGGGTATGGAATGCGATACCTCTGTAGCCGACGATCCAGCCTTCGTCGGATGATATGAACTGCACGTCCCGGAATGAATGATCATCCATACCCGGGATCTTGTCCCAGGTTTTTCCACCATCCAGAGTATGGAGTAACGCTCCCAAATCCCCTACGGCCCATACTTCCTGTGGTGAGACGACATGCAATCCGTGCAGGGCCTCATATCCCCCGCTTTGTTGTGCGATCCAGTGTTCCCCACCATCCTCGGTATGGAGAATCGTCCCATTATCACCGACGATCCAGCCGATATTTCCGTCGGCGAACCCGATCGAACGCAGCGGATGATACGTGCCGCTCTTTTGCAGATTCCAATGCTCTCCGCCATCCTTCGTGTGGACGATCACACTGTCTGTCTCGTGGCTTAACGTACTGCCTTCCGTGTTACCTACCGCCCAGCCTCTCTGATCGTCAATGAACGTCACATCATAGAAACGGGTTTCCCAATCCGCTTTGCGGACGATCTCCCAGTAGCCCTGTTTTACCGTTGGGCGAGATGATTGCTGAGAACTGCAGGCGGTCAATATGGCAAGCAGGATAAGTCCAAAATGGATATGGTGTCGTTTCAAGAGTCCATCCTCCCGGATTCAGTAGTGTCCCACTAAACACGTCGCAAATACTCCCGCCGGATTGCCAGATCCAACGGAAGCATTTGGGGTCTGACAATCCCGATTGAGCTGATTGAGATCCGCCGATACGGAATGCTTTGTGTGCAAGAAACAGACCACGGAATGTGAAACGTGACGCGATACCTCATAACCATGAAGGGCCATCCGGTTTGCAGGCGTCAGGCATCAGCAAAGAAGCCGGCTACTGAAGCCTGATGAGTGATGACTGAAGCCTGATGCCTGATGCCTGATGACTGATGACTGATGACTGATACCTGAACGGGAAACGTTGCCCCAATTGGGGCATACGTCATTCTGACATGGGTGTGATCAAATGACCAACCCGTGGTAACGTCCCAGCCAGTAGGCGATGAGATAGAAAGTCCCATCGTCCTCCGAATGTCCTCCATCACCTCCATCCAGCCGATAGGGATTTCCATTCCATCGCATCACAGGACGCTCATCCGCAGGAATAGCGACGACGGATTGGATTTCCTCAAATCGGTCGATATTCGGATTCTGTTGGATGTCGGCTCGATGGCTATTCCGCATCGTCCATGTGATCAGATCCATCGGGATCTGCTCCAATGTCAAAATGGCTTGATCCGTATCACAGTGATTTCCTGAAAGGGCGCCGTAGATGAAATTCCAGAGCGGACAGTATTCAGGACGTTCATATTGCCACTGTCTTTCCAGACTGAGTAGATACAGGGCCCGTAGATCCGGATCCTCTTCATAGAGGAGCAATGTATAGTAGGCCACGAACGCAAGCTCGTCATCCGAGTGATTGACAATTCCCGGAGGCACGATCTTCTGATCAAGCGTATTTAACGCATAATGATGCTCCTGGATCAGGTATTCGTAAGCGTCCTGAAATTTGGGGTCGCCAGTGATATGAAATGCTGTCTTGAGATGTGCCAGGATCTCCAGCGAATTGAGTCCCTGTTGATCTTTCCAGGGGCCATTGAGATAGCGAGGACTCCACACGCCCCAGCGCGTCGGTTCCCCGTCCACGTCGATAAGCAGGAAATCATGATCCACGATGTATCCCATGATCCGCCCGACCACATCGGAGATCTGTTGCTTCTCCTGTTCGTCAGCTACCAGGTCATAGTAGATACCGTAGGCAAATAGATGCCCGTCGATCTCATCGGAACTGGTGTCGCCCTTCCAGAACCATTCACCATCGGGAGATTCATGCCATTCACCATGAGAAAGATCGACCTGTTCCTCGCCTTTGCGCACGATAGCACGCGCAGGGAATCCACTCAGCGGCGTCTTCTCCTCCAACGCCATCAATGCTCCCAGGGATTCTTGCGCACGTCTCTTGGCCTCTGAACTCCCCGTTACCGCATAGCAGAAACTTTCGGCAGCAACGTAGAGGGCTGTCCAGAGTCCATCGTTGTCAGACGCATGGTGAACAATATTGCTCACATCACCGGGGTTCACAAGATTACAGGATGTGACGAAGCCATGGCGATTGTGGCGGTCGATAATCCGTTGCTCAAAGTACGCCGCTTTCGACTCAAAGTCGTAGAGACGCCTTTCGATGCACGCAAGCCCCTCCGTGGTTCCAATCCACACTTTGCCTTTCGACTCGACTGCAATGGCCGTTACCTCATCCGACGGGAGCCAGCGTTTCCCCGCATAGTATTCCCAACGTCCCCTGGTATAGCATGCGACGCCAATTCCTGTGCCAACCCAGCGTTCTCCCTCAGAACCATTTACGATCTGGTGCACCTCCTCGTAGGGGAGACCGTTCTTACCGGTGAGTGGATACCAGGTTCCCTGCATGTCAAACAGGCTAATCCCCAGAGCCGTACCTATCCAAAGGTGTCCCACTCCATCAAACATGAGTGCATGCACATCGTTGCTCAACAGACCGTCTTCCTGTGTCCACAGGCGCTCTTCTGCATAGAGTCCTTCATCGGTTGCCAGCCAGAGTTGTTCATCGACAAAAAGCATGTCGCGGATAGCGAATTCCATTTCATTGGAGTCCGGCCCCCATATAGTATGCCCATCGGTCGTCCATGCGTTGCCCTTGCCATCGAAGCAGAGAGCACGCACAGCATGGGACGAGATCTGCTCCCAGCCCGTTTCGTCCTGACAATAGAGTCCTTCTTTCGTGCCGATCCACAATTGGCCGGTGGGAGAACCGGCGATCGCTGTGATGGGAAGTGAGAGACCGGCGTCTTCCGTCTGACCCGGAGACATGCGGTAGAGCCCATCAAGTGTGCCGACCCAGAGGTTATTTCCTTTGACAGCCAGGGCCGAGATCCATTTCCCCGGCATGTGGGCCGTCCGGAACTTCTGCAGGTAAGTATGTTTGATCATGATGAGACCTTTCGTTGGTGGTATCCATCTGTTTCTCGCTGATTACATCCTAATACAATCGTACCGGTAAATGCAATAGGGATTGCAGTTCCATCGAGTGTGCTGTATAATATGGGCGTTGTTCGCGCAGTAGAATCAATGAAATGTGTGAATTTGCTGATTCTGCTATCAGCTACCGTGCTACCGAGTCATTTGTAAACAAGGCTCCATATGGAAATCTAGGTGAAATGGGAGGTCCGATACTGAGTCTCAGTCAGTAGGGGCAATTGCAGTTCCCATCTCGGGAGGGGGATTTGTGCCTCTACAAAAGACATTTGCATCTATTTATCCAGATGGGCCCCAACGATATGAGGAGAGGCATTATGATTTGCAGGGCACTTATCATTCTCATGGTAAGCCTATTCTTTGCTGTTAGTGCGACAGCTCAGGAATGTGTGGATTGTCACAAGGAAGTGACGCCAAATATTGTCACTGACTGGCAACTGAGTAAGCACAGCCAAAATGACATTGACTGTTCCGTCTGTCACGGTGAAGATCATGACTCGGCGGATAATGTGGCCGATGTCCAGATTCCAACACCGGAAACCTGTGCTACATGTCACGAAGATCGGTTTGAGCAGTTCAAGAAGGGGAAGCATGCCATTGCGTGGGCGGCTATGAACGCGATGCCCACAACACACTGGCTGCCGATGGCCTTGACAGAAGGAATGAAAGGTTGTGGGGGCTGTCACAAGATCGGACTCAAAACCGAGGAAGAGATAAAAGGGCTGAAAGAAAGAGGTTCCGGGTTCGGCGTCGCTTCATGCGATGCGTGCCATACCCGGCATACTTTCTCGGCTGAGGAGGCCCGGCAGCCACAAGCCTGTCAAACTTGCCATATGGGCTTTGATCATCCCCAGTGGGAGATGTATTCCTCTTCCAAGCATGGCGTTCGATATCTGCTGAAGCAGAATGGAGTGCTGCCGGAAACCACTGTGGCGCCCACCTGCCAGACCTGCCACATGCAGGACGGTGACCATGAAGTCAGGACCGCCTGGGGGTTCCTTGCCGTTCGTCTTCCACTTCCGGATGATGAACAATGGGCCGCGGATCAGGTGACCATCTTGCAAGCTCTTGGGGTACTGGATCCCGAAGGGAACCCCACACCCAGGCTCGATGTGGTCAAAGCTGCGGATGTCGCTCGATTGACCCAGGAGGATTGGCAGAAAGAACGAGACAAGATGATAAATGCCTGTAATCAGTGTCATTCTGTCAATTTTGCCAAGGCGGAACTGGAAAAAGGCGATCAGATGATCAAAGAAGTCGATCGTCTGCTGGCCGAAGCCATCCGCGTCATTGCGGGTCTCTACAAAGATGGTGTCCTCGAACAACCGGAGAGCTATGCGTATCCATTCCCCGATTTGTTGACATTCCATGATGCGCCGACACCCATCGAACAGAAGCTATTCGTCATGCATCTCAAACATCGGATGAGGGCCTTTCAGGGAACGTTTCATGCGAATCCAGATTATGCGTTATGGTATGGATGGAGCGAGATGGTGAGGGACCTGACAGAGATCAAGACGATGGCATCTGAACTGCGCGAGAAAGCGAAAGAGTAGTGATGAAATCTCGGTAACATGGTAGCGATACTCGGCAGGGGCGAAGCGTTTTTGTGATAAACATGGACAGATCCCATCTGTTAAACGATGAATGCTTCGTCCCTACCGTGCTATCCTGGTGAAGAGCAGCAGAACGAGCAGGTCATTCAGTATCAAATTCTAAACTTCATCGCATGGATCGTGGATCCCCTACACTCCTGATTTTCCTTGCTTTCCCATCCCGGAACATATAAGATGTCGCATAGAAACATGCCACTGAAGCCGCTGCATGCAGGTGTCGTCTATGCGTGACACGAGTGCGCGGAGAGGGAGGTATTGACATGAAGATTGGTGTCATTTCTGATACCCATGATCACCTGATACAGATCGGTAGGGCCGTGGATCTGTTAAACGCACGGCCACTCGAGATGGTAGTTCACGCGGGTGATCTCATTTCACCTTTCACAGCCAATGAATTCGAGAAACTTCGCCACCCGATGGTGGCGATCTATGGGAACAACGATGGGGAACGCTTTGGACTACGCCAAAAATTTACAAGCATT
This sequence comes from Candidatus Poribacteria bacterium, assembly GCA_024278235.1. Lineage (GTDB taxonomy): Bacteria > Poribacteria > WGA-4E > JAJRTO01 > JAJRTO01 > JAJRTO01. Next base: position 7,900 of record JAJRTO010000347.1, read on the forward strand.
GACATTCCCATCCACGAAGCTCCCTATGATCTTGAATTGAACAAACGCAAGATCCTGCTGATCCACGAGAATGACCTGATCCAACCACTCGCGGATAGTGGGCGATACGATGTGATCCTTTATGGCCACACGCACACACCGTTCGTGCGTCAGGGCAAATGTCTCGTTGTCAACCCGGGAGAAACATGTGGGTGGGTCACCGGAAAAAGTACACTTGCCATCGTGGATCTCGATGCACTCACCGCAGAGATTATAGAGATGAAACCCGCGTCGATATCTGGCAACATCTCTTCAAAGCCAACTGCATAGCTTATGAGTTTGCACGGCAGAGTCCTGAGCGGCGGCTCAGATTACCTACAGTCAGTTTCCTGCCTTTCGGGAACAGATGACGCCTCAAGCCGCCACTTCCATCTGTGTATTTTCTTAGATTCGTTGAAAAAGGAGACTGATATGAGCGATGTGCTATCTGTAGGAATCATTGGAGCCGGAGGAA
>JAJRTO010000348.1 GCA_024278235.1 Candidatus Poribacteria bacterium
ATAAACTGTGGTTCCGAGATGAGACTCAACAGCCTTTCAGTAAACCCCCTTGTGTTTCGTTGCCTGCTAGCCATCTGTTATACTCCGCACCCGGGCTCAAAGAGTGTAGTGTTTGCCAAAATAAGATCCACGATAGTACTTTGAGATCAGGGAAGGTTTCCCGAACATACCTGTGGAGGATAGACTCATGCACACCTTTCAACTGCGCCAGTTTTTGGAAGCTGAACGTCTCACGCTTGCACAGATGTATCGGAATGGCCCCAACGCACGCTGTCGTCAACGGGCACATATGGTGCTTCTTGCGGAACAAGGCTATCCACTCAAAACCATCGCCAGCCTTGTGGGCGTCGCCTACAACTCGGTGCGTCGCTATCTGCACGCCTTCAACGAACAGGGGTTCTTGGCGCTGTATGATGCTCCCCGTCCAGGACGCACGCCACAACTCACCCCCGAACAAACCAAACAGGTTGGCTACTGGCTGGAGATGTCCCCGCGAGCGCTGCATTACCAGCAGAGCTGCTGGAGCATGAAGCTCATGGCGCAACGCATCAAAGCCGCTTATCAGGTCTCACTCTCAACCGAACGGGTCCGACAACTCGTCCGCAAACTCGGATTCACACTCGTGAGGCCAAGACACCAATCCCGTCTGCCAGACCCTGAGCAAGTCGAACAAGCCCAGCAAGACATTGACCAACTCCACCAACAAGCACAACGGGGAGAGTTGATGCTCTTCTACCAGGATGAAGCGCGTCTGAGTCGCTATCCCACTCTCACCCGTATGTGGGTGCGCAAGGGTACCCAGTATCAGATCCCCACCGACGATGACCACACCACCTTCTGGGTCTATGCAGTCACTAATCCTCTCACTGGAAAGGTCCATTACCGCATTGAAGACCCTTTCTCGGGAGAAGGATTCCGACGCCTGTTGGAGCAGATACGACGCCACTATCCAAAGGTGCAGATCGTGCTGATCACAGATCGTGCGTCGATCCATCGTAAGAAGGTGGTGGCTGAGTATCTTTCGGAGGATGGTCGGATGCGTCTTTACAATCTTCCCTCTTACAGTCCCTTTTTGAATCGCATCGAGCGTTTGTGGAAGTGGCTTCGTCGTCGTGTGACTCATATTCATCTGTTTGAGAGCCTTGCTGAGATGAAGGAAGCAGTGCGCCACTTCTTTCGATACCTCAATCGCGTGCCCGGGAAAGTGCTCCGATGTCTCGCGGTTACATAGTGCCACCTATTTACTTGGTTTTATCTAGCGAATGCTCACTTGCTGGGAAAATTTGAGAGCCTGTTACTATGTGGCTCAGCAGCATTCGGATGCTCGGCAGTGCTCAATGTGAACCCGCGCAAAACAAGGCTTTGCGCCTAAATGACAAAGTAGTATTAGTTTACCCGGCAAAGGTTGTATTGTCTATAGTCTCTTACCTGATTCATCTAGGGAAATATTATAGGCTCTTTTCACATTCCTGCCAAGAGAAATCTGTCCGGTTACAGCCGTGACAGGAGTCTCGACGGATAGCTTGATTTTTTCTGGAGTAGTCTCCAGGGAATTGTGAGCTACTGGCTGGAAATCCAGCGTGCCGATGTCGTCTTGAAACAACTGCCCCGTCGGCAGTGGCGTACCATTCGCTGGCGGGAAGGTACCAAGGGCTGGCTCATCCAGGATGCCAAGCAGGAGCTTGGTCTGGGAGACTACCAGGGGCGCAAGTGGATTGGGCTTCATCGGCATATCATCCTGGTGATGCTGACCTGCAGCTTCCTGGTGACTCAGGAGTGGCGTCAGCGGCATCGGGGACGGGGGCGACCCCAACCACGACACCCCTTGTCCACGCGTCGGGACAAGCGACGCCTATCGATTCAGCAGGTGCACAAGCAGGTCATCGACAAGCTTTGGGAGATGGCCATCGACTACTATCTACGTAACTGACAAAGTAGTACTAACAACAAAAAGTGGCATTGTGGCAACTATTTCTGCCTCTGAATCTGTTCCTTTAGTAGGCTATAACGTCTATCGCCAGGGTTGAGTATCAACGCCTGCTTAATGATCCTCTCAGCCTCGATATATTTCTGTGTTGCGTAATGAACCCTGGCCACCGTGTAGAGGGTATCACCAGAGCGATGGATCTGAACGGCTTTCTGGGCAAGTTTCCTGGCTTCTTCCAGGTTCTGTTGCTGCTCTAAGTAAACTTCCGCAAGTCCTTGATAGGCCCGGTAAAGCTTGGGGTTCAGTTCGATGACCTTGCGGTAGGCCCGTTCCGCTTTAGCGAACGCGCGTTTTTGATGATGGAGTGCCCCTAAGGCTCCATAGGCTTCCGCGAAATCGGGTTTCAGCACTATTGCCCTTTCGTAGGACTCGATTGCCCTTGTGAACTGACGCTGTTGTACATAGACGCTGGCAAGACCAAAATGTGCCTCCGCAAGCTCCGGTTTTAGCTTAAGGGCGCGATGATATGAGATGACAGCGGGCCCCAACCGATTCTGAGATGCATACGCAAGCCCAACCCCAGCATGGGCAGGTGCATAATCGGGGTTGATTTCCAATGCCCGTTCATAAGCTCTCAATGCCTTTCCAAACTTACGAAATTGGATGTATGCATACCCAAGCTGACAATACAGTTGTGGTTGTTTGGGATTCAGTTGGATTCTCTGTCGCAGTTTCTGAATGTTATCCTGATGTTTCTGGAGATACTGAAAAACCCGAATCTCCCGTTGTCTCTTGACTTTGTCCCCGACCTTCGCATAGACCTGGGCGAGGTTGTAATGCGCGCTTGCGTAATCCGGATCCAGTTCAATGACACGCTGATAGGCCCTCAGAGCCTCAGCCCATTGCTGTTGCCTGGTATACACAACGCCAAGCGCGTAATGGGCGTCTGCAAACGTCGGATCTAATCGGATGGCTTCTTTGTACGCGGCGATGGCTGCCTCTGAATCTCCCTGACTCGCGTAGGTCAATCCAAGATTGTGATGCAGAATAGCTTCCTTCGGTGCAAAAGACAACGCTTTCTTAAAGACTTCGACAGCCTCGACGAGTTTCCCTTGATCAAAGTATATGTTTCCGATGCCGTTAAGTGCCATGTCCGCTTTTGAATCGATCTCAAGGGCACGCTGAAATGTTCGGAGCGCATCCGCTAACTGATCATTGCGACGATACAGGTCCCCCAGGGCAACATAGGCGCCTACAAATCGGGGATCGAGTGCAATAGCCTGTTGCTGTTCAGCAATGGCATCCTGCAACCTTTCTTCAGCCGCATATTTCAGTCCCTGTCTGTAGTGGTCGCGGGCGGATGACACAGGGTTCCCGGCTGCCGAGGAAGATACCACCAGAACCAGCAGACCCATGAACCATAATTTGCACTGAATGATAGGAGTTCTCACATCTGGATCAGCTAAGGTCATAACCGTTTAGCTCCCCTTTATGTTAGGATACCTTTATGGAACAGAACACTGATTTATGCCAATGAATACAGGTACTTCCCCAGTAGCTGCCCAACAGTGTACAGACAACGCGGATTCAGGATCAACGTAGCTATGGTATCCAATAGCTTGGCGTCTGTCAACCGGATTATTGGACACTGTTCCCGAACACCGGATTATTGGACACAAGTTTTCCTCATACCCGGCCGATAGATAGATCAGTGATCTTTCTTCAATTCGCTTAAGGAGTTTCTCGTATGAAATCGTGGACACTTGGGATTTGCATGCTGGTATTATTTGCGGTGTTGAATCAGGCAGGAAGATTGGCCCTTGAGATCGCTCTTTCTATTGTTTTCACAGTGGCGTTCTTCTTGACTCTGATGCGCGAGATTGCTGAAAGACAGGAAGAAACGTCAGAGGAAGAAGCATCAGGGGAGGAAACGTCAGAAGAGGAATCAGAGGATCAGACACCTCAAGAATCCGAGTCTGATGAGTCAGAGGAGATGCCGCTTGCGGCCTAGTGCAAATGCACACCACATCGTTGGATTTGCTGTGTTGAGAAACCCGTTTTCTTGGGCAAACGTGGGAGCGGTGCAAGGATGGACCCAGAAAACGGGTCTCTGATTGCCAGATATGTACCTTTAGCACCTGGATTTGCAGTAGCCTACGTGATCAGATCGTATTTCTGCAAATCGACCACACGTTCCACAGGTTCCCCTTGGATATAGCGACGGATGTTCTCGATGGCTCCATCTCCCATATCCACCATCCGATCTTCTGTCGGCCCCGCGGTGTGACACGTCAAGTGGCAGTTCAGCAGTCCCCGAAGCGGAGAGTCCTCCGGGAGAGGTTCCTTCTCATACACATCCAGAGAGGCATAGATTCGCCCTGTTTTCAATTCGGTGACCAGTGCATCTGTATCCACGATGGCCCCACGAGCCGTATTCACGAGTATGGCCCCATCTTCCATCGCCGTCAAAACGTCCGCGTTTACGATATGGTAGTTTTCCGGGGTGTTTGATGCATGGATCGAGATGATGTGATTGCCGGCATAGAGTGTCTTCAGATCGGTAACCCGCCCGACACGATACTGCGCCAGCACTTCATCGGGGGCATGAGGCGAATACGTTGAAATCTCGCACTGAAAAGGCTGGAGTAGCTTGACCAGATTCTGAGCGATCGTTCCGAATCCATGCAGCCCAACTCGCTGGTGGAAGAGACTTTCCTCCTGCCTTCCCCGCCAACCTTTATCCCGATGCATCAAGAAATCTACCTCTGTCGTTCGTCGCAGACACGAGAGAATGCCTACCAACGCACCTTCGGCAACGGTCGGCCCAACCAGATTTCCCCAGTTGGTCACCAACAATCCCATCTCGAGAGCTTCCCGTTCGATGAAATGCCTGACGGTTCCCGTCAGATGGCACATGTATTCGAGTTGTGGGTTCTCCTCCAGGGCCCTCACGGTCAACCGTGGGGAGCCCCAGCCTGTGATGACGATCTGTGCCTGAGTTTCCTGCAATGTGCTGGAATAGATCGCCTCATCCCGGGGCATACCATTGCGAATAGTCAGGTTCACCATCGATTCAAGTTCTTCCATCTTTTCTGGGCGGATGAACTTTTCAACCCCGGATCCAACTGCCATCAGGACGTTTACCCCTATCGTATCGTCGGCTTGAGCAGTAGGCAACGTCTCCCGACGTGGTGTTATCTGTCGCATTGTTCCCTCATCCAGCAGCAAGTGATCTGATAACAGGTGCAGGAGATTCACTAGATACCGCGCATTGCTGCCCCGATTCGTTCCGTTCTGCGCGACAACCGTACTCCTGCAACATCGCTACAACCAGAGAGGATTGGTCCAGGCTTTCTTACCTGTCGGATCCGTGATCTCAATACGAATGTAGCGTTCTGAGCCGCGAGCGATGTGTTCGGCTTCGGTGAGCAGTTCACCGTTGTGCGCCCCATAGTTTCTTCCTGTAGAGCGGCATCCCTTGAAAGCGATGCTGACCGCTGGGGAACAGTGAATGTGAAGACGAGTTGCCTTGCCCTTGTCGCCCTCACGGGTGGTCACTTCGACTTCACTGATATCCAGATCATGGATTTCGGGCCCCATGCTTGAGTAGAACGCCCCCCGGCGTAACGCGTCCATAATCGCCGGCAGTTCGAGTTTCTCGCTCTTGACATGGATCCAACCACGATGGACATCATGCTCTGTACCGTGGCAATCATCCACCGCGAACCCGAATGTTGGCCCAATCTTATCCAGGAGTTCATCCCAGTGGCTCTCAGAAACCCCCTTTCCGATTCCGACACATGTAGCGTTGTAGACTTCCACTCCAATGTATCCATGTAATGGCATCAGATCGATGATCGTATGACCGCACCAGTAGGGATGGCAGAGGATCGCCTCCCCGCCTTGCTCACGGATTTTCTCAATCACACCACTTGGATGTAAATCTGCTGTATCAATCGGTTCATGGATGTCGATAGCAACGATGTGATAGGTGCTTCCTCCATAGGGATTCTTCGGATGGAGTTCTGAACCGGAGATCGCCAGGAATTCCCCGGGGACATCATAGGAAGAGACATCACTCACATGACCATGATCCGTGAGCACAAGAAAACCATAACCTGCCTCTTGAAACTGTGCAAAGCGTTCTTCTATGGTGAGTCTGCCATCCGAGACAGTGCTATGAGAATGGGCGTTCCCCTTGTACCATTGCCCGGGTCCCTTGAACGGGTTGACAAATTGCATGCTGTGATCCTTTCGATTGAGGCGTTCAGGCCGCCATGCATTATCATGTGACCAGATTTTACTATCTCTGCATATCGATGTCAATCACGAATCTGTTTCCCAGAACCGCTTGATCACTGGTATTGAGCGTGATACACTCTATGGCGTATTCCGTTCCCCACTCATTCGGAATTGTATATGGATCCCATTCAGGTTTTGTGCAGATACCTCCTCCTTGAGTTGGTTCTTCTGGGGACGCTCGTGTTTGCAGTGTACCTGGAACTGCGCATGATTTGCGCGGTTCCAGATATGCTCTGAGATAATTGGGCAATGTTTGCGCAGTGCTCTGAAATGCTCTATCATCACCCATTCATGGGTCGTACCTCCAAGCATCAGGTTTTGGGCCTGTCGGTGTCTGGTAAAGTCCGCTGGTACACGACTTGCATTTGTATTTCGCGTCTTTACACCAAATCAACAACTGAAATCAACAACCGGAGGTAACTCATGAAACGCTTCACACTTTTCGGCATCGGCACACTCGTCGTACTGCTTATCGTCAGCTACGCCTTTGCTCACCAGGCAATGAACCCCGGAATGATGTCTGGACAGACCTCAATGGACGGATCTATGAGCAATAACTGGTTTGGGCGGCTCATGGGAAGCTGGATGGGCATGTGGGGAATGCACTCTGGCTCTCGCATGATGGACCGTGGTATGATGGAGCAAGACTCCATGATGGAAAACCGCATGATGGAGCAAGGCTCTATGATGAAGCAAGGCTCTATGATGGGACAGGGCATGACGCCAGACGCCTGTGGGTGGGATGGTGGCTTCGATGGATGGTGGGGTCCACCCGATTCAACGACCTCACTGGATGCCCCTGTAAATGAAGCGCAAGCAACGGAGCTTGCTCAACGTTACGTCGATACGATTGGCAATCCGAACCTGCGAGTGGGTGAAACCCGCGAGTCGGATACGGATTTTGAGGTGGAGATCGTCACCTCGAACGGTTCCCCCGTCGACAAGCTGCTCATTGACAAAGATACGGGTTGGCTGCGCTCGACATATCGCCCTTTCCCCGGACGTCCGCAGAATGCAGACCAGGCTCGGGCAATGGTCGAACGGATGATCGGGATGAACGGCAATCCTAACCTGGTGCCTGGAGATGCACGCGAGGTGGATCAAGGATTTGAAGTCGAAATCCGTACCAGGGACGGTGAAATTGTCGGCACGGTTCCCATACGGACGAATGAATCCCAGTCACCTTCGGCAACTCCCGATCCACGTCAAACGACCACCCGGCGTGGTAACGGCAGATGGTGTCGGTAAAAATATGCAACGGTTCTCACCCCCTATTGTCCTCATATTCAGTGCTGTGCTCATTCTGGCTGCATTGCTGTCAGTGATGACCTATCGCAATCTGCGCTGGGAGCAAAATCAGATGCAGATGGCCCTCACGCGGGAAGGGCTCACGCTCATCCGTACGATAGAGGCGGGAGCGCGAACAGGCATGATGGGGATGATGTGGGGCGGGGACCAAACGCAAACACTCCTGGAAGAAGCCGCAAAACAGCCAGAAGTTGCCTTTATTGCGCTTATCGATGCCTCCGGACAGATCACCGCCCATAGTGATCCACGGCAGATCGCTCGATCGTTTGCCGGGAATCTACCTGAAGATCAGCGAGAGGGTGTTTACCGGGGGATCGTACAAGTGGCGGAGGACGAGACTTTCTTCCTTGTCGCCCGTGCGTTTCATCCTGTTCAGGGACATGTCTCGATGGGTATGATGGAGTCTATGGGGGCTCGCTGGATGTCGGAGCCCTGGATGTCCAAATCGTGGATGCGCCGCGATTCCGGGAATTCAGCCCAATCTCAGAACATCGTCGTGGCTCTCAAGACGGAGGCCTACGACCAGGCGCGCACAATGGATATGCGGAACGCGGTGTTGGTCGGAGGGGTGCTGCTCCTCGTGGGATCCGCAGGGATCTATCTGGCATTTTTGCTCCAGAGGAATCGCCTTATGCAACGCACTGTAGGTAGATTGACCGATGACACTTCGCGCCTGATTCAGGGAATGCCCAGTGGACTCATCTCGCTGGACCGTGAAGGGCGCGTAGTGACAGTAAACCCGGCAGCCGAAAAGATACTGGGCCGGGCACAAGCAGAGATGCAGGGGAACGACTACAGCGAGCTTTGGCAGTGCCCTCTATTGGATCGAGTCTTGACAGGAGAACAGATCTCCGTGGAGCAGGAAATCGAATGCACACTGAACGATGGTCGCCAGGTTATTTTAGGGCTTACAGCAACCGCACTGTACGATGAGACAGGCGAAGATAGAGGGATTATCTGCCTCTTCCGTGACCTCACTGAGACGAAGCGATTGCAGGCACAGCTCCAACGTGCTGACCGGTTGGCGATCATTGGGCAATTCGCTGCCGCTATCGCGCATGAGATCCGGAACCCCCTCAACACGCTCAAGGGTTTCGCACAGTATCTGCATGGCAAAGTACCTCCTGAAACAGAACAGCGCAGGTACACGCAACTCATGGTCCAAGAATCAGAACGCTTGAATCGCATCATCTCCGAATTGTTGGACTTCTCACGTCCTTTGCAATTGGAGCTGGTAGAAGTGGATATCAACCAGGTGTTGAGTGAAACACTCTTCCTGATTCAACGCGATGCAGAGGCTCAGCAAGTCCAGCTCAAGCAGTTCATGACGTCCGAACTCCCACCTGTCCCTGCAGATCCCGAGAAGCTCAAGCAGGTGTTTCTGAACCTTCTCATCAATGCACTTCAGGCGATGCCGGATGGAGGGACACTCCAGATCGCCACCCACACCCTTGCAGAATGGGTGGAAATACGCATTGCGGATTCGGGGCATGGCGTTGCTGCCGAAGATATCCCTCGGCTTTTCGATCCCTTCTTCAGCCGGAGAAAGGGAGGCACAGGACTGGGACTCGCCGTCGTGCATCACATTATCGAAGCCCATGAAGGGAAGCTCGAAGTCGAGAGCGTGCAAGGCGTCGGGACGACATTCATCCTCCGCCTTCCATGTGTCCATCAGGGATCAGCCACAGCGGCTGGAGGAGTTCATGAATCACCTAAAGCCTAAGCTACTGGTGGTCGATGATGAAGCAGCACAGAGAGAATTATTGAAAGCGGTGCTCACTGACGAAGGGTACGAGGTGTTCGAGGCGGAGGATGGTCAGGCAGCCATCGCTGCTGTCGAAACCATGTCCTTAGATCTGGTCATTCTCGATCTACGGTTGGGGGACACAGACGGGGTCAGCGTCCTGGAACGGATCCGTCAGCGAAATGCCGACTTGGCGGTGCTGATGATCACAGCATATGCAACAGTACCAACGGCAGTTTCGGCAATGAAGCTGGGGGCCGTGGATTATTTGACGAAGCCCGTCGATCTGAAGGAACTCAAACTTGTTGTCGCACGCACACTCGCCCGTCAATCCTTGCAGGAGGATCCGTCACCCAAAGAACAACGAACGATGCAGGAACCACTTGCCGGTATCATCGGGATGAGCGATAAGATGCACGCGCTTGCGGCAACGATCCGGCAGGTTGCCCCAACCGAAGCTACCGTTCTGATTCAGGGGGAAAGTGGCACGGGAAAAGAACTCGTCGCCAACGCGATCCATCAGCTCAGCCATCGTACTGAAGGGCCGCTTGTCAAGGTCAACTGCGCCGCGCTGCCGGAGAATTTGCTAGAGGCAGAACTCTTCGGGCATGAACGGGGCGCGTTTACCGGTGCCATCCAACTGCGAAAGGGACGCTTCGAGCTGGCTCACCGGGGGACTATCTTCCTGGACGAGATAGGAGAGATGAGCATCGCTACTCAGGCCAAATTACTGCGTGTGTTGCAGGAGCAACAGTTCGAGCGCGTCGGTGGCGGGCAGCCGATCACCGTTGATGTGCGAGTCATTGCGGCCACTAACAAAGAGCTGCGTGCAGAAGTCGAACATGGCCGATTCCGGGAGGATTTATTCTATCGCCTCAACGTTTTTCCCATCCTGGTTTCGCCGTTGCGAGAACGCAAAATTGACATTCCTCCCCTCGTTGTCCATTTCTTCCAAAAGTATAATGAAAAGAATCGGCGATCCCTCCGGGGGATCGCCGCTATCGCCATGGAATTGTTGACGCGCTACAATTGGCCTGGAAATGTGCGTGAACTGGAGAATGCGATAGAACGAGCGGTCATCCTGGCAAGGGGGGATGAGATCACGATCTCCGAACTACCCTTCGAGGTTCAGAAACTCCAGAGCGAATGGCATCCTTCGGAGATCGGTGTCCAACCCGGCTTCAGTCTGAAGGAGGTCGAACGTGAACTGATCGCCAAGACCCTCCGACAGACGGGAGGGAATCGCACCCGCGCAGCGGAGATACTCGGGATTGGCCGACGTACGTTGCAGTACAAGCTGCGTGAGTATGGATTGGAGTGAAATAGCGAGGGCTCGATTCGCTCACAATCTCACTTCCGTCTCTCCCTCCAGATCGATGTCCACTCTGTGAAAGGTGAAGCCGTAGCGTTCAGTACGTTCACCTTTGGTGCCTGAGTTGAGAAACAGCAGTGTCGCATCCTGCAAGGGTCGCTCTGCAGAGAAGTGATAGATCGCCTCTTTACGTCCTGCCCGAAAAGATTGCTGTTGCACCCCGCGTCGTGCTCGTTCCCAGTGATTGATTCGGGCGCATGTCCACCATTCGAGTCCTTGTTCGGTCCCATGATCCACGATGGTGCGCAATGCAGTCGCCACGCCGGGCTTTTCGATATGTGCCGGGTGAAAGAGCAGATGTGCGACGCCATGATGTCGTACTGCCTGGTCGACCCAGTAGTGACCGAAGTAATCGGGGGATGTGACCACCAGATCCTGGGTTTGCAGATTCAATTCGAGACAATCGATAGGGCTGCCGTCATCATCAAGCGGAAACCAGGGATGACATCCACCGAAGGGATATCCAAGGACACCACGTTTGCTTGGGCCTTTGCTCTGGTCACATTGGATGCCCACCGCAACACACCATCGGAAGAAATCGAGCCGGCCTTCCCAACGTGTGTAGTGATTCTTGTTAGAGACCAGGTTCACCCCCGCTGTCCGGGAGAGCCAGTCGTGCTGACCACGGAATGCGTGCTCGCTCCAGGAAGTTCTTGGCCCTCCATCGAGGGCATCATAATGGAGGGCAATTTCGTAACCATCCTCCTTCAGTGCGTCATAGAATTCAGTTGAGTACCCCGGTTCAATGATACACCACGTGCTTTTGATTCCGACATCCTGCATCGCCCTGAGCATCGACCAGCCGAGTTCAGCATCGTTGATATCCGAGTCGTGTGAGATATGGCCCAGTGCAAGCAGATTACGCGGATAATACCAGAGCATCGCCAGTGGCAGATGCTGACGTTGGGCAACATGGAGTACTGACTTGATCACCAATTCGCGCAGTTCATCGGCAATAGGGTGATAGAAAATGCGATTCTCATCATCCACCCGTGTGCGATCCCACTCAAAATTCAGCGTCATTCCATCCTCACATTTGAGGATGCCATCGTCGAACGGAGCACTGCCGTCAGCCGCAGGGATCCCATCCTGATCGATATAAGTTCCCTGTTGGATCCGCACGATGGAATAGAACAGATCGGGAGCGATGAGCAACGTCAAACCTTTGCCAACCCGATGTTCGACAATTGCATCACTGGAAGTCGGACGATGGAGAGCATCGCGCATTTTCGCCAACGATTTGCCCTCTGTTGCACGCACGGCGACTCCCCCGAAAGTGTGTAGAGAACTTTCCAGATTTCTTGTGACGGGGTGTTTCTTACGACGGATCTGGATATAACCTTCGCCGAGTCCTCGTTGTGTATCCACGCCAAATCCCGTTGTGAAGTCAGATGGAAGTGGCTCGACTCCCAGTAGCTTTTCGAGACCGGCAGTGTGACCCACCGCGACAAGTGCCCCGCCATCCGTGATAAATTGGACCAGCGCATCCCGTTGTGCCTCATCCAATCGTGGGTTTCCGGCCAACAGGATGATATTGTAGTCATCAACTGTCGCCACGAGTTCATCCGGTATGATCTGCGCTGGAAATAGGCCCGCGTGAGCAAGAACTTCCTCCACATAGCGGCATGTCACCGGGGTATCGGCAATGATAAGCCCAACTGTTTTTTTCATGGCTTTCCCTCTCCTTCTCATCCGGCGAGCGTAAAGGTCACTTTGCGAACCGAGAAATTGTCATTCCCCGAGAAAACCAGATAGCATGTCCTACCATCGTGGCTCATCCATTTGGTGGGAAAGCAAGCGGACTCCCCCGGACCCACATCCCATTCCTCCGTGTGATACACGGCTGTCCAGGGCCCCCAGGGCTCCGGAGCGTCGTAGACCCCGAATCCGCCTCGGAAACGTGTATCGGCGTCTCCACGACGTATCTGTTGCCACCACAAATATCTGCTCAACCCCGCATTGTAGCTCATGCTGGATCGCCGACATAGGCCGGGATTGGTAAAGACAGCACCTGCCTGTTGGCTATCCTTCGTCCAGACAGGTTCGTTATCTGAATCGAGCCGCCTGAAGAATTCATAAGCTCCTCGATTTCTCAACTCGCTCCCGGGTACACGCGCCAGGATGAAATGATCCGCCACATCGTAGGCACTCGCGTTAGCATGTGAAACGGCATAGACATAATCTCCGTGTCTATCAGGAACCCCCGTGTAATTCTTGCCAAAGTTGATGAAGGTCAGATACCCAAACTCGGTGAACTTCCAGTCGCACCACGTCCAGGTCCGGGCATAATCTTCCGACCAGGCAAGCTGGCAGTGATTCCCATGGTTGTCCGCGTTCCTTGCCCACATATAGAGCATCCCGTCCACCATCAACAGACCGCTTGCTTTCCTCCCGGAGGCGCCCATACCGGTGTTCTCTGCATCGGAGCGGATGTTCTCGCCTGTGAAATCTGTCGGGCCAGCGACCACACGGGCGAAACCGAGCCCCAGTTTCTGTGGCACAATGGGATCAAAGCCGTATCCATCGCCATAGGCCGTGTAAGGATTTCCATCATCAGCCCAGGTCATAGGCCAGTTATCGCTTCCATCACGACCTTTGCCCGTTGCCTTGCGGATGATGGTGTCCGCAGACGCCCAGATCACACCAGTGATCACCGGACTGGGTGGATATGGTGACGCACCGTTTTGAGGGATCGGTTGCTGCAAAGAAGAGCTGACCATCGTGGCATCTCCATTTCTCTGCATCTCACACGGTGCAAGGCGGTTCATTGGCGAGCGAGCGGATCAGTGTGGCCGCCGCCTGGATTTGCACTTCTGTGCCAGTGACGCCAAGCCAGGACGCGCCCTCCGCCCCATAGACACCACCCGCTGCAATCAGGCAGGCTTCAGCACCTGTC
>JAJRTO010000349.1 GCA_024278235.1 Candidatus Poribacteria bacterium
AAGCCCGATTTCCAAAGCCCTTTGACGACAGCCTTCAAATAGCTTATGAACACAGACTCTCGCACACCGATACCTCCGGAGAACACGTTGGTGCATCCCACCCATGAGAATGGGACAGGTGGCAGCACGACCCCTCCCGAAGGCCTCCCAATTTCCTGTGCCAACGCCTGAGCGAAGAAACCATCCGTTCCCAGCAGCAGGTGAGGACCGTGTTGCTCCAGCGAACCGATGGATAAAATGGCGATGTCATTGCCAGCCTGTGAGTTTGCCTCTACTTCCGATGGAAACATCTCCAATAAGTGGTTAGCTTTCATCTCCCCACCTCCATCCCTGCCATAGCAGACCACGACCGACAGATCGCCTGGCCAGAAACTCGTTATAGTCCCGCAAGTTCTCTACCGCAGGAGCAAGTTCCGTTACGGCTCGTCGCAGTACGCCTTCCCCCTTATCCGCCGACAGATTGGGATTCGGAAGTAGCGGATAGGCTCCTGCCGGATACGTGAAGCCAATGGTGCCGACGCCGCGCAACGCCATCAACGTTTCTGACAGGGCTGGCTGATCGTCGCCTCCATTGAGCAGTCGCTGATTCTCGCGCTCAATCTTTACGACCAGATCATCCCGTCCCAACAGTTGTAATGCACCCGCGATCCATGAATCCTCTCTGATTCCCTGCTCACGCCCATAGCGGTGCAGCGATTCCCCCAGATGGATTCCCGCCGCCGCCACGTTGTGATCCTCGTAGACCTCCTGCGGGATGTAGTAACGGAGGTAGCCGAGATAGGTGACCAGCAGGATCCGTCGGAACCCTGTGGCAAGCAGATCATCCAGTACCGCACGCAGATAAGCGTTTACCTCGTTCTCGGGCACATCTACGCTGCCGGGCCTATCGAACGTATCCTGTACACTGGTGAAGGACGTCACAGGTAGACACAATCCGTTGACCTGTTCTGCCATCAAACGACAGAACGCCTCGGCGACAAAGCAGCGTCCGCCGACGGGCAGATGAGGCCCGAGCACCTCCACCGAACCTACCGGTACCAACATAATGTCCCCACCCTGGACCTGGTACTGGTTACATTGGCGAGAAGTCAACTCGCTCAACAGCAGTCTTTGCAATGACATACTCTCTTCTCCTAACGCAACCACTTCCCCTCTCGGAAGCGTTGGGCCAGACGTTGGCCCAGGGTACGCACGAGTTTCGGTTGATCCTGCGCGATATTACATAACTCTGACGGATCCCGGGAGAGGTCATAAAGCTCCACGATGTCATTGTAGTTCTGAATCAGCTTGGTTTCGTGGGTACGGAGGCATCGGAAGTGGCGGATCGCACTCACCGTCTCCGTTCGATGTTCCGTCGTTTCCCCTCGCAGGATGGGAGCCACAGAGCGGGCGTCTATATTCTCCTGCGCCGGCAAGCTCGCCAACTCGCAGATCGTGGGGTTGATGTCGATGAGTTCCACCAGTGCATCCGAAACTCGCCCCCATTCTATCCCCGGTCCAGCAATGATAAAGGGAACCCTGAGAGACGACTCGTAAGCGACACTCTTCGTGTAGAGCCCATGATCTCCCAACATCTCACCATGATCGCTCGAAAAGATGATGTATGTATTCTCCAGCATCCCACGACGCTCCAGGGAATCGAGCATCAGCCCTATCTGATCATCGATGAGCTGGATGGCGGCACAGTATTGCCGACGTGCTACGGCAATCTCCTCCGGTTGCATGATTCTCGCCCGATTCCTTACCCATGCAGGTTTTCCTTCCATAGAATCCCGGATCGCGTCGGGCATCTCCGCCTGCCGGTATCGATCGGCATACTCTGTGGGCGGATCGAACGGGTCGTGCGGTCCGACAAAGCTGACGAAATAGTGCCACGGGAAATCATCGGGGATGGACGCGATCCATTCTGCCGCTCGTCTCCCGATATAGACATCCTCGAAGGCCGCTACTGGAAGAACCGAATCGTGGGAGGCATCTTTAATCCAACCTTTTGCGCTACGCTTCCGGTAGTCTTCGTAGAACGCCTGAAGCAGGCCCTGTTCCTGCAGGTAATACGTGTAGGGGCCAATGGGTGTCGGAGAACTGCCAGCGTGCATCTTGCCTTCACACTCCTCCGGATGCGTGAATCCCCAGCCGAAGACACAGGGCCGATCCCCGTACCGCCCATTATAGTGGTCCGGCTTGGCCAAATCGAGCTTACCGATGCAACCGACACGGTATCCATGATCACGCAGGCGTTGGTAGTAAGTCTGAACACTGCGTGGTAGGAAACTTGAGTTGTCCACAGATCCCAAACGGGACGGTTGAAGACCCGTTGCCAGGCCGATACGTGCGGGGGCACACACAGGAGAATTTGTGGTGCATTGAGTGAAACGAACACCGCACTCCGCGATGCGATCCAGGTTCGGGGTGTTCAGAAACGATGCTCCGGCCGATCCGAGATAATCGAAACGATGCTGGTCAGCCATGATGAACAAGATATTGGGTTTTGAAGAGTTGTGACTCATCCTATCACCTTCACTTTCGCACCATCCGTGCGTGTTCAGGATCGCGCATATAGCTCCAAATGGGTTCTGTAGAGTTTCCGCGCTTCCTCGATCCGGGACGACACACCCGGGTCACTCTTCGCCTCAATCATTTCACGATAGATATCCTCCTCAGCAAGCAGGCGTTTCTGTAACTCGGAGTTCCCTGCGAGCATTTCTTCAATGAGCGAGGCTATGTAGCCCATCCACCATGAGAGCTGTCTTGTGGCACGTTCGCCCCGATAATAGGCCGAGCCGTAGGTCAAATCGGATTCAATGGTCGAGTGGTAGAGGTTCATCGTTTCTTTCACACGAGCGAAGATGTCGTGCAGTGCACTTTCAAGATCGCTTTGACTCGCTTTGAGCGCGTGGGCTTCCTCGAGGGTTTTCGAGAGGAGGACGGCAAGACGGTTCCCATGCCGGACATACTCGACTCGACGGCGCGTCGTCTCACTTTCCGCAGCATCATAGGCGGCGTTGATCTGTTCCCACGCTTCGTCACGCACTTCATGTGGCCACGCGGCTAGTTGCAGATACAATCGGTTCAATCCGAGGAACCATTGTCCTTCATGCGTGCGACCCAGCCACCCCCGTTCCAGCGTCTCAAAATATTGCCGCATTTCCGAGGCAACTTCCCTGAACATCCGCTGATACCACTCGTCGAGTACAGCATCTGCATCGAGGGAAGTGTCCCAGAGCAGGCGTGTTGCAAGATAAAGATGCGCTCCGATGTGGGACCAATAGGGATATGACTCACAATAGAAGCCTTTGACACCCACAGTAGGAAGATAGGGGAGCGTCCGTGCGACGATTTGTGGATAGACGCGAGGAGTAAACCAGCCGAGGCCGTAGTAGTCATACACGACCAGATGATGTGCGGCCTTCGACCACCTTTCCAGAATATCATGATCGCGCTGCTCGTAAGCAGGATCGTAATACTGGCTGGAGTCCTGGGTCAGGTAAATCACCACATTCGATGGTAAACGGTCCATACGCCGCGGCGGTAATTCGGTGGTCCAATACGCATACGCACTCACATAGCGGTCGGGATGACTCTCGAGCAACGCCTTTGCCACCGTGTCAATGTAGTAGAAATAGCTATCGCTACTCATTCGACGCCCGCGATATGCCTCCATGCCCTCGTCAAGTTCGAGGCATGAGGCACATTCACAGAAACCCGTGCTATCGTTCGGACAGAGACTGTAGGTGCTCACCTCCGGATTCTCATCAAAGAACTGGCGTACCGTCTCAATCGTTATCTGAATGACGTCGGGGTTGGTCAGGCAAGGTTGGATAGGGGTATGCCCATCCTTCTCCGGGACTCTGCGTGCGCCATCCGTCATCGCATAGTATTCGGGATGATCGCCGTACTTACTCGGCGGAAAGATATTGAAGAGATTATGTCCGTGGCCGTAGAAGGGCAGTTGTCTGCTAGCGTTATCGATCCGATTGCGCCGGATCCAGTGGGACTCAACCCCGCTGAAGACACGAAAGCCGAATTTCGGTATCTCCGTGCGGTCGAGAGATCCAACAGAGACCGTATCACACATGGGGATATCCTCGAAGAGCGGATCCGCCATACCCCACAGAACACCGAGTTCGTTCGTCAGCAGATCGTAGATGCCGTGGGATATGCCCAGCGAGTTATTGGCAGTTATCACCAGGTGAGGCACGGCATTCTGATGAGTTGTACAGATGCGATACCCATTGAGCGGAAGGTCACCTGGAAGAAGCCCCTCTTCTATGACGAACCCTGTTCTACCGATATGAATCTGTGCGCCCGTTCCGATTGCTTGTCCCTCTGCGATCACTGGTAGCGTTGCCCCACTCATCTTCTCGATGACACGCAGCATGTCGCTCACCGATTCCTCGGCATACTGCCCGATGTCAGGAGCAACGATCACGGTGGCATGCGGATTTCCATTCTCTACAAGAGTTACCTGACTTTTCATTGTGCACTCCTCGGTTCAGTGAAACCGTTCAACATTGCATAGGGTGAGATCGATGGAAGGTTCCTCATCCATGATCAACTGCGACACCAATTTCCCTGTGATGGGTCCCAACGATAAGCCGATCGTGGCATGTCCCGCGGCGATAGTGAGATTGTCGTACATGCGGGAGCGCCCCAGGAAGGGGAGGCCGTCGGGCGTACAAGGCCGTAACCCGCGCCAGATCTCGATCCGTTCAAGATTTTCCAGATCGATCTCCGGAAGATAGTCGGATACCGCTCTGAGGATGGCATCCACACGGCGTCGGTTAATAGACAGATCGAATCCTGCCATTTCAAGTGTGCCAGCAAATCGAAGGATCTCGCCCATCGGAGTCACAGCGACTTTGGCTTCAGCAAGCATGATCGGGATGGCAGGAGATCTTTCCGGGCTTTTTACCGTAATGCTGTATCCTTTGGCAGGTTGTATCGGTAGATCGATTTGGAGATCCTCTGCGATACCGGGAGACCAGGCGCCACCAGCCAATACGATTTCCTCGGCAGAAAAGTCCCCCCTGGTGGTCTCGACCACAGTCACTCGGCGGCCTGATGTCTCAAAACCGATCACTTCGGTGGAAGTCCGGATTTCTACGTCCTTCCTTTCAAGTTGCTGAGCGAGTCCCCGGACGAATCGAGCGGGATCCAGATGGGCATCTTGTGGATAAAGCACTCCCCCGGCGATGTCCGCCCGGACGCCAGGTTCCAGTGCCTGGACTTCCGTAACATCCAGGATTTCAGCCTCAATCCCAATGCTCTGCATGAGACGAGCTTCTTTGATCCCGGCTTTCAGCCCCTCCTCACTCCTGAAGGCGATCAGCCTCCCCCGCTGCTCATAACAGCAATCGAGGTCTTAGCGGGTAGCCAACTCCTCAAACAGTTGAAGGCTTGCTAGTTGAAGGTCACGAATCATCGGCATAGAGTCCCGCACGTGACGCTCGTTGCAGGCACTGCGAAATTGCCATAACCACTTGAACAGTTCGGGATCGAAACGGGGTTTGATATAGAAGGGACTTTCCTGATCAAACATCCATTGGAGTCCTTGAGAGAGAACCCCCGGTGCCGCCAGCGGCACGCTGTGACTGGGAACAATGAGCCCTGCATTGCCATAGGAACTTCCCGAACAGATTTCACCCTTGTCAATCACCGTAATGTGTTGCCCCTGCCCCGCAAGATAGTAGGCAGCACAGATGCCAACTACCCCGCCACCAATAATCAGGATTTCCGATTCATATTTCATACGTCCCCCCAAACTCCCGTACCGCTTCCCGCATCGCCAGGATGTTTTCGGGAGATACGTCTGCCTCGTGCACATCGTCATCCACCCATGCGAGTTGATGACACTTGCTGGCGTATCCATCTTCATTCGCCTCAAACCCGGCTTCGATTGTCTGCTCCAAGAGCTGCGTGGGCCCCTCTTCGACCAGGAGTTTCAGCAAGGAATGTGTGCGGTAGTCAAAAGCGTCATAGATTTGAGATAGAATGCCACCTGAGTTACACGTTTCGAGCTTAAGCGACATATGTTTATCCTTTCAGCAACGCATGCATTATACCAGAAAAAGGCGTGTTGTCAACAGAATCTCTTGTGCTGAATCGATAGAAATCCCCCAGCTTCTTGAGGGTGAGCTTGCCCTCCTCTTGGAAAACGGGTAGCGCGGACATCCTGTCTGCGCATGCTGCCTCACTTGTGCACAGACAAGCTGTCTGTGCTACTTGAAAACCGCAGTTTGCTGCCACAATCCAAAAGGGGTTGCCCCCCGGGGATTTCTAAATGACGGAGTCTCAACTTGACGCATTCACCAGGGCGTGATATAGTAAACATCGATAAGCAAGTCTCGAGACTCTCCCGTTATTCTTGCCGTCTTGATTTCTGTTTGCCCAGGTTAGGAGTTATTCAATGTACAGTGTTGGTGTCATCGGTCTTGGGAATATTGCGGCACGTTATTCCAATCCAGAAGATCCTTATCCATATTGCCACGTGGGTGGAATCCGTCTGTGCGAGTCCACAGATCTGGTTGCGGTAGCGGATCTCTCCAAAGAACAACAGGCTGAGTTTAAGCAGATCTGGGGTCCCGCTTTCCCACCGGATTCCATCCGCTATTATGACGGTAGTGCCGAAATGCTATCGAGCGAAACCCTGGATATCGTTGCTGTATGTGTCCGGGGGCCCTATCATTACGAAGTCACGATGGAAGTCATCGAAGCCGCGCCAAAGCTGATTTTCCTCGAAAAACCGATGGGTTGTTCTCTGGATGAAGTGGATAAGATGACCAAAGCTGCTGAGGCAAAAGGCATCCCTATCGTCGTTGACTATTCACGTCATTGGGCTCCTCATCTATTACGCCTGCAAGAACTCGTGCGGGATGGCTTGATAGGTGATGTGCAATCCGTCATCGGCTATTGCGGAGGGGGCGTTCTCTCGTTCGCCATCCATACCACAGATCTGATCTGTCAGTTTGCTGGATACGATCCCGCTTCTGTCAGCGCCTTCTTGCAGCCAAATACCAGCACCGTCCCGGAGGGTTATGAACCAGAGCCAGGGGTCATTGCAGGAACCATCCGTTTTGCCAGTGGAGTGACGGGCTACCATGTGGGGCAACATGCCACAGCGCCCGCATTCGCAGTGGATGTGCTTGGTAGCGAGGGAAGTTTACGTGCGGGGATATACATCGGCGCAACCGTCCGCAACAAAGACGGAGAACTGATCGACAACAGCACACTGGATCTGCCCAAAAATGCTAGTGTGTTCAAGGTCGCTTACGAACAAATCGCCGCTTATCTGGATGGTGGGCCGCTACCGCACTGTACTGGCGATGACTACATGGCAGTCAATGAGATCGGTTTTGCCATGATCGAGAGTAGCTCCACCGGACAGACCATCACTATCCCGTGCCAAACACGGAACCGACTCATCTATGCAAACGGTTAAGGCAAGTAGGGGCCAAGCATTCCCTGGACTGGCATGGCTTCTGCGTCTCTCATCGGCGAATGCTTTGCCCTGATCGTCATTCCTAAGGCAAATATGGAAAAGATATTACTGATTCTTTCTGTTGAACACCAGCGTTCGCAAACAATTGAGCGGGCGGTAGAGATCGCCCACGAACGCGGTGCAGAACTACTGGTGCTCATGGTCGTCGATAATCACTGGGCAAATACTGTCATGAGGATGTTAAGCGAGGATATGGATGGAGTCCCGGCCGAGAAGCTCTCCAGTACCATCCTGCGACTCTATTCGGTACGGGGATTGGAAAAGCTGCACGAGGCCGAAGCGCGTGCCCAACATACAGGTGTGGCTTTTCGGGAAATCGTGCGAGAGGGTGATTTTGTAGAAGCCGTATTGGACGTGATACGCGAAGAACAGCCTTCCCTGGCGATTGCGACTCGACGGCCACAATCTCGATTCTCTCGCTTGTTCTTTGGCTCAGTACTTTCTCAAGTAGAGAAAGCAGATCTCTGCCCCCTCATGGTGCTGGATGATACGGAAAACTCATGATGCGGGGACACAAGTATCCTGCCAATCCACTCCTGCTATCTCTGGCAATCCATATGATCGGGGCGATCTTATTCGCATTCCTATGGAAGCAACAGATCGCTGAAAATCCAGAGAGTTGGATCGAAGCGGATCTCATGAGTTTTCCTGCCAGCAGTCGCCCGACGTTACATCGGAGTCGGCCTTTGGAGATCCGAGAAGACCCTTCAATCGAGCCGGCATCGGTTCAACACGTTTCCCAGACCATCCAACAGCCACGTACCCGCATCGTGACCCACGCAAGAATCCCCGGTGTTCGACAAGAAAGGGAACCGATTCTGGAACCGATTCAGAACGAGGAGCAACTTGCGGACCCTGATGTGAATGTACGGATTCAGCAGCG
>JAJRTO010000350.1 GCA_024278235.1 Candidatus Poribacteria bacterium
CATAACTATCGCGGGGGCTACAATCTCAACCTGACCGTCTCGAAATCTGCAACGGCGCCTGAAGTCCTGATGCCATTGGTCGAGACGTTCTTCGGCAACGGTGGACAGGAGTTGCAGATAAACGCTTTCGATGCGGACACCCTCCGGGCCGCCCGCGAGCACCCGGAGCGATACGGAGACCTGATTGTGCGCGTGGCAGGCTTCAGCACGCGGTTCATCGACCTGTCATCAGCAGAGCAGGAGGAGCTGATCGAACGGGCTGAGATAATGACGTGATGGGATGCACCGAGCAGTAGGGGCAAAGCATTCGCTGTCAACCATCGGAGCCTCGCCCAAAACGAACTGCGAATACTTTGCCTCTATTCCCAGGTAACGTCGTCGAGGCCCAGCTCCTTCAGCTTGCTCTCCGTTGGCCAACCGTTCGTAAGATCCCAACCACTCAGCTCGTAGTATTTATCCAGTAGCCTGCCGAATTTCTCACGATCCAGCATCACGTCGTCGTCCTTACCGGGGTACATGAACCCATCGAGCGTCGACTCATCGATGGTGCGATGACGTCCGAAGTATCGCACATCAATGGCCCGAAGTTGATTCCAGATGCGCTCCCCGGCGAGGTCAAGCTCGCCTTCGCTGATGTCGTAGCCTGTGCTGGTAGAAAGCAGCTTGGACATCATGGCAGTGTCGGCGGCACCGTCTTCGCTCAGCATACTGAAGACACGAGTGTGCTCGCGGTCGCATAGTACCAGCGAATTCACAATCATGCCACGATGGCTGTGCCATATCGCCGGTATGGCTTTGGCCTCTGGCGGATCGTACTCAAACGCCGGATCACAGACATCTGGATTGCCGTAGACCTTGGCACAAATAGAGCGCGTTTTCTCCAGCGAGAAAGGCCCACGGCGCGGTCCACTCTCGGGAAGATACATCTGCACATGTTCTGTCCACTGATGTGTTGAGTCGCTGGCTGGATCTCTGGTATCCACGCACCACTGTAGAACAGGTGGCAACCACCACGGCCAGTAGACCGTTCCACCGGGCCCCCAGTGTCCGCCCCAGTGTTCCGTCTGGCCACAATGGCGCGGGTAGATGCGATCCAGCAGCGGAATGCCTTCACCGTCGAAGAGCCTTTCAGCCGCGTAACAGGCCCCTTCCGCCAGTGCATCGCCCAGTTCACCTTCGCGGAAGGCGATCTTATGGATGAGCGTATGGATGAACTCGGATGGGTAACGCGCCGTATCTCTCAGGTACTCCAGAGGTTTCTCGGGGATGGGGATATCCATGCCATCGAGCCGGTCGATCAAGCCATGCTGCTTGCATCGTTGCAGCCACGGGATGATCCCATACGTGATCTCCCAACCGTTCAAGCCATAATCGCTTGTTAGGCCCCGGGCGACTCGATCTACCTTCGGAGATGTCCCCATATAGCCCCAGCAGTGTTGCGCAACGCTGGGCATCGTCGAACCATCCGCCGCCTGCACGTTTTCATAGATTCGGTGGGCACAGGGCGTCAGGCAGAATCCACACTTACGCAGGCGAAATCTATCCCCTGCGCTGTCCGTCTGGATTCCCACCGGAGTGGTGTCATCACCTCTGATATGGAAGTCTCCGGGGGTTGGGCCTTCATGGCTGGAATACACGCATAGGTCGAAGAACTCTTTTGGCCTGGCGATCTTGACGCCTTCTGTTCCTCTCACAACGATAGCCTTGAGGTTCTTGGAACCCATGAGGCTACCATATCCACCTTGACCAGCGGCATTGCCCGTTTCGGTCTGTATCACCGCAATCCTGGAGAGGCGTTCTCCTGCCTGTCCACAAGAAATGACTCTGGCACTGGAGCCGTGAAAGGCCCGTAGAACCTTTGTCGTACCATAGGTTCCCCTTCCCCATAGATTGCTGGCATCCAGTATCTCCACTTTGCCATCATCGATCCACAGGTAGGTGGGCTTTTCAGCTTTTCCCTGAACGATGATGCCATCGTATCCCGCATATTTTAGCTCTGCACCCCAGTGGCCTCCCATCCCTGAACGAGAGAAAACGGGGGGATGCTGCTGCGGAGCAATCCCCAGAACCTCGACACGCCCGGCTCCCGATGCCAGAGTCCCTGTCAATGGGCCCACCATGATGAACAGGAGATTCTCAGGGTCAAAGGCATCTATGCCGGGAGAGAGTTCTTCCCACGCTATCCGGGACGCAATCCCTACACCACCGATGAAATCGAGGGCATACTTCATGGTGTCAACCGTTGATATGTCATTCGAAGTAAGATCCACGCGGAGTATTTTTCCGGTCCAGCCGTAGATTTCGTTCATGTTATTTGCGCCTCTCTTCCGCAGGTACAAACTTGAGAGCCTTGCCGGGACAGATCTCTACACACACAGGGCCTTCTGGCCTATCGTAGCACAGATCACACTTGAAATAGACACGCTTACGTTCCACCTTCCTGAAGCCTATCACGGCTCGCTCTGGTGTTAGCGGGCAAGCGCGCATGCAGGCATCGCACCCTCGACATGTTTCGGCATGGATATATCGGGCGCCGGACACTTCATCGATACGCATTGCTGGATCATCCCAGCGAGAAACACACGCATAGTAACAAGCGGGCCAATCACACTGCTTGCACACGGCAATCGAGGGAGATCCCGGCACGAAATCATCAAACCAGATATGGATGCGTGATAAGTTTGGATTACATTCATCCTCATGGTACAACGAGCAGGCGACCTCACATTCTCTGCACGTCAAACAGAGACTTTCATCTGCTTCTATGAGGCCGGATCGCGCCAGTTGCGGGGCCTTATCAGCGACTCCATTCTTTGTGATTGAATCGGTCACGTTTGTGTCCTTGTCCTTTCTGTGAAACTTCACATTCTGAGACACGCTCCATTTGAGAAGCTGGTGCTTGACCCACTACTCGAAATCGGGTATCATCCCTGTTATCTTAAAGTCCAGGGATGCCATACCTGTGAATCACGGGAATCGTATGCGCGTCGAGCGTGACACGGTGGTTCATTGCGTATCGGCACTTGTTGTCAAAGGGGTTCTTCATGGGTTCAGATCGCTGTCAAGCCAAACGACCTGATGGTAAACCGTGTCCTAACAATGCCGTGGAAGGATCGAACTACTGCGCCTTCCATCAACCAGAACGGATGCACCAGCAGGCGGAGGAATTTGCCCGTCAGTTCAAGCGGGAACTGTTGCGCCAGGGCATGCTTTCTATTTTCCGGAGACGACTGACAGATGTCGGTTTTGGTCTGGGATTGCTGTTTGTGACAGCATTGGCTGTCATCGTCGCGTTGGCCGTATTACCCGGCGTTGATACCGCTGCCTCAAGTGTGCTGATCTACGGATTCGTCTTGAAGCTCCCCATCGTATTGGTCGGCATATTCCTGTTTCGACAAAAGCAGACCATCGGCCTTGTCGTTCCACTTTTCTATGTACCGATGGATCTACTCGGTGCACTCTACTATCAGACGACGGGATACACGACCCCTGCCCTTGCCAGCTATTACCAACTCTATTGGGAAACGCCAGCCGCTCTAAGCATTGCTGCCATCAGCATCTGTATGGCCATCGTAGGTTATCTGCTGGGGAAGAGACTGTAAATCGCCTCAAGATCCGCGTCTCTTCAACTCCCCCCAGATAGCCGTCAGTTTTCCACCGGCTTGAACGCTTAACCCGCCGCCCAGATAGACTTCAAGGCCATCCGTTGCGATAGCGAGGATGTCTTCTTCCGGCACCAGCGTGTTGAAGATGGCAATCTCGTCGATCAAGCCGACGAAGCGTGAGCCACCTCCCCAGGCACCGAAGGTTACCGGATCGTTGTTGGGAACTCGCTTGCCAACCCGTCCACTTTGCCCGGCAGATACACCATCGACGTAGACTTTGAGTTCTCCATCTTTGCCACTGTACGTTGCTGCAAAGTGGGTCCAGGTATCTTTCTTGGGAACATTTGCACTCGCACGCGGCTCCCAGCCACCCAGGTTGACGAATGCGGACATCTTGCCCCCCTCGCCAGGAGGATCAATGCGCAACAAGTACTCGTTATTCTTGGCAATGAGCTGATGCCAGTCGTTCAGAGCTTGTGCGCTGAAATATGCCATCATGGTGAACTCCTCGCTCAGATTCAGCTTCTCGGTGGACTCAATTCTGACATCCTCCGCTCCTTCAAACAGCAGTGCCTTGCCGAACTTGCCGTCATCCCACTTGGCCCCGTTGATCTGCCCATCGTGACCGTTTCCGGACGAATCGGCGACCACATCCCCCCGACCTTCATCTAATAGCCAGATTCCGGCGATACTACCAGGATCCACCTGTCCATAGACTCCAACGTTCCACACCAGGATGAAAAACAGCACCCATACTATCCGTTGCATATCTGTTCCCCTTTCTGATTGGATATGCTTGATCAGGATTCTGCAAGACGCCTTCTTGCAAGCACTGCCGCCCCCAGGATGCCCGCATCATCACCAAGTTGGGCTGAGACAATACGAACACCGCTCATGGATTGCGGCATCGCATACTTTTCAACCACCTTCTGTACACGCGGCATATAATAATCTTCCAACGCTTCGATCACACCCCCACCCAGAATCACTACTTCCGGATTCATGAAATTGATGATAGAGGCAACCCCGATACCGAGATATTTGGTCGCCCGTTTGAGCACCCGCAGGGTCACTTCATCGCCGGTGGCAACTGCTTTTGCCAACATGCCACTCTTGATACGTTTCTTGCCACCGTTGGTAAGTTCTGCAAGGAGTGTTTTCTCCCCCCGCTTGAGTCTCTTCTCCAGCTCTCGCTGGATCGCCGTACGGCTTGCGAGGGCTTCGAGACATCCTCGGTTACCACATCCGCAGCGAGCGCCCCCTACTTTGATAATAATATGCCCCACTTCGCCGGCGACCTTACTGGGTCCATGATAGAGTTCTCCATCCAGGATGATGCCGCCACCGATACCTGTACCGACAAACATCCCCACAACATAACGAGCCCCACGGCCGGCACCGAGTTCATACTCACCCAACGTCCCGACATTCACATCGTTCTCCACAAACACGGGAATACCGAGATTTTGGCCGAGGGTTCCTCCCAGTGGTACATTGTTCCATTTGAGATTTGGTGCGAAAATAACAACACCTGTTTCTGGATCCAGTGGCCCGGGTGCCCCGATGCCCACAGCTCGCACTTCCTCTGGTTGGATAGCAGCTTTGCCAATCGCTTCTCGAACGGCGTCCGCGATTCTCGATATCGTGACTTCTGCCCCGTCCTCCGCATCCGTGGAGATCTTCTTACGGCTGAGCACCTGATTTTCGGAATCAACGATTGCTGCCACAACATTCGTGCCACCCATATCCACACCGACTACATAATCTCCCATGCTGGTATTCTTCCTCCCTGTCGTTCTAATCGACGTTGTCGAGCAGATTGTACCTCATGTCTCCTTGTATTGCAACACTTTGTTGGCCCAGTGCATACCTCACTATATATTGAGTTTGTAAAGCTCTTTAGGATTCTCATAGAGCCATTTGTTGGCAATAGAAACCGCTTCATCAAATCCCATCAATCCTCTATCTATCCGTCCACCGAGAACCGCTGCAATATCTTCGATGGCCATCAGGAGGTGACCATAGACTTTCTCAACCGGACGGCCATAGTCCCCGCCAAATCCTATGATCTTGTTCATGGGAACCATATCAATGTACTCGTCCAGCGCAGAGCATGTCATTTTTTGGGAGATGATATGGCACCAACAGATATTGAGCCATACATTGGGGAAGTTCTTACCAATGACACCCGTCTCGCGTACCCACGGCATACCCATATGATAGACATCGAAACGTGTCCTCGGATGTTGCGGAAAGATCGGGATGAAGTGTTTGGGATCAAGCGTGCGAAAATCCCCCCACATCCCTGTATGCACCGCGACCACCATATCCAGATCTGCGGCGATCTCGAACATCTCGTGCATCAGGAAGTCACGCAGGGGCTGAGTATTGCCCCCCTGTTCTCCCGCAAGGATACTCTCGAAGATCTCCTCCGCTGCTTGCCGATTTACTGCCGCGTTGGGTCGCGATGCCGTCTTGAGTCCGACGGAGCCCTCTGTTTTCAGTTGGGCCACGCCCTCACGTGCAACCGCCAGATAGTCCTCCAGGCTGCGCACTTCCATGTTGAAACGAGTCGCTTTTTTCTCGATGTCTTCCCTGGAGGCAACCATGCCATAGGTATCCAACGGCATCAAGGGGACCAGTAAATCATCATCATAATCGGTGCGTCCTGCCTGTGTGAGTGCGACACGGATATGGCATTTCTGACGCAGAATACGTTGATAGATCCCGGGTGTGTTTTCGTATTGCATCCGCTCAGAGAGTGGACGATAGGTCTCGTCGCTAATGTCATCAAAACCGTAGAATTCCTTCGCCGCAATGAACGCCGGGCGTGCATAGGAACCATATCGAATGTTATCGAGATGGGGCCGGAAAATCTGCCAACGTTCCTCCAGTGGGATTTCAGGATTTAGCATTCGGTCGTAATCTTGCGCCTGCATCCCAGCCGTAATGAGATCCGTACGTGTATAATGAGAAAACAGTGTGAGTGCATCTACCGTGGCATCGGTGCGCACATGTTCCGGAGGTAAATGTTCATGGGCATCCACAATCTCCATCTGCCACATCTCTTGCATCAATTTTTCTTCCGTGGAAGTATAATGCATCGGGTTTTCCTCTCAAGCGATATTCAGAAATAGATGTCAGGCTTCAAATACAATGTACTCTAACTTGCACAGCAGGTCAACAGTTTTATGAACGACCTTCGAGTTCTTGATCGCTATTGGTAACCGTGATACACTTGCACCATGCTCACCAAACGAATCGAAGGCTCATCCAGGTTCCGTGTGGAAATGAGATGTCAGTAGCCAGGCCACAGGCATCAGGCATCAGGCATCAGGTTGCAGGTTTCAGTAAAACCAAGACCCTGAAGCCTGATGCTCCGGAAAGGTGACTGGGAAGGCAAACAACTCGTTCCCGCCAAATGGGTCGAGAAGGTGATCCCTGATAGAAGCAGTTGCGCCCGCCTATCAGTGAGAAGTAGGGGCGTGCGGATCATTGATAAAGTTGCGATTTGCTGAAGTGAGGAACTGTTTGCGCCAAATGCCTGTTGACCGGACGGTGAAAAGCCGGTAAGATCGTCCACAGTAG
>JAJRTO010000351.1 GCA_024278235.1 Candidatus Poribacteria bacterium
ACGCGCAATGATCTGCTGCTGAATCATCTTTTCTCTGGCGTGTACTTTTGATAACATGCCCATGCAATCCCTGTTGATGAATTGGGAAATTCAAATATCTTCCGAACCATAGTGCTCTGTAAAGGTGGTCCAAATCCCCGTACGTTTGTCGAGTCGGCTCAGTCCGCGATGGGTGCCAAACCATGCGTAGGGACCATCGATAGCGATGGACAAGATGCCATTGTGTGCCAGGCCGTCCTCTTTGGTGTAAGTGGTCCATCGATTGGTTGTCCTGTTGAATCGACTCACACCCGCATCATAAGTCCCGATCCACACCTCAGGACCATCAATCGCGATGGAGGTTACCCGGTCGTTACAGAGCCCATCCTGACGGTCATATGTGACCCAATCTTTGGTTTTGTCATCATAGACCGTAACCCCCCGGTCACTGCCGAACCATACGCGATCTCCATCGAGGGCGATACAACTAATTTCATTGCTGGCAAGGCCATCCTCTGTGGTGATCGTTTTCCAGGTGTCCTTGCCGATATTGTACTGGCTTACCCCACGTCGTGTCCCAATCCAGACATATTTCTTGCTCGCCCCGATACACCAGACTTCATCGGATACCAGCGTTTCCGCAAATTCTTTTGATACGGTGGAAGGCTGGATTTCTGTGCCGGAAGTATAGCTGATCCAGGCGTTGGGATCATCGGCAGTACGAGGGTACTTGCCAATACCGGCATTCGTTCCAATCCAGATATTGTTGCCATCGCTACTCACAGAGGTCACATCGTTGGCAGGCAAGCCATTCTCCGTGTTATAACGATCCCAACGATCTGCAATCTTATCATATCGATTTGCCCCATCCTGGGTTCCCACCCAGACATACTGATCATCCACGACGATGGACTTCACAGCGTTATCTGAGAGACTGTCTTTTGATTCAGGCTCATACCAACTCCACCGGCCACCACCAATGCGCATCTCCTGCCGGCC
The DNA here is from genome assembly GCA_024278235.1 of Candidatus Poribacteria bacterium. Lineage (GTDB taxonomy): Bacteria > Poribacteria > WGA-4E > JAJRTO01 > JAJRTO01 > JAJRTO01. Next base: position 979 of record JAJRTO010000351.1, read on the forward strand.
GCCTTTCTTGCGGTAGTTCTTCCAGGTGCCCAGCAGCTTATCATAACGGGACAGTCCATTGTCACTCCCAACCCAGACGAAACGCTCATCCGTGTCCACAGTCCGAATTCTGCGCCCCTGAAGTGTTGGCAGAGCTGTGAAGGATGTCCAGGATTCCAATTGTTTGTCGTAGCGAGATAGTCCCCGAGGGGTCCCCACCCACACGTATTTGTCATCCACTTTGAGGGCGCGTTCATTCGTGTGATTATGCAGGAGACCGTTTTGATCCTCGAAGGATGTCCAGGTTCCGGAAGCAAAATGGAATCGCTTGATGCCGTCATTCATGGTCGCCAACCAAAGATAGTCCTTATCCTTGGCAAGTTCGCTCACACTACTGCCAAAGTCACCTTTTGGCTCGATGGTGGTCCATTCGCCCGTACGCTTATCATACCGGGTCACCCCTACGTCACGGTAACGCTCATAGAGGATCCAGACATCATCATCTGTTATGATGATCTGGTCAATATCCTCTGAGGCTAATACATCGTTCGTGGAAAATGTGTCCCAGCGATCGGCTTTCTTATCGTATCGGGAGAGAGCACGATTTCCGTCGTCCCACCACCCGGGGCGGGCGACCCAAACGTAGTTGCCATCCACAGCAACCCATGTTGCTCCATTTCCTGCAAGCCCATCTTTTCTTGTTAGTATCCTCCATTTGTCTTCTACTTCATTGTAATGATACAGCGAGCTACGCAGGCCGAACCATATCTCATCGCCATCGACGGCGATACAACTGACAGCCTCGAAGGGGAGCTTCTCCTCCAGCGGGATCACGCTCCACTTACCGGTTGCCTTATCGTAGCGGCTCAATTCAGCCCCTGCCATTGCACTGACCCAGATGCTCCGTGAGCTGATAGCGATCAGGTTCAGATCGTCTGTCCCAAGCCCATCCTGAGTCGTGAAATGAGTCCATGTATCAGAGTTCTTATCATACTTGAGCAGCCCCAGATCGGTTGTGAACCACACCGCATCATCAGCAACATGGATCCAACGGATTTGAGTCATCGATTTTTCCTGAGTGGACTTAAGAATATCCATCCGGGTGAAACGTTGCCATGTACCTGTGGATCGACGGTAACGCAGGATGCATCCATTCGGTGAAGAGAACCAATTGCTGAACCAGATAGTATCGCCATCAAACTCGATATTAGAGACGCTTGTTTCCAGGAGTGGCTCGCGTACCGGGCGAGATTGATAGGTCACTTGCTTGTTCTCTTCAGAGCGATATTCGATCAATCCGATGGCTGTGGCTAACCAGAGGGTTCCCTGCTTATCACACAGGATGTCACGGATACTGTATGGGATGGTCGGAACGGCCTGCCAGGCATTCTCAGCGATCACATACCGTCCCAGTCCGCGTGGTGTCCCTACCCACAGCACGCCATCTTTGAAGCCGAGTGCCCTGACATTGACAGAAGGAAGTTGCTCATTGAACGACAATGGGATCCAGCGTTTCTGGGTTTCATCATATCGAGCGCATCCGCCGCGTGTTCCCGCCCAGAGCGTATCCCCTGTGTCCAGAAGCACATTGGCATAAGGGTGCGGCAGCCCCTCGTCATCGCGTTGCATCTGCTGATCGACAACCGAGTATCGCCAGATCCCATCCGAGGTGGCAAACCAAACCTGTCCGGCGCGGTAAAGTACCGACAATATCAGCGTGTCCGGACTCATATCGGGTGCGTGGAGTTGCAGCCATTGCTGAGAAGCCGGATCATATCTCACAGGCCCTGAGCTGGTGCCGAGCCACAGGACGTTGTCATCGGAGTCAATCGCTGTGACAAAAGCATCTTCTCCATTATTAGGCGGCAGATAGAAAGTCCATTCGGGCTGACTGAGTGCGCGGGAACCAAGACCACGGTCCGTTCCAAGCCAGACCCTTTCTGTATCCACATAGACGGATGTCGTATAGGAGGTGGTCAATCCGTCTTCTCTTGATATCACATCCCAACTGCGCGTCTGAGGTTGATAAGTTGAAAGACCCGCCGAGGTAGCAATCCAGAGTTTTCCGTCGTCACCACTTGCGATATTGCGGACATCATTGTCGGCAAGCAGATCCGCCTGGACGTAGATGGTCCATTCGCCACTCACCTTGTCGTAGCGGCTCACTCCGTGTTCTTTGGTCCCAAACCAGACATCGCGGCCTTGCACGGTAATCCAGGTCACATGGTCACTTGCGAGGCCATCTTCCTTCGTGTAATGGACCCACGTATTGACCGCCTTGATGAATCGATGCACCCCTGCATTGGCTGTTCCGAGCCAGACCTGGTTTCCATCGGCGTTGATGGAAGTGATCATGTCACTTTCAAGCAGATCCGTCCTGGTGAATGTCTTGATGAACGTCTGATCCACCTTGCTGTATTGGCTGACACCTGCGTTACGAGTGCCAAACCAGACACTATCTTCATCCACGGCAATGGTGGTGATTTCATTGTCTACCAGGCCATCCGATTTGGTGTAGTTATTCCAGGAGTCTGTCGAACGATGGTAGCGACTCACACCACCTTCGCTGGGACGTGATTCGCTCCGTGGTCCACCACGGAATCGGAAGCGTTGCTCAGGTTCCCTGTCAGTACCAACCCAAACATACTCGGTCTCAACGGCAATCGCCGTGATGATCTTACTGACAAGCCCATCCTTTCGGGTACGCACCGCCCAACTGTCGATGGTCTTGTCATATCGATTCAGGCCGGCGGTTGTTCCAAACCATACGTAATTACCATCGACAGCGATGGATGACACCTGATCGCTCGCCAATCCATCGATGCTCCGAAAGGTGTCCCATCTGTCGGTCTGTGTATCATAACGACTGACACCTTCATCGGTGGCAAACCAGACCCATTGCCCATCGATGGCAACGGCATTGACAGCATCATTGGCCAGGCCATCCTCTTTCGTATAATGGAGCCATTGATCCCGATCCCGGTCCCAGCGTGAAACGCCCTGGGCCGTGGCAATCCATATATTGCGAGGATCGGCGGAAATACAGCGTACTTCATTGCTGATCAGCGTGCGTTCCACCCGGGTCGCTTTATTGGAGGATGAACTGACCTGAACGCCTTCGGCCGTCTGATCTGCTGAGGTGGCCGGTTGCTCTGTGAACGCACGATCACCCGGCGATTGGAACGTAAGACAACCAGATACTATCGGCAAGAGCAGCAATAATGGAACACACCAACTTACTCGTATCATCACCCGCATCATGGTTCCTTTCCACTTACCATCTATTTGAGTGAGTAACCGCCTTCAGAATTGTCATAGTGGTTATGAATGGTCACATCCCACCACGAGTGAAGCGAGTTTCACGTTCAACGTTAAACGTTCAACGTTGAACGTTAGAAAAGCACTGTGGTTGCTGGGTTCTTGACATTTAAGACTTGACATCCATTTCTGAAACTTGCTGAAAATCATGGAAATTTCAGAAGAACATCGTCTCTCGACATGTATTTATAGACGGCCCATCGGCGGGATGGTTGAACGCGGATCTACACGGATAGATACGGGTTGCCACAGATCTCCTGATCTGGCTTGATCCACCCCAGTAAACGTGGTATACTTTCCCCAATTCAGTAGCTAACATTTTTTCAAATCCCTTCCACGACGGCATGAAGACGGGAAGACGGGAAGGCGGGAAGACGGGAAGGCGCGCCAATTCTCGTCTTCCCGCCTTCCCGTCTTCCAGTCTTCTGTGATTTCGGTACCTGTTTACAAAAGTGTTACCTAACTGAACTTTCCCCAATATAACCACAGGAGTTTATCATGTGGGAATCTATCGCTCATTCAGAACCCATCGATATAGACAATTTCCTCCAAACCAGGTAACTCAATGTGTCATTTCATCGATTTCATGTTCCCCTGCGTTGGCCTCTTCTTCTCCTGGCTTTAGTAGGAGCACTCCTCGTCGTGGTCGCCATCGCCTGCGCTGTCGGCCCTGTCCTTATCCCACCCCAAGATACGTTTCGGATTCTCCTCAACAGACTCCCTGGAGTTCACTTCCGGGTGGATTGGCCTGAGACATCCGAGGTGATCCTCTGGAACATCCGTCTCCCGCGTGTCTATATGGGGGGATTGGTTGGCGGCGCACTAACGCTTGCTGGAATTGCGTTTCAGGCACTCCTGCGGAACTCACTCGCGGAACCCTATATTCTGGGCGTCTCCAGCGGTGGATCTCTTGGGGCTATGTTAGCCATATCGCTCGGAATCAGCACCATGAAGGGGATCCCTACGTTGCCTATCTTCGCCTTCCTGGGAGCATTGCTCACGATGATCCTGGTCTACCAGATCTCCAGAATCGATGGACGCGTGCCGGCGCATACCCTCTTGCTGGCAGGCGTTGTGGTGAACCTCTTTTTCTCCGCGATCCTCCTCTATCTCATCTCGATTGTGGGACTCACGGAGGCCCGCAGTTTTCAGTTCTGGAGCATGGGAGATCTCGGATCCACATCTCCCCGCATGATGCTGGTTGTCTCCGTTCTGGTATTCAGTTCAGGACTCATATTAACGTCGTATGCCCGGAACTTCAATCTCCTGGTACTCGGAGAAGAATCCGCAACGTACCTGGGTGTCGATGTGGAGCGGATGAAGATCCTTACATTTACACTCGCTTCGCTGATCACCGGCGCGGTGGTATCCGCCTGTGGTATGATCGGTTTCGTGGGACTGATGATCCCGCATATCGGCAGGATGCTTTTCGGATCGGATCATCGGTTGCTGATCCCGGCTGGAGTACTCATCGGCGCCATCTTTCTCATCGCAGCCGATACGATAGCCCGACTCATCGTTGCTCCCATTGGTGTGGTGACCGCTATGTGTGGAGGGCCATTTTTCATCTACCTGTTACGCACTCAGAGGAAGTCGTTCTTTGGATAGAAATCACCTGGAAGTTAAACACATCTCTTTTCGTTATGCGGAATCCTGGACCTTGCGTGAGATCAGTTTCACGGTCCAGCCTGCGGAAATCCTCGGAATCGTCGGTCCCAACGGCTCCGGGAAATCGACGCTCCTCAAGTTGATGGCGGGAGCCCTCAAACCGCAGCAAGGTACGATTCAATTACAGGGCCAATCGATCTCCGAACTCAAACGTCGTGAGATCGCCCGTTCCCTCGCTGTTGTCCCCCAGAACACAGATATCCCTTTTCCCTTCTTATCGAGTGAGATTGTGCTCATGGGGCGTTCGCCTCATCTAGGGCTCCTACAAATGGAATCCGCAGAGGATCGGCGGATTGTTGAGCGGGCGATGACCTATACCGATAGTCTGTCATTCGCAGATCGGCCTCTGGATGAGCTGAGCGGTGGGGAACGCCAACGGGTGATCATTGCGCGGGCGTTGGCCCAGGAACCAAGTATCATGCTGCTGGATGAGCCCACAGCTCATCTGGATCTAAAGCATCAAGTGGGGATCTTCGAACTCATCCGGCGACTGAATCGTGAGCAGGAAATCACCGTAGTGGTTGTCTCACACGATCTGAACCTGGCAGGAACCTATTGTGATCGGCTTGTCCTGCTCCGGGATGGGCAGATCTACCGGGTGGGCCAACCGAGTGATGTCATCACATCGGAGGATATCGAACGGGTCTACGGTGTCAGAGCGATCGTCGATCATCATCCGATCAGCGGAGCCCCCCGGGTAACACTACTCGAGGAAAATGTCCCGGAGACGGGGAAATGACGCGCATTATGACTTGCTCATACCTGCGAACAGGATAGGAGTGAACGAAGTCCCCACTTGAGACGACGGTGCTTCACGGATGTCCATCTTGCGCACAATAATGATTCGGTCATCCGATTCGATGACGGTAAGGATTTGATTCGGTAACAAGTCTCGTAGCGTTTGTCTTGCGCCGCCTGGCCACTCGATTTGAAGCTGCTCCACAACCGGTGCGGCCCCCAGCCCGAATTCCAGTGCCAGGCTGTCCTGTGTGAGATACCCCCCACCGCCGGTCACCTCCCGCATCTGAAACGATCCCTGTGCCTGGAGTCGCACCTTCGCTCCCACAGCACTCCGATTGCTGGGCGTTCCCTCTAACCGCACCACAAGCCAGTGATTGGTACTGCCATTGTTGCGATACAGGAGGTTCTCAGAGGCACTACCTCCCCGACTGAAGTAGATATCCACATCGCCATCATTATCGTAATCTCCGCAGCTTGGATTCCCCCCATCCGCGATGGCCACTTCCTCAAAGTTCAACCGTCCATCCCTCCCCAGACGATTCAGATACAGTATCCCTCGCATCACGATGTCCAGGTAGCCATCATTATCGAAGTCTGCAAAGCTCACACCCCGACCATCTTTCAAGTAGGCCACTCCCACAAGACGGGCCACATCCGTGAACGTCCCATCCCCACGATTCAGATACAATCGACTCGGTTGAGTATCATCATTCGTGAGGTAGATATCCAGATCTCCATCGTTGTCAATATCCCCGGAGGCGATCCCAGAACCGCTGCGGCCCTTGTCCTGCACCCCGGCCGCTTTGGCCACTTCTCGGAATCCCAGTTCCCCTTCAGGCACGAGGGTATTCTCATACAGCAGATTCGCTTCCCCGAATCCGACTGCGATGTAGATGTCGGTGTCCCCGTCATTATCGAAGTCACTGCAGACGATCCCCAGATGATGCGCAGTCCCCTCGACCTCCAGCATCTTTGCGACGTTCGTGAATGTGCCATCTCCCTGATTGAGATAGAGCGCGTTGGGGGCGGGGGCATAGTCGGCATCCCTTCCTCCGTCGAAGTTCGCCACGTAGAGGTCCAGATCCCCATCGTTGTCGAAGTCAGCCCAGGCAGCCCCGAAGCTGCTGGCGGTATTTCCAACGCCTGCACGTGCCGTCACATCGCGGAAAGTCCCATCCCCTTGATTCTCATAGAGTCTGTTGGCCACATGACCATTAGTCACGTACAGATCCACATCCCCATCGTTGTCGACATCCCCGAAGATAGCCCCGTTGCTTTCGCTGGTGTCTCCAACGCCCGCTTGTTGAGTCACATCGGTGAAGGTTCCATCCTGATTGTTGCGATACAGACGGTTGGGACCTCGGATATTGGTCACGTATAAATCCAGCCACCCATCGTCATCATAGTCCTCAAACGCGGCAGTATAGCTCTGTCCTTTATCCTCCACGCCGGCGGTGACTTGCTCCAGGGAAACGCGGACGACGTTCGAGTTCGTCCATCGGTCCTCGGCGAGAGCCGTCACGTAGTAGGAGTAGGAAGAGTGATTTGACGGAAATGTATCCAGGAAGCTCGTCCCTCCGGTCAGGGGTTGGGCGACCAGTTGGGTATAGGGTTGCTCCCCCGTCTTACGATAGACGAGATAGGCAGCATCCGATGGAAGGGGGGCCTGCCAACGCAGGAGCACCCCTTTTTGAGTCAGTTCGTAGGAGAGTGTCAGCGATGGTTCTGAAAGATGTTCCCTGGAGCGTAGCCCCCGGAAGATGCCCCCTGCCAGCAACAAGGCAAGGAGGACCATCGCGGCAACGAGGGGATGCCGGCCGATGACTCGCGGTATCCCGAGTGGGATGTGCCTCGTGAAAACACCGGAGCCGGCAGGAGATTCCATGAGTGCTTCTCGAATCAAGGCGACTTCCTGGGCGCACGGTTCACACGCTTGAAGATGTCTCCTGACGTGACGACGCTTGGAGACGGAAAGTCTCAGTACCTCACATTTTCGCCGTAGGAGCGTCTTCCTGGACGCGATCATCGTGGCCGGGAGGCCACTCCTACCATAGAACTGTGATCTACTGAGTCTCCCTTCCGCGTAGGCAGCGAGTGCCTGCTCATCGGGACATGCTGTTGTGTGAGGGTGGTTTGAGTGTTTGAATAGGTTCCAAGCCAATGGAAATGCCCTTTCAATCCAATTCTATATTCATAGTGATACCGGAGAGGATTTGGTTCCGTAGATTTCGATGCCTCATGAATTCCCGGTTCATGTCCAACTCAGTGCATTCCCAGGCCGGAAAGGCGTTTGGCGAGCTTCTGTTTGGCCCGGTGGATGCGGGATTTCACCGTGCCGATGGAGACATGGAGCTGCCGGGCCATCGTCTCATAGGAGCACTCGAGCTGATAGCGCAGTCGCAAGATGGAC
>JAJRTO010000024.1 GCA_024278235.1 Candidatus Poribacteria bacterium
CAACGAAAAAGAACTGGATGCCATCGTTAATAAGATTATCCGCTATGAGTCCGAAGTAACACCCGCTATGTGGCATCAGCGCATTTTGTATGCGACTGAGTTTGCCCTGAATAGAGCGGAGGCTTTGTTCAATAATATTCTACTCCCTGCTGGGATGCAAGTTACCGGACTTGCAGCACAGGAACAGGACTCGGTAGTGTGCACAACTTCATACATAGCCCGAATGTTGTCCAGAGACACATCAGGATTGATCGTGTTCGCTGTGAAGCCAATCACCCAGGATGGGCGTTCGATCCGTCTCCTTTAGGGTAGAGTTATGTTCGTCGGGAAACACCCGATGACAGCTCCGTTTCCTCATTCCGTGAATGCCCTGAGTTCATGGGATGTGCTTGACTTATGAAGGAGTTTTTGGTATTATTATTTCAAAGAATAGATTCATGAGCGTTCTCGGTGTCGTTGCGAGGCAGCCAGAAAGAAGAGGTGCACCATGGCAGACGTATTTCATATCCGCGAATCGGGTAAAGTCGCAATTGTAGACCTCATGACCGAACTTGACAGGTTATCAGTGCTTTCTATCAAGACGCAGTTGCGTGGCTTGGTAACCAAAAAAGGCAAGAATAAGTTCATCATAAACTTCTCAAACATTGACCACATCAATAGCACCATCGTTGGTGCTCTCGTGGGAATTCAGCACCTCGTCCGCAGCCAGAACGGCGATCTCCGTTTGTGTTGTGTCAAACCCAATATTCATCGAACATTCGAGTTGATTGGTGCATCCAAGATTCTGAAGATATTCGACACTGAAGAGGATGCCCTGGCTAGTTTTTAGGGTGACTGTTGATCGCATCCATCGCTTGATAACATTCGTAGTCTCCTATCAGACCTTACCATGGAAAGGTGGTGATTCCAATTCCAGCAGAGAACATTGCGATTCGCACTCAAGGTGACATGAGTATCATTGACGTCAACGGTGATCTGGATGGCTATGCTGCTTCAGATCTGCGGAAGGAACTAGAGACCCTTGTCGGGCAGAAGCAATATCAACTCGTCGTGAATCTTGCCAAGGTAAACCATATCAATAGTACGGCGGTTGGCGCGTTGGTTGCTATTGCAAAGCAAGTACGGCAGCATAAAGGTGACGTCAAAATATGCAATCTTGCAGATAGTTTGAAACGAACCTTCGACTTGATTGGTGCTTCTAAAGTTCTTGAGATTTACGCATCCGAGAAGGAAGCGGTAGGCGCATTCTGATAACAAGCAGAATAGCAAGAGGCATTGTTTATTTTCAATGCCTCTTTTTTATCCGCCAAAGTGGTGTCTCATGAAAATCCAAGAACATGTTGAGATCAAGTTTCCTAGCGATATGATATATGTCGGGCCGATCCGAGCGTTCATTGTCAGGCTCGCACAGAGATTGGGCTTCCAACCGTTACGCATTGAAGATATCGAGCTGGCTGCTGATGAAGTATGTAATAATGCAATCGAGCATGGTTCGGGGGATCATAGAGCATGTATCAGTATCTTGGTTTCTTTCAACCGAACGCGATTCGAGATCCTCGTCCGTGATAGTGGCACCAATAACCAGAAGCATTGGTTGCGGAGTGGACGGCTCAGAGATGTGCGTTGTTCGATGTCTCCTGAATCTGAACGAGGGCACGGTATTTACCTCGTAGAAACATTGGCCGATGAAGTCGAGTTCAAGTTGAATGAATTGGGTGGCACCGATGTACGGATGGCCTTCTACCTGGATACCCTGTCCTGTCCGAGTTCCGGCATCACCGATACAATCCATGCATGATTTCAACTCCTTTGTTCCCACCACTTTAGACAACCTCGTCAGTGACGACTCCCAAAAAGCACTCATAAACTGACGGCTGACAGCTTTCTTAGAAGAACGAAAGGTGTGCGAATGCTATGCAATTCTTTCGTGTCAAAACCCCTGAAACTGTTATAGATGAATTGGAGCAGCTTGCCCACCCTGTCGGAGATGAGAGAACACCTCTCCATGCAGCTTTAGGGCGTGTGCTCGCCGCGGATATCAAAGCTCCCGCCGATCTCCCCGACTTCAATCGTGCGATCATGGATGGATACGCAGTCCATGCTCGGGACACATTCGGGGCATCCAACAGCATGCCTGCCTATCTGAACATCGTGGGAGAAGTTCAGATGGGAGAGATGGCTTCTGTTCCCATATCCCCTGGCACAGCAATCCATGTGGCTACTGGTAGTATGCTCCCTGAAGGAGCTGATGCCGTTGTCATGATCGAGCATACCGATAAGGTCGATGAAACGCTGGTCGAAGTGCATCGTGCCGTTGCCCCCTGGGAGAATGTCGTACGTATCGGGGAGGATACTCACAAGGGAGAGCTTCTGCTACACAAGGGGCAGCGACTCAGACCGCAGGATATTGGCGCGCTCGCTGGACTGGGAGTTCTCTCTGTCAGCACATATCGCCACGTGAAAATCGGTATTATCTCGACAGGAGATGAGATTATCCCGCCGGATCAGTCTCCTGCACCAGGGCAGATCCGGGATATCAATTCATACTCGCTCGCCGGATTGGTGACGCAGACCGGCGCGGTACCTGTTCTCTATGGCCTGGTAAAGGACAACATCGAGGAATTGAGTGATAAAGTCACCGAAGCTGTCGAGGCCACGGATATCGTGTTGATATCCGGCGGAAGCTCTGTCGGAACGCGGGATGTAACGCTCCAGGTCATCGAGTCCATCGAAGGAGCAGACATTCTCGTGCACGGGGTTTCTATCCGGCCGGGGAAACCCGTCATCGGAGCAGTTATAAAGGATCGATTCATGTTTGGGTTACCAGGCAATCCCGTTTCTGTGATGGTTGTTTTTGAGCGACTGGTAAAGCCTTTGATTACACGCCTCTCTGGCCGGAATCAGTTGCCACCCGTTCAAACGATCCGGGCACGCCTGAACCGTAATGTCTCTTCAGATGCCGGTAGAGAAGATCATGTGCGAGTAAAGCTGACTCCGACCGACTCTGAACTCACGGCAGAACCCGTACTCGGCAAATCCGCTCTGATCACCACGATGGTTCGCGCAGATGGTGTCTTTGTCATCCCTACCGGAGTGGAAGGTATCGAAGCGGGGGAATTTGTCGATGTGCAGCTATTCTGAGACCAGCTTCACATTTGTTGAATCCGTATGAATGATTGTGCTGCGACTGACAACAAAAGAACCGGAATCGAATGAGAAAATGACCCGTCGACGCTACCTCAAAAAATCAACTCTCGAAAATGCACAACGTGCTTTCTTTGGACACTCAGCCGTTGCGCATCTCACTGCTTCCGAGTATATTCCGACGGCTGATGCTCTGGGACGTATTACCGCCGCGGCCGTCTTTGCTCGCATCTCATCGCCATCTTTTCACTGCTCAGCGATGGATGGGATAGCAGTACGAGCAGAGGACACCTTTGGTGCTTCTGAAACACGTCCGATCTCCCTCCAGGTGAACCGATATCAGCCACTCGATACAGGAGATCCCATCCCTGAAGGCATGGATGCGGTGATCATGATCGAGGATGTCATCCAGATAGAGGATGGGGCCGTCTCGCTTACCGCAGCAGCGACACCGTGGCAGCATATTCGCATGGTAGGGGAAGATGTGGTCGCAACCGAGATGTTGCTTCCCCGTGGACATACGCTGCGTGCTCCCGATATCGCTGTGTTGTTAGCATGTGGTGTGCAGGAAGTAGAGGTGCGCCGGCGTCCCCGAATTGCTGTCATTCCCACTGGTGACGAACTGGTGGATGCTTCAGCCGCGATGGACCAGTTGCGAGTCACTGGACGGATTATCGAATCAAACTCCCACCTGATCGGCAATCTTGTCAGGGAGTGGGGTGGCGATCCAGTTCGGTTCCCAATTATCCCCGATGATCCGGAGGCTATCCGGCAAGCCGTTCTAAAAGGATCTTCTGAGTGTGATGCTGTGGCTATCAATGCAGGTTCCTCTGCAGGAAGTGCAGATTACGTCCCCGAGATCATTGCCCAGTTGGGTGAACTGATAGTTCACGGTGTGGAGATCATGCCGGGGAAGCCGATGTCACTGGGAGTTATTGAGGGCAAACCCGTGATCGGAGTTCCGGGTTATCCCGTTTCCGCATATGTGGTATGCGATGAGTTTCTGCACCCCCTGATCACATCGCTCCTCGGAATTGCGCTTCCGCAACGTGATACAACCGATGTTGTCATGGGACGGCGCACTCCATCGCGTCTGGGAAGTGAGGAATACGTGCGCGTACGACTGGGAGATGTGGATGGAAGGCGCGTGGCGATTCCCCTGAGTCGAGGTGCAAGCCTGCTCAATTCAGTGGTACGAGCGGATGGGATAGTACGTATCCCCTCACACTCCGAAGGGATTGAACAAGGCGAATCCGTCACAGTGGAACGCCTATGCCGCGAGAATCAGATTCAGAACAGCCTTCTCGCGGTAGGGAGCCACGATATTTTGCTGGATCTTATCGCAGATGAGATCCGAGACTCCCATCCGGAGATATCGATCTCCTCGGCCCATGTGGGGAGTCTTGCGGGGCTCACGGCTCTCAAACGCGGTGAAGCACACATTGCAGGTGTACACCTACTGGATGAGCAGACAGGTGAGTACAATGTCAGCTATGTGAATCGCCTTTTTCAGCCTGGAGAGATCGCGTTGATCAACCTGGCTTACCGTCAGCAAGGACTTATTGTGCTCCCCGGAAATCCCAAGAACATCCAGACGCTTGAAGATCTGAGACGAGAAGATGTGGTTTTCATCAATCGGCAGCGTGGTTCAGGGACTCGCATTCTACTCGACTATGAACTCAAGCAATGCGGGATCGGGATCGATCAGATCCGTGGATATGAACGGGAACTGTATACTCATCTGGCTGTCGCCGCCGCAGTGGAAAGCGGTGCAGCAGATGCCGGGTTGGGCATTCTTGCCGTGGCTCGTGCATTGGGACTCGATTTCATCCCGGTTGCAGAGGAACGTTATGACTTAGCTATGAAGGTCGAGACACTGAAACGCCCCCAACTGGTTGCGGCCCTGTCTTTGCTCCAGGAACCGTCATTCGATTCCCAGGTTGCAGAACTGGGGGGCTACGATTTGAGAGATACAGGAACTCGTTTCTTATAGGCAACTCTAACCGAATCCAAGAAACCAGAAAACACAGGGATATGTCATGGAATTTGTTGGTTCAGCTACTCTGAAGGATGTGTTTTTCCTACGATGTGATTATGGAGATGATCTACTCGAGAGTATCGAGCAATTCGCCCGGGATCAGGATATTCAATCGGGAGTGGTTGTCAGCGGGGTAGCGACTGTTTCCGTTCTGAGTTATCACCGGATTTTGACAACAGGATACCCTTCCAAAAATGAGTTTCTGAAGGTACAGGGACCCTTTGAGATCTCATCCCTCCAGGGAGTGATCGCTGCCGGCAAAGCGCATATCCACGTAACCGCAGCCGATCTCGAAAACACCTACAGTTGTCATCTGGAACCGGGTTCCATCGTTCTCTATCTCGCCGAAATCGTCATTCTACGTTGTGAGGGAATCAAGCTAGATCGCCTTCCCCATCCGGAGTATGGAACCAAGTTGCTTCAAGCGGTGGGATGATAGGCTTATAGCAGATAAGCACCACGACATCGATTGCCTGACATGTGCACAAGCCCCATGGTAAACTGATTAGAAAAGGGACACCAATGATACGCCAACGAGACATCCGGCATGGTTTCTGGCTCGTGGCACTCGTATGTGTTATCGCGGCGCCCACCCACGCAGCAGAGAAATACGCAGGAGAGTTTCTGACACTCGGTGCCGGAGCACGAGCATTGGCACTCGGAGGAAGTTATGTTGCCATCGCCGATGATGCGACAGCGACTTACTGGAATCCCGCCGGGCTCGGTACCCTGAGACGTTCCGAAGCAAGTTTCATGCATTCCAGCTTATTTGGCCTCGACAGTTACGACTTCGCCAACTATGTCCATCATGGCCGTTTCGGTGGCACACTCGCATTGAGTTGGTTACGCATAGGAATCGACGATATACCGCGTACCACCGTGCCAAACTCGCACCAGCCTGTGGGAGCTGCGAATCGGCCTACAATCCACGATCTGTTCAGCATAAGCAATAATGCATTGTTTATCTCATACGGCTGGACGGCACAAGAGACAGCCCGTAGTAGCTTATTTCTCGGCGGATCAGCGAAGTTCATCTATATGTCTGGTCTGGGAAATACAAATGCCCTCGGAGTCGGTGGCGATCTGGGAGGTCTCTGGCGCGCCAAACTGGGTTCTTCTAGTCACATTTCGATAGGATTGACGCTCCGAGATGCCTCCCGTACGAAGCTGTACTGGAATACACCGCCTACCGGTGATGAGTCTCCTCACACAGATACCATCCTACCGAGTGTTGTCGCTGCGATAGCCTATCAGGGAAGGGTTCCGGGGCTTGGGGGGCAATTGCTACTCAGCGTGGATGCCGACAGCCGCGCTGGATGGGAGTGGCACTCTGGCGCCGAGTACGTCCTTGCCGATTTGCTCGCGTTGAGAGCAGGTTTACAGCAGCGTCAAGGCGTGGAGACACACTGGGAGTTCACGGCAGGCACCGGCTTGAGACTGGCATTCGTCACGGGAGCCGCTTTTGTCGTGGACTACGCATTTATGTCAAGTGAGCTGGGGCCTAGCCATCGAATCTCGCTCGGCGTGAGGTTCTGAATAGACCACGATGTCTGGAGACACCTACTCAGAGTTGGAAGATTCGTCACTCAACCTGATCCGTTCCATCATATCCGCAATCGTGGTTTCCCTGAGCACTTTGACCATATTTTCCTGTGCCCTTCCCCAAACACTCCCAATCACACATTCTCCTGGCGTGCCACACCGTTCGCACGGTTGATTGAGAATACATTCATGGAGCAGAATACTGCCTTCGATCGCTTCCACAACCTCCAATAGACTGATCTCCGTCGCAGGCCGTGCAAGCGAAAAGCCACCACCGCTCCCTTGATGCGACTTGAGCACACCAGCTCTCGCCAGTATTTGGAAGATCTTGGCCAGAAAAGCACGAGGGATGCCACGTTCCTCCGCAACCCCCCGGACGAGCAGAATCTTCCCCTGTTCATGAGAAGCCAAAAACAGCACACCGCGAATAGCATAATCTCCTGCTTGTGATAAGCGAAGCATCGTTTTCCTACCTCATTTGTGCATTTAACTCATCATAAAAGATACCAGTATTCCTCTAGCAGAGTCAAGCCAAAACAAAAAGCATAAAGGACAGTTGACGCGCTCCAATGCATTCAGTATACTAAGGATCGTCTTTCTGGTACTCATGCAGCATGACCATGATTTCTACTCCTGGGATAAGGAGCCTGACATGCAGATTCACTCCGGGATATTGATTTCAATGTTAGGAATGTTTCTACTCCTGTGGGGATGTTCCAAAGAATTATCAGTTAACACGCCACCCTCCATCCAAGTGGATGAGACTGCCCTATCCACGCTGGAGAACAACACCGGTACCCATTCAAAAACTGTGCATGCGGTGGAAGGGCCTATTGCATATTTGAATGGAGAACACGAGAGGCGTATATTCCAACGTCGCCCTAATGGCAAACAGCAAACACATCTGTCTATTCCTGAAACCGGGATCGAGATTCCCAAGAACGGAACGAAGCATTCTATGCCTATGATGCGACCGGATCCGGATATCGACTACAAGATTGCACAGATGGAAATCGATCCGAATATCGATTACAAGATGCTTCGCGTCGGTCCACAAACATGGAAACAGATCCCAGACACAAAGAAGCATCTCCAACCGTCCCCATAACGAACCATCATATGCTCCCAAAAGAAAATGCCCCACGCACCGGCTGGCGCGCTGTCGTTATAGGAAGCCTATTGATACCCATCAATAGCCTCTGGATGATGCATGGTTCTATCTGGGGCGCCGGCTTTCCCACAACGGTATCTCTCTTTTACAACGTCGTGTTCATCCTGTTCGTACTGGTTGGAATCAATCTGATACTGCAACGCTGGGTTCGCTGGGCCTCCTTTTCTCAGTCCGAACTGCTGCTCATCTATGGAATGTTGTGCGTTTCCTCAGCGTTGGCAGGGCTCGACATGATTCAGATTCTCATCCCGTTGATCGCGGGGGCTGTCCGTTTGGCAACCCCCGAGAACGAGTGGGCGCAGCTTTTCTGGCAATATATTCCAGATGGATTAACGGTACGCAGTCAGGAGGTTCTTCAAGCCTATGACCTGGGAGAATCCAACTTCTATCTCCCAGAGTTTTTTCAGCCCTGGCTTAAACCAGCGCTGTTATGGTGTGTGTTCCTGATCTTGCTCCTCTGGGTGATGCTCTGTATCAACGTGATACTCCGCCGTCAGTGGACAGAAGTCGAGAAGCTCAGCTATCCCATCATCCAGTTGCCGCTTGAACTCAGCACCCCAGGTTTTCTCAGAAACCACCTGCTCTGGATCGGATTTGCGATTGCTGGGGGAATGAACATACTCAACGGGTTGAACTTCCTGTATCCTGCTGTTCCCAGTATTGGTGGCAAGCTCTACGATCTGGCTCCCTACTTCACCGAAAAGCCGTGGAATGCGATGGGCTGGACGCCTGTAGCGCTTTTCCCCTATGCCGTGGGAATGGCGTTCTTTATCCCGCTGGATCTCTCATTCTCCTGCTGGTTCTTCTATCTGTTCTGGAAGTTCGAGCGGATCTTTGCAAGTGTCCTGGGATTACGAGGTCTCCCTGGCTTCCCCTATATCGATCAGCAGGCATCGGGAGCCTATCTGGGACTGTTCTTGATTGCTATCTGGGCCAGTCGCCACCATCTGCTGCGCGTGTTCCGTGCCGCAGTCTCTGGAGAAAAGCCGTCGGGAGAAGCCCTCAGCCCACGTGCTGCCATCATTGGGCTCCTCGGAGGTATCGCGGCTTTGGTCTTCTTTTCTACACACGCGGGGATGTCGCCCTGGGTAGCTGTACTCTTTTTCGCTCTCTACTTTGCACTCTCGACGGCGATCACTCGTATGCGCGCTGAACTTGGTTCCCCAGTTCATGATCTTCATTTTTCTGGGCCCGATATGCTCATGACGACAGCAGTCAACACACGCCGTTTTACGCCACGCGACCTGACAATGCTCTCCTTCTATTGGTTCTTCAACCGTGCCTACCGCAGTCATCCAATGCCCCAGCAATTGGAGGCGTTCAAACTCGCGGAACGCTCCCGGATGCATACCAAACGCCTCTTCTGGGCCCTGGTCATTGCTATCGTGCTCGGTTCTGTGTTTGCTTTCTGGGCTTATCTGGACGCCGCGTACCGTTACGGAGGCAAAACAGGCTATGCCTGGCAGAC
>JAJRTO010000352.1 GCA_024278235.1 Candidatus Poribacteria bacterium
CGCCACCCGATCCCGTATCGAGGCACAGATCGCAACGGCTGAGGCGCGGTTAGCGATTGCAACGCAACGGGTAACAGATGCGCGGACGAGAATCGTCAGAGCAAAGTTAGGACAAATGGCTCATCAGGTTGCTGCTGCGCAAGTACGGCAGGCCATTGCCGAATATCATGCTCGCGCCTCAGACGCGAACGCACGGGCTGCTCGATTGGAGGCATCCCAAGCACGTTTGGATGCTCAGTCTACTCAGGAAGCGTCCCAGAAAAAGATCCGCTTATCTGAGGTGCAGTTGGCGATCTCCAAAGCGGAGTTTGTCTTACAGGAAGCGACAGAAGTGGATGCAATGACTCATGCTGCGGGCTTTTACGACAAATCACAACGTTTGCTCAAGGATGCGCGTTCACTCGTAAAGAGAGAACAATTCGATGCAGCTCTGGCGGCTGCTACCCAGGCAGAACAGCAGGCAAGACGAGCGCGCGTGGCAGCCGTTGCCGTTATGGAAGCCATCCGCAACGAAATGTCAGCGAGCAAACAGAAAGCAGTCACGGAGGCACGAGTCACGCTGGCAAAAGCGCAGATGAGCCTGGATGCGGCCCTGGACGCGGATGCGGATATCTACGTGCCGGACGCTTACAATAAAGCACAGTTGGAACTCCAATCGGCTCAGGAAAAACTCGCAGCAGAGGATTTCGAAGAAGCACGCCAGCTTGCGACTCAAGCGCACTTACATGCGACACAAGCCTATGAGCAAGCGCAGATCATCAAGGCTGAACGAGAAGCCAAAGCCCGACTCGAAGAACGGATCGCACAGGTCAAAGACGCGCTATTCAGGGCCGAGGATGCACTTGTAAACGAGAGAGCATCCCTGAAAGAATCAGAGTGGGTCCAGGCCGAGAACTGGATTGTCAAAGCTCGTAAAGCACTTGAGACAGAGGATTATGAAGGAACGATCACACTGGCAACTCAGGTGCAAGAACTGATTGCAGATGCGGTCGAGCGGATGGCTCAGCTCCGGCAAAGGGAAGGGCAAATCGCCATAGATGCGCGTCAGATCAAAGGTGTCCAGGTATCCACATCAGAGCGAGGCGTCCTTATCCGGTTTAGTGGCAATATCTTCACAAAAGGTAGCAGTAAACTGACCACGGAAGTTTTGTCCGGTGTCAAGCTCCTTGCTCAACTGCTGAACAAATACTCGAGCTATTCGGTCTTAATCGAAGGACACACGGACAATTCAGGCGACGCCGATTACAATCTCCAACTCTCCAAGGACAGGGCAGATACCTTTATGGCTTATCTGATAGATGCAGGGCGGATACGGCGTTCACGCCTGAAGACGGTTGGTCTGGGCGAATCTCAACCGATTGCTTCTAATGCGGATGAACAGGGACGTCGCCAGAACCGTCGTATTGATGTCATCGTACTCACCAGGGAAAATCTCTAGTGGAGCAATACACTCCCGACCCCATCCACCTCTGGAAAGCTCGTTACCACGCCGCGAGGGATGAAGCAACCGCAAAGCCTATTCAAGTTACCTATGACCAGGGCAACGGGTGCACACACACATACAGTTTCCGGCTGCGCGCTTTGCCAGGAGCAGAGGAATATCTCGGTGTGTATCTCTATAATCGTGCCTGGGCGGTAGGTGCACAGCAGATCCATGTGGCCTGTGACCGAAGGTTGTTTGAAGCAATACGCGGAGACTTTGATTGTAATGGCCGTTATGCAGGACTTCGGGAGATGATGGAGCGTGTGTACGGTGGATTTCAGTTGTGCTGGGAGGCCGGGGCGGCAAAAGATAGCGAGACGGGGAGGCAAAGGGGCCAGCACAAGTCCCGGGGAATCCTCGAAACACCACGGCCTGACCCATACTGCGGGCGGCATATAGGCGTTGATCTCGGTGGCACCGACCTGAAAGTTGTTGCCTTGCGAGATGGCGAAATACTCTTTTATGCCAAACAGACCTGGAATCCGCGAACTTATCAAGATCCTGAAGATCACCTCGGTTTTATTGAGCGCTGGATCTGTCGAGCGAAGCAGCAGGTGGGATTTCGGGAACTCGACGGAATTGGGATAAGCACAGCCGGTATCGTGGTGGGAGCAGAGGTGAAAATCAGCGGACTGGGAGCGGGGCTTTCACAGCAACAATACCAGGACACATTTTGTCAGATGGCAGCTCATCTGTCCCATCGATTTGAAGATGTTCCGGTGCAGGTGATGCATGATGGGGATGCTGCCGCGCTGTGGGTTGCCGTGGATATGGGGCTGACCAATGTTCTGGGATTGGCGTTTGGGACTGGCCTGGGGGCCGGCTATGTCGATGTCAATGGGCAACTTACAGGAGCATTATGTGAGATTGGGAAGTGTATTCTCGACATGGCTCCTGATGCTCCGGAACATATTTATAATCACACGCATGGACCCGCATTACATTATCTCTCGCAAAATGCCGTCTTTCGTCTTGCTCCCCGACACGGTATTTCTCTCGATAGCATTCCAGAAAGGGCGGAGAAGCTCAAACACGTACAGCAATTAGCGGAAGAGGGAAACAGATCCGCGAGAAGCATCTTTCAGTATATAGGGCGACGACTCGCAATGGCAATTGTGGAGTTTTACGATTATTTCGGAATGGACCGTGTTGTCCTATTTGGGCGAGTCGCCTCCGGTCTTTCCGGCGAATGGATTCTTGCGAGCGCGGAAGAAACGCTGATGCGTGAGTTTCCACAAAACAAAGTCCAGCTTTATCTGCCATATACTCCCGAAGACAAGGATCCTGCTGTGACACGCGAATTTGGTCAGGCGATAGCAGCAGCTTATCTGTCGAGCATGCGACTGAGTGGCTCAGCGGGGATATTCGAGATCAGTTCATAGCGAGGTGAATGTTCTGGATCTGGTTCAATCACTCGAAGCAGTGTGTTTCCCACCTTGACCAGATACTCATCTTTCAGTTCACTCACCGTCTGGATTTTTTCACCGTTGACACGGGTACCATTTCGGCTCTGCAGATCCTCAATCAGGATTTTCCTCCCGTCGAAACAGATCCTCGCGTGTCGTGAGGATACGGCTGGATCCCTCAATACGATGTCATTCCGCTCATCACGCCCGAGCGTCATCGAAGGGGCTCGAATGAGGATGGTTCGGCCTCGGTCAAACCCATACAGTACCAATAGATGAGGAGCATCCTTCATAACTGGCAGCTCGGCACCGCAAGTCGTGCAAAATAAAACACCACGGCGGTTCGTATGAGCACACACAGAACAGAGAATTTCCATGGCACCTAATCCTCTGGCGTGATCTGAACTTCGAGTGTGGCTCGACTCAGCATGGTCTCTGCCTCTTGATGGTTGGGGTCGACATCGAGTGTGTGTTTCCAGGATTCAATCGCTTCCTTGAGTTTGCCCTGTTTGTAGTAGACCATCCCTAGTCGATAATGCAGATATGCAGTATTCAGGGAAGCCTGAGTAGCAGCCGTTAGATGGATCATCGTGTCCAGAGTAGCAGGTTGAGCGCGTAGGAGGGGGGCCCCACAGGCACCGCAGAACTGATCTTCTGGCATCGCAATTGTCCCACATTTCTCACATTTCATCCGTTCTCCTCCTGAGGTTCAGGCACAATAGCTCCCTGGGCTAATGCCCTGAAAAAGGCATCGACGACCAATGGATCAAAATGAGATCCTGTATCACAACGAATGATATCCAGGGCCTTGTCAAGACTGTAAGGTTCTTTGTAGGGTCGGCGTGTGATCAGAGCATCGAAGACATCTGCCAGTGCTAACACTCGGGCGGTGATCGGGATGTGTTCGCCAACGAGCCCATCAGGATAACCTGTGCCATCATATCGCTCATGGTGATGGCGAACGATATAAGCGGTTTCCTCCATCGCAGGGAGATTACACATGAGTTTCCATCCAAAAACGACATGCTCTTTCATGCAGGCATACTCTTCACGAGTCAATCTTCCTGGCTTGAGCAGAATACGATCTGGGATCGCCACCTTGCCAATATCATGCATGTACCCCCCGTAGCTGAGTGCTTCATGTTGTGGATGGGGGAGTTCCAATTCTCTAGCGATTGCCACTGAATAGTCGATCAGACGTTCACAATGTCCTGCAGTTGGGGCATCCCGGCCTTCGACCAGCTCGCCGAGTGTCTTCATGATCTGGAATGTAAACTCTCGAAGATCCCCATACGCCTGGTTGAGTTGCTGATTTGCGCTGTTCAATTGCCGGTTTAGCTGCTCTGTCTTTATCCGGCTTTGCTCGAGCAGTAGGATCTTGTTCTTGAGTTCCTCATTCAGTACTTGTGTCTCAGCACCAAGTAAGAGGGATTGGTACGCGTCTTCAAGCTCATTCAGCAGGGACTGATTCTCCGATTTTAGAGTCCGGTTCTGACGCTCTAAGGTTCGGGAACGCCGCTTGGATCGAACCTGGTGAACACGCCGAGAACGGGTGGGTCTACGCATCAGGCTTTTTCCATCCCTTGTCTTGTACTTCAACGATGGCATAACTGATACCCAAAGGTATGAGGTATGCATATACACCTACGTTTATCGACAGTACATGAGCACGACTTGAGCAAAAAGGAGCAAACGAGCTACTTGATCGGCTTAAAATCAAAGTTGGATATGTGGGAACGTTAAAATTGGACATTGTGCGATTTAACTGAGAAGGACAGACTGTTATGCAAGATGAGATCGCTTTGCTCAGTGAGAACGGTTGTCGCAGACGTGAGTTTTCTTTCTCACAGGTAAACTTGCTTCAACGCTGGCGAGAGTTTTATTTGGCTTGTCAATCCTGCCCAAATATGTTATAGTTTCTTGATTTGACTGGACAGGTTTCTTGCGGAAACTAAGGCTAAGAATGCACGTTCTCGGATTTGCAGTAGGGGTGCCTATCAAGGTCTACTGCAAGTGTGATGGGGACGGATGTGAAACCCAACAAGGAGGCTCTCTTTGACATCGATTACAATGAAACAACTCCTCGAAGCAGGGGTGCATTTCGGGCATCAGACACGTCGCTGGAACCCCAAAATGTCACGCTATATCTTTGCGGAACGCAATGGTATCTACATCATTGATCTGCAGAAGACACTACGTATGATGCGTGAGGCTTATGAGTTTTTACAGGATACTGTTGCTAATGGGGAACCTGCTCTCTTCGTCGGTACCAAGAAACAGGCACAAGAGTCTGTTGGCGATCAAGCTCAACGTTGTGGCATGTTCTACGTGAACCAGCGTTGGCTCGGGGGGATGCTTACCAATTTCTTCACTATTCGTAGGAGTGTTTCTCGCCTGCGCGAGTTGGAGCAGATGGAAGAAGATGGTACGTTTACTGCGTTACCAAAGAAAGAGGTCACCAAATTACGACGTGAGAAAGACAAACTGGATCGCAATCTCTCCGGGGTTAAAGATATGGAATCCTTGCCAGGTGCGGTCATTATTATTGACACGAGGATTGAGAAGATCGCTGTTGCGGAAGCCAACAAACTTGGGATACCGATCATTGCCATTGTCGATACGAACTGTGATCCGGATGTCATTGACTATCCCATCCCGGGTAACGATGACGCGATTCGCGCCATCCGTCTGGTGTGTACTGTGATGGCCGATGCCGTGCTTGAAGCCAAAGGAACTGCAACAGAAGGAGCCGATGAGGACCTGATTTCCGGGGAAGAAACAGTCGATCATGCTGAAGTAGAGGGGGAGGTAGCTACCCCTGAAGCAGAGGGAGAGATCGCCACCCCTGAAGTAGAGGAAAAACCGGAGAGCCTTAGCTCCTTACCACCTTCTGAGGGGACAGAATCTAGCGATGCCGCAGTGACCGAAGAGGGTGATGCGTAAACCGTGGAGGACCAAGAAGTATGAAGATTACTGCCGCAATGGTGAACGAACTCCGTCAGAAGACAAGTGCTGGGATCATGGACTGCAAAAAGGCCCTTACCGAGACGGAAGGCAATGTGGATGCCGCTATTAAGCTCCTTCGTGAGCAGGGCTTGAAGGCATCCGAACTGAAACGAGACCGTACCGCGTCGGAAGGGCTTATTGTTTCCTATATTCATGGGGGCAATCGTATTGGCGCACTGGTCGAACTGAATTGCGAAACCGATTTCGTTGCCCGTACGGAGCAATTCCAGCAACTTGCGAAGGATATCGCAATGCAGGTTGTGGCATCAAAACCTCGGTATGTGTCAAGAGAGGATGTCCCTGCCGACGTCCTGGAATCTGAGCGTGAGATTCTACGCAATCAGACACTGGCTGAAGGAAAACCAGAAAAGATTGTCGATAAGATTGTCGATGGACGTCTCAACAAATTCTACGCTGAGAATTGCTTACTCGAACAGCCTTTTATCCGCGATACGAATAGAGTGATCTCAGAGCTTATCAAAGAAGCGATTACAGTCTTGGGCGAGAATATCCTGGTAAAACGATTTTGTCTGTTCATACTAGGCCAGGACTAATCTGATGACGCCCCAATATCGCCGGATTCTCCTCAAACTAAGTGGAGAGGCACTGGGAAGTGATGATAACGGCTGCATGGATCCGTCGGTTCTAAAACAACTGGCTGAGGAATTGATTAAGTTGCGGCGTGATAACATTGAGATCGGTGTCGTTGTCGGCGGGGGAAACATCTGGCGAGGAGCCGAAGCACCGTGGTTGGAGGCTTCAACTTCCCACTACATGGGGATGCTTGCAACTCTGATGAATGCACTTGCTCTTCGAGCGGTGGTCGAGTCGTTGGGTGCACCGAGTGCCGTGATCAGTTCTCTGAACGTTACGGATCTTGTGGATGGGCTAACGACACGCCAAGCGATTAAGGGCATGCGGGCAGGCAAGATCGTATTCTTCGCTGCCGGAACAGGTCAACCTTATGTCACAACGGATACCGGGGCTGTGCTCTGGGCTCTCAAGACGGATGCGGATGTTGTCCTAAAAGCAACCAAAGTCGATGGTATTTATTCCTCAGATCCCATGAAATGCGCTCATGCTGTTCGTTATGACCGGATCACTTATACCCAAGCCATACGCGATGAGCTGAAGGTCATGGATCTGACAGCATTTTCACTCTGTATGCAGTACCGTTTGCCGATTATCGTGTTCAAACTGACACCATACAGCAACATTCGCCGGGCGGTTTTTGGAGAAGCTATCG
This sequence comes from Candidatus Poribacteria bacterium, assembly GCA_024278235.1. Classification (GTDB taxonomy): domain Bacteria; phylum Poribacteria; class WGA-4E; order JAJRTO01; family JAJRTO01; genus JAJRTO01. Next base: position 7,142 of record JAJRTO010000352.1, read on the forward strand.
GGACGATTGTGGAGGAGGAAAACAATGCCAAAACAAGTTCTCAAAGATGCCGAAACACGCATGAAAAAGGCTGTTGAAGCAGCCGGGAAAGAATTTGCTTCAGTACGCACAGGACGCGCCTCGGCCGCACTGCTAGATGGAATTCAAGCCGATTATTATGGTACGAGAACGCCGATCAACCAGATGGCAACGATCACGGTACCAGAACCCAGACTGATTGTCATTCAGCCGTGGGACAAAACAGCTATCAAGGAGATTGAAAAGGCGATCACTCGATCCGACCACGGTCTGAATCCTCAGAGTGATGGCAGCATCATACGGCTGAACATCCCGGAACTCACAGAAGAACGACGCCAACAGCTTGCCAAACAAGTGCACCAGTTAGCAGAGGAATCGCGAATAGCCATCCGCAACATCCGCCGGGATGCCAATAGCACGATCCGAAAAATGGAAAAGGCAAGCGATATCTCGGAGGATGAGAGTCATAAATATCAGGACGACATCCAGATCCTCACGGATAAATACGTGAAGCGCATTGATGAACTTCTTGTTAATAAGGAAAAGGAACTGCTGGAATTCTAGGTTGGATGCTGTTTTATGAGATTCTCTTCACCCAGTCCAAGTGTCTTGATCTCTAACGCCGGGGTTTTCTGCTATCGCAACTCTTTGCTCGGCGGTGGCAACGAGTCCTCGGCAGTCTGAGCGTGCAAATATGCTCTGGCAACGTATCCTGAGCGCGTTGGTGCTAATTCCAATAGTTGCCTTCCTCGCATGGTGGCACCCATTAGCATATATGGGCCTCATTCTCTTGATCGTCTGTTTGATGCTCTATGAATTCTCAGGATTCGCCAGGGCTGCGGATGCTTCGATCCCTGTTTTTCTCTTCATTGGTGTTTCCCTTCTCGTCAGTATCCCCGACACAGTGGTTTTAGGACTGCTGCTTACTGTGTTCCTGGCTCCCGGTCGATCTTTGTTTCGGCGAAGTCCTGAAGGATGCTTTCGTGCCGCAGGTGCCTGGGTTCTGGGAACACTCTATATTGCGTGGGCTTTCGGCTATCATCTGATCTTACTGAGACAGGAACCCAAAGGGCTCCACCTCATTACGTTCCTGGTACTTGTTATCTGGATGACAGATACGCTTGCGTATACGGTGGGGACACTATTTGGGAAGCATCCGCTGATGCCGTCCATCAGTCCTAAGAAGACGATAGAGGGAACCACGGGTGGCTTGATTGGGGGGATCTTTACTGGTTGGGCTGTCTGGAGAATTGGTTTACAGGATGTTTTCTCTTGGCAACACGCGCTGCTGCTCTCATTGCTCCTCAGTATTGTCGCTCAGATGAGCGACCTGATTGAATCGGCGATCAAGCGAGATATCGGAGTGAAAGATTCCGGTCGGCTGATCCCAGGGCATGGTGGGATGCTTGATCGATGCGACAGCTTGATATTTACTGCGCCAACAATGTATTATTATGTACAGCTTGTCATCAACAGGCATGGTCCAGGCTGGTTTTGAATGATCAGGAAACAGTTCATATGAGATCGATTGCGATTCTTGGATCCACAGGCTCTGTTGGCCGCAATACTCTTGAAGTCCTCCATGCTTTGGGGGATGACTTCAAGGTGGTGGGGCTTGCCGCTCGTCAGAGTATCGACCTGCTGGAGCAACAGATTCGGAAGTTCATGCCCCGTCTCGTTTCTGTTGCTGAAGCAGCAGCAGCATCCGAACTGAAACAGCGTTTCAACAGAGGAGAGGTGGAAATTCTCTCCGGCCCCGACTCCGCAATAGCCATCGCGACTATGGCAGAGGCCGATCTCGTTTTGGCTTCGATGGTCGGAGCCGTGGGACTTCTGCCTACTTTTGCAGCGATTGAGGCTGGCAAAGATGTGGTATTTGCCAATAAGGAGATCCTGGTAATGGGCGGTTCCATCGTGATGACTGCGGTCAAACGGCATCAGGCCAACATGCTCCCGGTGGACAGTGAGATCAGTGCTATCTTCCAATGTCTGGAAAGCAATCGACGTCATAGCGATATTCAGCGAATTCTGCTAACGGGATCGGGTGGCCCTTTTCGCAAAACATCCCGGGAGCAGTTGGAACAGGTAACCGTGGAGCAAGCTCTCAATCATCCGAACTGGAATATGGGGGCCAAGATAACGATCGATTCCGCAACTTTAATGAACAAAGCATTTGAGGTGATTGAAGCCAAATGGCTCTTTGACCTATCGTATGATCAGATAGAGGTGATCATTCATCCAGAAAGTATTGTGCATTCTATGGTAGAATTTGTGGATGGCTCCGTCCTCGCTCAACTGGGCGTTGCGGATATGCGGGTACCAATTCAGTATGCATTGACTTACCCTTATCGGGCAAAAAGTCCCGCTGAATCGTTGAACCTCATCGGGATCGGCAACCTTCATTTTGAGGAAGTGGATCTTGACAGGTTTCCGTGCCTCAAGCATGCCTACAGTGCAATGGCAGTTGGGGGTACCATGCCTGCCGTGCTGAATGGAGCCAATGAAGTTGCTGTACGAGCCTTTCTCGATCGACAGATCCCGTTTTCCAGGATTCCGACAATGATTGCAGAGGTCATGCATCAACATGAAGCCATCTCAGAACCCAGTTTAGATCAGGTGTTAGCAGCAGACTATTGGGCTCGTGAGACAGCAAACAAGTGTATATAGCATCACCGGTTCATCAGGGCTAAGTATGAACACAGGAGTATTAACCACAGATGAAACTTGGACTGTCACGGTAGGTAGCTCTCAGTTCTCATTGGTCGGCTTTCAGCTTATTTCCCGATTGCTGAACGCTAATGGTTGACGGTTTTCAGTAGAAAGTAGAAAATGGCTCCCATCTGCCGTTGACTGACAGGAAGGTAACGATCTTGAATTTTGCATTTTCTGGTCTTGCGAACATTATCATCGCTATTCTATCCCTGGGATTTATCATCCTATGGCATGAGCTTGGACATTTTCTGGCTGCAAAGCGCGTCGGCATCCGGGTTGAGAAATTCTCAATCGGTTTTGGCCCCGAACTCATCGGATTTACACGAGGCGAGACACGCTATTGCCTATCCGTACTCCCCTTTGGTGGGTTCGTCAAAATGCCGGGGGAAAACCCTGAGGATGACACATCAGGTACCCCGGATGAGTTCTCTTCTGCCAGTGTGGAGAAACGTATCTTCGTGGCGGCCGCTGGTCCGGTGATGAATATCATCTTAGGTGTGTTTATCTTTGGTCTTGTCTATATACTTGGTGTCACTGTACCCCGTTCTTCTCAGACGACGGAGATCGGTTATGTACTTCCTGAGTATCCAGCGGCGATCGCCGGGATTCGCCCGGGTGACAAGTTGCTGGCAATTGATGGTCGGCGTGTCAGCCAATGGGGAGAAATACAGAAGTACATCCTGGTACGTCCCGGAGAGATGCTGGAGATTCTCATCGAACGTGATGGCAAAACGGTGACTCTCAATGTGACTCCCAAACTGCGGAAAGCAGACATCGGGGATGTCGGACAGATAGGAATTGATGCGCGCATGGACGTGATCGTCCGCAGGATCATCCCCGACACACCTGCGGCCACGACAGAACTACAGCAGGACGATAGAATTCTGGCGGTGAATGGGCAGCCCATTCATCACTATGAAAGCGTTCTTAACGCAGCAACGGTCACAGGTAAGCCTGTGACACTGACTGTCCAGCGCGGGGATAAGCGCTTCGATATCACTCTTCCCGGCGAAACCTGGATACAGGTGGCCCGCCTTGATGCTGAAGGTGCAGCAAGCGTCCAGGGGATACAGATCGGCGATCGTATCATCAAAGTCGATGGGGAACCATTGTTACGATATCGCGAACTCATTGAAAAGGCGGAAAGAGGTTCTCCGCTGATGCTGACGATGCAGCGAATACAGGAAGATTCCACTTACACCGTACAGATCATCCCTGAGTTGGACGAAAACACAGGTGAGGTGATCAACCTCGGGGGGATGCTCATGCGCGAGGCATTCGCAGGGATTCTATTAGGGGAACCCTATGACCTGCAAAAATACAATATCGTTACCGCATGGGGGAAAGGGGCTGAAAGAAGCTGGAACACCGTCAAAGAAGTCTTCACGGTAGTACGGGATCTCGTCACAGGAGATGTCTCCCCCAAATACCTGAGTGGACCGCTCGGCATTGTGGATTTGACAGCCCGGGTTGCCAGCGGAGGCATTCAAGGATTACTCGCGATATTGGCCTTCATCAGTGTGAATCTGGCTGTTGTGAATTTACTTCCGATCCCCATTGCAGATGGCGGACAGATCATCCTCTTTACCATGGAGAAGTTCAGTGGTCAACCGCTGAGTAGACGAAAACAAGTCATTATTCAGCAAGTAGGTATCTGGTTGATCATTTTCCTATTCGTCCTGGTAACGTGGAATGATACGATACGGATCATCAAACGATATATCTGAGTGAAAGTCAGGAATCAACTCTTGCAGTTTGTATTGGACCCAAACACCGGAAGGGGTAGATATTCAGGATACAGAAGGTAAGGGGCAGATATTCAATGCCATCCCTTCTGATAACTACCATGCAATTTCATCCATTACTGAGTTCAACAACGATTCTCACCCACTGGCAACCTAATGATAAGTGGTGTGCGATTGAGGAATTAGTTGCCTGCCTCGTCGAGGATGAACAGATCTCCGTGAACCAAAAGACCGAAGTGATCGACGTCGTATTCGAGCGGGAACATAAGATGAGTACGGGCCTGTAGAACGGAATTGCCATTCCACACGCCAGTACAAATGTGATCTCCACGATGACGGCCGTGCTTGGGATCTCGCGCAAAGGGTTCGACTTCGAGTCGCTGGATGGACAGCCAACACGTATTGTCGTGTTGCTTATTTACCCCAGCAGCGAACTACAGGCGCATGTGCGAATGCTTGCAGTGATTGCACGCCTGCTTACCCAACCGGATATCCGGGAACAACTTATCCAATGTGAAACTTCAACCGAAGCGATTGACATCTTGCGCAAGGGAGAGCAAGGATGAAGGTGATCAACCCACAGGCTATCGGACGATATGATGCGCAGAATATGTTGCGGATTATCGCGAATTTCCCCGATCAATGCCGAACGGCTCTGCAGATCTGCCAATCCACGATTCCGGATACATTTGCTCAATCTTTCGCTAACATCACCAACATCGTTGTCGCTGGTATGGGTGGATCGGCGATTGGCGGTGATGTTGCATGCTCTGCCTTGCGTGATCATCTCCGCGTGCCTATGCTGACAAATCGAAGCTACACGCTGCCCGGGTTCGTTGATGAGAACACGCTTTTTATCGCAGTGAGCTATTCTGGAAACACAGAAGAGACTCTGTCCTGTTTTGACGATGCTCAACGCCGTGGAGCCCAGATGGTGGTGATCTCTAGTGGGGGGACACTCGGTGAAAAGGCTGTTGCAGCAAATGTACCATGCTTACAGATTCCCCCGGATCAGCCGCCAAGAACATCGCTGGGATACCTGTGCATCCCCATTCTATCTGCCATCTCAGGACTTGGGCTTGCTCCCGGTTTCGATCTGGACGCCGAACTGGAAGAGACCATCGCTTTACTGGAAACAATGAGTGGAGAATACTGCCCCTCAGCGGGTGATAGTTTGCCCATGTCTCTGGCTCGGAAACTTCATGGTGCACTCCCCGTCACCTATGCCTCACATGAGATGGAGGCGATTGCCGTGCGTTGGCGAGGACAATTCTGCGAAAATAGCAAGACGCTGGCCTATAGTGCTACTTTCCCTGAGATGAACCACAACGAGATCGAAGGTTGGGAAACGACCACCCATATCACACAGCAGTGCTACCTCATCATGCTCCATGATCAGCAAGACCATGAGCGCGTCCAGGCGAGGATGGAGATCGCTGAACAGTTGATTCAGTGTCATGCACGCGATGTCGTCCATGTTCATGCGCGTGGCACTGGACGTTTGGCACGTATCTTCTCTCTCATTTACATTGCAGACTGGGCCAGCTTTTATCTGGCCATCCTCAATGAAATCGATCCTACCCCTGTCCAACAGATTGACGAGTTCAAGGCACGCTTAAGCCAAGTATCATGAGACATGAGCCTGATCCCATCCAGGAACTCCGAGAGATCATCTTCTCTGTCAAATTTCATCTTGAGCAAGAACTGGCCGCCGGTGTCTGCGTGATCGACGATGCAGGATGGCAGACAGAGCGTGAAGAATCGGCCGTCGAAAACGGCTCACTGTTTCCGGATGCGTTCACGACAGATCCACGCATGGTGATGGATATGACAGCACTGCATGAAGATGCAATGGGCTGTCGTCGCTGCCCCCTGCACGAGCAACGTCAGAACGTCGTATTCGGTGTCGGTAGTGAGCAGGCGGAACTTGTCTTCGTTGGCGAGGCTCCCGGGGCGGATGAAGATCGAGTGGGTGAACCCTTTGTGGGTAAGGCGGGTCAACTGCTGACTAACATCATTCGTGCGATCAAGCTAAGGCGGGAAGACGTTTACATACTCAATGTACTAAAATGTCGTCCCCCGAAGAATCGGGATCCTCAACCACTTGAGATCGAACAGTGCGAGCCCTTCCTGCGAAGGCAACTGGAATGCATCCGGCCCAAAGTGATCTGCACACTCGGCAAGTTCGCCGCCCAAACGCTCTTGAAGTCCACGGATTCTATTTCCCGTCTGCGCGGACGGTTCCACACTTATCAGGGAATTCCATTGATGCCGACGTACCACCCCGCATTTCTGCTACGTAATCCCGCTGCCAAGCGTGAAGTCTGGGAGGACATACAGAAAATACAGGGACGGCTCGAAGGACGGTGAACTCAGAGGATAAGGAGGCAAGGTGACAATGAGACATGGAGAACTTTCCCCACCCTCCCATCCCCCTGCTTTACCCGATCAATATGTAAACGTTGCTCTCCCCCTCCCCCTCGATCAACTTTACTCCTACCGTATCCCCGAACATCTTCAGGAACAGGCTCAGATCGGCAGTCGTGTCCTGGTGTCCTTTGGTAATCGGCAAATCGAAGGTGTCATTGTCGAGTCGATATCCGAACCGGAGGTTCCCCAGGTCAAAGACATCCTCGACTGTCTGGATGAGACGCCGTTTTTTGATCCACAGATACTTGAACTGACATGCTGGATGGCGGAGTATTATCTGGCTTCCTGGGGACAAGTCCTGAAATGTGCCATGCCTGCTGGTATCAATGTGGTCAGTCGTCGCATCGTCACCATCACAGACCAGGTTACAGAGGAGCTTATCGAGACAGTAACGCAGCATGCTCCGTTTCAAGGGGAACTGTTGCAATCACTCCGTGACAAACCCGCCCCTGTCAGTCAATTGCGGAGTCAGTTTCGAGGTCGGCATCTGTACGCCACGTTAGCAGTATGTGAGAGTCGACAGTGGATACGTATCTCAGATGAATTATCAAAGGGAACTCAGCCCAAAACGGCCCTGGGAGCGATGCTCGCCGTGTCCGCGGATGAAGCAAGAGAGGCCGTGGCGAATCTGGATCGGCGGGCTCCCAAACAGGCATCTGTCATCAGGGCACTCCTCGACATGCCAGAGCCCGGCGAACCGATGTTGGTGGGACTGTTAGCAGAAAAAGCAGGAACCAGTACCAGCACGATCCGTGCGCTTGAAAAGAAATGCCTGGTCGCCTGTGGGCCGATCACGTTAGTTCGAGGTACCGCCCAACCGGTTACTGAGGGATCGCCCGATCCGCTTCCTCTGAACCCTGAACAACAGGAGGCCCTCTCTCAGATCGTGGCGTCGATTGAGCAGCGCAAACCGGATGTTTTCCTACTTCATGGGGTCACCGGTAGCGGCAAAACGGAAGTCTATATGCAGGCCATTGCGCATGTGCTCGGGCAGAAACGCACGGCCATTGTGCTCGTGCCGGAAATCTCGCTGACACCACAGACGGTCTCTCGCTTTGCAGCGCGTTTTGGGGATCGGATCACCGTTCTTCACAGCCAGCTTTCACAAGGAGAACGCTATGACCAATGGTGCCGTGCCCGGACCGGAGATGTTGATATCGTCGTTGGTCCACGCTCGGCGGTGTTTGCTCCTCTCAAGGATCTAGGGATCATCATCATCGATGAAGAACACGAAACCACCTATAAGCAGGCGGACCCATCTCCTCGCTACCATGCCCGGGAAGTGGCCATCCAGCGCGCTCGCCTGACAGGTGCGCCTGTGGTGCTGGGAACGGCAACACCATCTCTGGAATCCTACCATCAGGCGAAACAGGGAAGATACCGACTTCTGACGTTATCTCACCGGATCCACGATGTGCCGCTTCCACCTGTCCATGTTGTGGATATGCGTGACGAGTTGAAGCTGCATAACAACCGCACGATCTTCTCCACGACGTTGAGGCAGGCCATTGAGCAACGGTTGCAGGAGCAGGAGCAGGTGATCCTTTTTCTGAACCGTCGCGGACACTCGACCTATGTCTTCTGCCGAGAATGCGGTTACGTGGAACAGTGTGGTAACTGCTCGATCACCATGACCTATCATTTCAATTCTCAGAAGTTGGTGTGTCATCATTGTAATGATCAACGTCCTGTATCCAAAGCGTGTCCCCGGTGCCGTGGCGGTTACATCCGCTATTTTGGCCTGGGGACTCAGCAG